>NZ_PXNU01000002.1:0-311334 GCF_041300735.1 Phaeobacter sp. SYSU ZJ3003 | reverse complement strand
AGAGGCCGCCGAGCCTTTGCCCACGTCGCCGTAGCCGCAGACCACCGCGACCTTGCCGGCCATCATGGTGTCGGTGGCGCGGCGGATGCCGTCGACCAGGCTTTCCTTGCAGCCGTATTTGTTGTCGAACTTCGACTTGGTGACCGAGTCATTGACGTTGATCGCCGGGAAGGGCAGCTGACCCTGTTTCACCAGCTCATACAGGCGATGCACGCCGGTGGTGGTCTCTTCGGAAACGCCCTTGATCGCGTCGCGGGTCTTGGTGAACCAGCCGGGGCTTTCCTTCATGCGCTTCTGGATCTGCGCCTTGATCGCGGCTTCTTCCTCGGAGCCGGGTACCGGGATGATGTCCTCACCTGCTTCGGCGCGGGCGCCCAGCAGCACGTAGAGCGTCGCATCGCCGCCATCGTCGAGGATCATGTTGGCACCTTCGGCGAACTGGAAGGAGCGGTCGAGGTAATCCCAGTGCTCTTCCAGGGTCTGGCCCTTGATGGCAAAGACGGGAATGCCTGCCTCGGCAATCGCCGCAGCGGCGTGATCCTGGGTCGAGAAGATGTTGCAGGATGCCCAGCGGACATCGGCGCCAAGCGCCACCAGGGTTTCGATCAGCACCGCGGTCTGGATGGTCATATGCAGGGAGCCGACGATACGGGCACCTTTCAGCGGCTTGCTGTCCCCGTATTCCGCGCGCAGGGACATCAGCCCCGGCATTTCGGTTTCCGCGATATCCAGTTCCTTGCGGCCAAACCCGGCCAATGCGATGTCTTTGACGATGTAATCCGTGCCCATTGGCAACTCCATTCTGGCTCAGCCTCAACTTGGCCACGCACTTAACACCGCAACGCTTTACAAGCAATGAAACCACCCAGAGCAGAGGGTTGCCCCGGACCAAATGCCACGCAATTCAGGATTTGCACGCTGGGTGCCAAGCGGCTAGGCACAGGTAGAACCTCTGTAAGAGCCGGACCCGACCGATGCCTCCAAAACCTGCCCGCGCCTGGCAACGCATGCTGTCAGGGCGCCGACTGGATCTTCTGGATCCCACGCCCGTCGACATTGAAATCGAGGATATCGCCCACGGGCTGGCCTTTGTGGCGCGCTGGAACGGGCAAACCAAGGGTGATTTCGCCTATTCGGTAGCCGAACATTCGCTGCTGGTCGAGAGCTTGTTCGCCCGTCTTTACCCCAAGGCGCCCGTGAAATGGCGCCTGGCCGCGCTGCTGCACGATGCCCCGGAATATGTCATCGGCGACATGATATCCCCGGTGAAGGCAGCAGTCGGTCCCGGGTATGAGGATCTGGATCAGCGGCTGACTACGGCCATCCATGTCCGTTTCGGCCTGCCCGCCGCCCTGCCAAAAACCATCAAGTCCAAGATCAAGCGCGCCGACAAAATCAGCGCATGGATGGAGGCGGTGCAGATCGCCGGGTTTTCGGAGACGGAGGCCAACAAGTTCTTTGGCAGCATCGACCCGCAGATCACGGGCGATCTGTCTATCGACCTGCGCCCGCCGGTCGAGGTGCGCCGTGATTTTGTCAGCCGCCACGCAGAGTTGCTGGCGCAGCTTTAGGCCACTACCTCAGGCGTTGGCGGTTTTGGCCGCCCGCCTGGCCCGACGGGCGCGGCGCATTTCGCGGATCCGCTGCTGTTTGAATTCGGGCGATTCCACGAAACGGTCGCTGCCGCCAAGCCCCTTTTCGACAAGGATCTGTTGCCGCTGATCGTCGCTCAGCACCGGCCATTGCGCATCAGCAGAAATGAATCCATGCGTGGCAAGAGCCCGGCCGATCACCGAATGGTCGATCTCGCCAAAGCTGTTGCGGCTCGACTTTGGCTTGTTGACCGGCACCCATTCAGTGCGAAGCGCGCCAATCACCAACGGATTGCATTTGCAGAAATGCGCTACATTCATCGCCAGCAGATTATTGGCGCCGGATTGGCGCCGCAGGACCATCGCGACCTTCTGATCCGGCCTTCCTACCATGGCAAAGAGATGCAGCGCCGAGCCATCCGCCGCGATCACCCGTTTCGCCGCCTTGTAGCGCGCCAGTTGCTCGGTCAGGCTGTGCTCCTGCGGGTGGAAGATCTCGTAGCCTTCGGCCTGAAGCAGCTCTTCCATCTGCTCTTCGCCCAGAAGACCGCCCTTGCTGAGGCCCAGTTTCGAACGGGAGATATAGAGCTTTTCAGGGCCTTCAGGGGTCACATCCCGGGCAAAGCGGCTGTGCACCGCATTGCGGAACTTGCGGGTGCCACGAGTGATATGGCCAAGGCCAAACCCCTGCCCTGGCACCACCAGTTCCTCAACCCGGGTCGGTTCAGCCGCAACCCGGATTGGCAGGCCCGGCGCAAAGAGATTGATGAACTCGCGCTGAAAGCCGCGCGTTTCATCGCCCACAGCCGGGCGTTTGGGGATGAACAGGATGCCGTCCACCGGCTGATCCAGATGTGGCAGCGCCCAGAGCCGGGACGAGCTTTCCACCAGGAAATGCCCGAAATGCGCCCAGAGCACCCCGCCCCAGAGCCAGCGCCCCGGCAGGGTTGCGTTGACCTCACTCGGCGGGTCGGGCTGCACGGTGATCGGGCGGTATTTGCGCCAGAGCGCGGCCTTGGCGCAGTAATCACCAGAGGCAGTCAACACGCCGGCCTTTTGCACCAGCGCACTGTCGACCGGCGGGATCACGCAGGCACCGCGCAGGGTCTCAATCTCCTCGGACCAGCCCCCGTCGGGCAACGGCTGATCTTCGGGTCCGGCGCCATGCTCTGTCATGTGTGGTCCTCGCCTGGGGGTTGCCTTTACTTGGGGCTGCGTTTGGCGAGGATCCGCTGCAAGGTCCGCCGGTGCATGTTCAGCCGCCGAGCGGTTTCGGACACGTTGCGGTCGCAGAGTTCATAGATGCGCTGAATATGCTCCCAGCGCACGCGGTCCGCGCTCATCGGGTTTTCCGGTGGCGGCGGCAGTTCATCCGCCGAGGCCAAGAGCGCATTGGTGATATCGGTCGCATCCGCCGGTTTCGACAGGTAATCGGTGGCGCCGATCTTCACCGCAGCAACGGCGGTGGCAATGGCGCCATATCCGGTCAGCACCACAACCCGGCTGTCGGGACGTTTTTCTCGGATCACCTCGACCACATCCAGACCGTTGCCATCCTCCAGCCGCAGATCGACAACCGCATAGGCTGGGGGCCGGGCGGTGGCGATGGCGCTGCCAGCGGCGACAGATCCGGCGGTCTCAATCTCGAAACCGCGCTTTTCCATCGCTTTGGCCAGGCGGCGCAGAAACGGTTCATCATCATCGACCAACAAGAGCGATTTGTCGGGTCCGATGTCCCTTTGCGTCGCTTCGACCATGCCCGCTCCTCCGCGTTCGTTCAGCAAATTCTTGTTTTGGATATTAAACGCCGGGTGGCAAAGGTCAAATGCCAGACACCGTTACATGTTATCAATGAAACAGCCGATCTTGTCTGCCACCTGCTCGGGCGTCTCATCGCGGCGGAAGAATTCGACGAAACCGTCCTCAGGCAGCACCAGATAGGCAAAGGTGGAATGATCGACCAGATAATAGTCCTCATCCCCGTCCTGTTTCTTGTAATAGGTCTTGTAGGCCTGGCTGGCCGCCTTGACCTGCTCGGCCGATCCGGTGAGACCGATCATCTTTTCATGCATGTTGTAGGCAAAATCGCCAACCACCTCGGGGGTGTCGCGGTCCGGGTCGATCGAGATGAACACCGGTGTCACGCTGTAACCGCGTTCATCCAGCACATCGATGGCCTCGGCGTTGCGGGACACATCCAGCGGGCAGACGTCGGGGCAGAAGGTATAGCCAAAGTACAGCAGCGATGGTTCGGTAATGACATCCTTGTCGGTAACCGTCTCACCCTTGGAATTGACCAGTTCGAACGGCCCGCCAATGGTATCGGCGCCACCGGCAATCTTACTGCTGCGGCACTGGGCGAATTTGTCATCGCTGTCCCCTGGGCGGGTCAGGAACCAGGTGCCGCCGGCAAGAGCAGCAATGAACAGGGCAGCAAGAAGGGCATATAGGCGGGTCATGTGATCACACTTTGCGAACGGGAAGGGTTGTTGATCGTTTCGGGCGCGAGACCTATCAAGAAACTCAGCCGATGCAACTGCACACGGCGTCACACCGCCGATCGGCGCGGGAACGTGATAATGCGCCGCAGATCAGGAGGCCCAGATGAGCGAGACCCAATTCGGCCTGATGCATGGCCAGGAACGCAGCCACTGGATCCGTTTGCGGACCCTGATCCTGCTGCGCTGGGTGGCCATCGCCGGGCAGATCATTGCGATCCTGGTGGCGCAGTACATGTACAATCTGCAACTGGTGCTGCCGCTATGTTTTCTGGCGGTCGGCATCGCGGTCACCGGAAATCTTGTCGCCACCCTGATGTTCCCCGAGAACAAGCGCCTATCGGAATTCGAAAACTTCCTGATGGTACTGTTCGATCTGATGCAGCTGGCGTTTTTGTTGAGCCTGACCGGCGGTCTGCACAATCCCTTTGCCCTGCTGGTTCTGGCGCCGGTGACGATTTCCGCTGCCATGATGGGGCTGCGCTCAACCCTGATCATTGGCGGTACTGCCATCATGCTGGTAACACTGATGGCCGAATTTCATATTCCCCTGCGCACCGAACAGGGGTTCCTGCTGCGGGTTCCGGATGTCTTTGTCTTTGGCAACTGGACCGCCATCGTCATCGCCATCCTGTTCATCGGGTTCTACTCCTTCCGGATCAGCACCGAGATCCGCAGCATGTCGGACGCGCTTTCTGCCACCCAGCTGGCCCTGTCGCGTGAGCAAAAGCTGACCGACCTTGGCGGCGTGGTCGCTGCCGCCGCGCATGAACTTGGCACACCGCTGGCCACCATAAAACTGGCCAGTGCCGAACTGTTGGATGAATTGGACGACCGCCCCGACCTGCGCGAAGACGCCGCCCTGATCCGGGAACAGGCGGACCGCTGCCGCGATATCCTGCGCAGCATGGGCCGGGCCGGCAAGGACGACTTGCATCTGCGCCAGGCGCCGCTCTCGACCGTCATCCACGAGGCAGCCGAACCGCATATGGACCGCGGCACGACGGTCGTTTTTCACGAAGCCCCGCTGGAGGACGGCAGCCTGCAGCAACCCACCATCCTGCGCAAACCCGAGATCATCCACGGACTGCGCAATCTGGTACAGAACGCGGTGGATTTCGCGGGCAGCACCGTCTGGATCGACGCCGCCTGGGACGACGAAAAAATCGAGGTTCGGATCAGCGACGACGGGCGCGGGTTCCCCTCTCAGATGCTGGGCCGGATCGGCGATCCCTTCATGAAACGACGGCGCAGCGGATCTGATCGGCGCAAACGCCCCGGTTACGAAGGCATGGGGCTGGGCCTGTTCATCGCCAAAACCCTGCTGGAACGCAGCGGCGCCAACCTGCGGTTTACCAATGGATCGGCCCCGCTTCCCGGACTAATACTGCCAAAAGAACGCCGGGGTGCCATCGTCGAAGTCTCCTGGCCGCGTGACAAAGTCGACGCGCTCAAGGGCGAAAATGCCGTTCCAACCGGGAAAAACCAGAGAATTGAAATTTAACTGTTCACTTTTTAGCAACCAATTAAACTTCATTTAACCATTTTTAAGCAACCATTGATAAAGCGATACGCGAGCAAGGCAGGACAACATGCAGAACATCGTTTCAATCGAATGGCTAATCTTGGCAACCCTCTGCGCCGCCACAGCCGCGGCCGCTGTGTGGTGGCTGTCTCCCGGCGCGCGCTCCAAATCGCTGGAGCAGGATCTGCTGTCCAGCGACGGGCGTACTGATGCGGTCTTCCTGTTTGACGACACCAACCTGATCGGCTGGTCCTCGGGCGCACGCAAATTCATTGGCGAACACGCCGAGGCGTTCAGCTGGAACATGCTGCGCGACCAGCTGGCGCGCAATTACCCCGGCCTGCCGCAATCGCCCGGATTTCTGAAAGATGTCGGTCCCCTTGTCCTGTCGGGCACCGAATCCGCCGAAAGCCGCGAAGCGCATTGTGAATGGATCGACGGTATCACCCGCGTGCAGCTGCGCCGCTCGACCCTGGAAGAGCAGAACAGATCGCAGGATCAGGAACTGACCACCCTGCGCGCCGCCGTGCATCAGGCCCCTTATCCGGTCTGGCTGCAATCGGATGAAGGCGCGATCACCTGGTCCAACCTGGCCTATGACAACCTTACCCATAAAATCCGTGGACGTGATGTCGATAGCTCCGAGCCGCTGTTCACCGATCTTGACGAACCCAAATCCAGCGGCAAACCGGAACGGATTTCCATCCCGCTGCCCGACAGCAACAAGCAGCTGTGGTACAACATTTCGACCACCGAAACCGAAGCCGGCTGGCTGTGTCACGCTGTCGATGTGAATGCGGTGGTGGATGCTGAAATCGCCCAGCGCAACTTTGTGCAGACTCTGGCAAAAACCTTTGCCCAGCTGTCCATTGGTCTGGCCATCTTTGATCGCAACCGTCAGCTGGTCCTGTTCAACCCGGTGCTGATCGACCTGACCGCGCTGCCGCCCGATTTCCTCAGCTCCCGTCCCAACCTGATGAGCTTTTTCGACCGTCTGCGCGACCAGCGCATGATGCCCGAGCCCAAGAATTACTCCAGCTGGCGCCACCAGTTCGAAGACCTGCTCGAGGCCGCTGCTGAAGGCCGGTACAAGGAAACATGGTCGCTGCCCTCGGGTTCGGTCTATTCTGTCTCTGGCCGCCCGCATCCCGATGGTGCCATTGCCTTCCTGTTCGAGGACATCACCGCCGAAGTGACCCTGACGCGTCAGTTCCGCTCGGAGCTGGAAATGGGGCAGTCGATCATGGACCAGATGGACGAAGCCATCGCCGTCTTTGCAAATGATGGCAGCATGACTTTCTCCAACGCCGCCTATCATCAGATGTGGAAAATGGACCCAGACGCCAGCTTTGCCAAAGTGTCGATCATGGATGCCAGCCGCGTCTGGCAGGACACCTGCGCCCCGACACCGGCTTGGGGAGAGATCCGCGATTTCGTCGCAGCCAGCGATGCGCGCGACCCCTGGTGGGCAAATGTGAAACTGCGCGACGGCACGCCGCTGATGTGCAAGGTCACCGGCATCCAGAACGGCGCCACCATGGTCAGCTTCTGCAATCCGCAGACCAGCCTGCCCTGCGCCGAACAGGAACGCTTTGCCATCTCTGATCACAGCTGAGCAGGACTGCAAGCCGGGCACCCCCAAGGGCAATCCCGCTTGCAGCGCATGACGCCTGACGCCATTGTGGCGCCATGATCAAAAGTCCTCATTCCTGCACTCTGGCTTCGGCCGAAAATACCGCCGATCTGGCACAAAAAATCGCCGGGGCCCTCTGCCCGGGCGATTGCCTGCTTCTGGAAGGTCCCATCGGCGCCGGCAAGACGCATTTCGCCCGCCACCTGATCCAGTCGTTGCAGGACATCCCCGAAGATGTCCCCTCTCCCACCTTCACGCTGGTCCAGACCTACGAGGTCCCGGCGGGTGAGCTGTGGCATGCGGATCTTTACCGCCTGTCGTCGCTTGATGAGGTCGAAGAACTGGGGCTGCTCGCCGCCTTTGACACCGCGATCACCCTGGTCGAATGGCCCGACCGACTGGAGGAGCTGGCGCCGCAGCACGCATTGCACCTGACGTTTGCACTGGACCCCGATAGCGAAGATGCTCGTCTGCTGACCCTGCGGTGGAGCGATGACAGATGGCAGCCCCTGATGGAGCAAGTTTTTTCATGACAGACCGAACAGAGCTGATCTCCGCCTTTTTGTCGGGCGCCGGATACGGCAGCTGGGAACGCCGCCCGTTGGCCGGCGATGCCTCGATGCGCCGCTATGAACGGCTGATCGGCCCACACGGCGGCTCTGCGGTGCTGATGGATGCCCCGGCAGAAAAGGGCGAGGATATCCGCCCCTTCGTTCAGATCGCCGAATACCTGCACGAACAGGGCGTGAGCGCGCCCGAAATTCTGGCTGAGGACTCAGAACACGGCTTCCTGCTGATTGAGGACCTCGGCGACGGGCTGTTCAGCAGCGTGATCGAACAGGATCCCAGTCAGGAAATGTCCCTCTACCGGGCCGCAACCGATCTTCTGATTGCGCTGCATCAGGCGCCGCTGCCCGATCTGGAGCCGCTTGGTCCGCGTGTCATGGCGGAAATGGCCAGCCTTGTGATGACAACCTACCGAAGCGGCATCACCGGGCAGGAGGACAGCGTGCTGACCAACCGGTTCGAAGATCAGTTCGAAGACATCCTGCGCCACAGCGTCAAGGGCGACGCCGTCTTTGTGCACCGGGATTTTCATGCCCAGAACCTGCTGTGGCTGCCGGATCGGGACGGGATCGCCCGCGTCGGCATCATCGATTTTCAGGACGCCCGCACCGGTCATCCGGCCTATGATCTGGTCTCGCTCCTGCAGGACGCCCGCCGCGATGTGCCCGCCGGGGTCGAGATGCAGATGATCGATCACTACATTGAGGTCACCGGTGTCGATCCCTCCGGGTTCCGCACCGCCTATACGGTGATCGGCGTGCAGCGAAACCTGCGTATCCTAGGCATTTTTGCGCGGCTGTCGCAGGAAGGCGGCAAGCCGCAGTATCTGGATCTGATCCCGCGCGTCTGGGGCCATGTCATGCGCGGGTTGGAGCACCCCGCCCTTGCGCCTCTGGCGGATTGGCTGCGCAGTGATCTACCCCCACCCAGCCCCGAAAACCTGGACAGGCTGCGATAATGGCGGCGCTATCCCCCGAAGCAGTAATGATCTACGCGGCCGGCTTTGGCACCCGGATGAAGGCGCTGACCCGGAATCTGCCGAAACCGATGATCCCGGTTGCCGGGCGGCCCCTGATCGACCACACGCTGGATCTGGCCCACGCGGTGCAGCCCGCGCGGATCGTGGTCAACACCCATTACAAGGCAGAGATCCTGCAGGAGCACCTGAAATCGCAGGGCGTTCTGATCAGCAACGAACAGCCGGAGATCCTGGATACCGGCGGCGGTCTGCGCCATGCGCTGCCCCTTCTGGGTGATGGTCCCGTTTACACCTCAAACTCCGATGCGATCTGGGCTGGGCCGAACCCCTTTGAAATGCTGCGCGCGGCTTGGGATCCCGCGCAGATGGACGGCCTCATGCTCTGCGTACCGCTGGCGCGCGCTGTGGGGCGGAAGGGCGGCGGTGATTTCTCGGCCGACGCGGCGGGGCGCATTTCATGGGGCGGCGATCTGGTCTGGGGCGGTGTGCAGATCCTCAAGACAGACGGATTGCAGAGCATCAACGAGGCCGCCTTTTCCACCCGCCTGCTATGGAACCCGATGATCGAGGAAAAACGGCTGTACGCCCTCGAATATCCCGGCCACTGGTGCGATGTGGGCCACCCCGAAGGCATCACCCTGGCGGAGCAATTGCTGGCACATGACGATGTTTGAACCACAGGACAAACCGCGCCTGTTCGCCCTGCCCTGCGGTGTCGATTTCCCGCGGGCGCTAGTGAACGGCCTAATCGCGCGCAGCGCTGGCCTCCCGCCCGAGGCGCTGGCCCGCGCCGAGGTGATCGTCAACACCGCCCGCATGCAGCGCCGGGTGCGCGATCTGTTTGACGCAGGTCCCACCCTGCTGCTGCCACGCCTGTCGCTGCTGACCGATCTGGCACAGCGCGCCACCCTGCACGGCCTGCCACCTGCTCTGCCCTCGCTCAGGCGCCGGTTGGAGCTGTCGCAGCTGATCGCGAAACTGCTGGACGCGCAGCCGGATCTTGCCGCGCGGGCCTCGCTTTTCGATCTCTCCGACAGTCTGGCGGCGTTGATCGACGAAATGCAGGGCGAAGGCGTCAGCACCGACACCATCCGCAATCTTGATGTCTCGGACATGTCCGGGCATTGGGCGCGCGCGCAGGCCTTCATCGGGATCGCAGATGATTTTGTCGACCGCCACGACGATGCCATGGACAAGGAAGCCCGCCAGCGGCAGGTGGTTCTGAACCTGATCGACCAGTGGCAGAGCGCACCGCCGCAACACCCGGTGATCCTGGCCGGCTCCACCGGCTCGCGCGGTACCACGCTGATGCTGATGGAAGCCATCGCCCGCCTGCCGCAGGGCGCGGTGATCCTGCCGGGGTTCGATTTCGACCAGCCCGATCACGTCTGGTCCGGCCTTGATGATCCGCTGATCTCCGAAGACCACCCGCAATACCGGTTCTACCGGCTGATGAAGGATCTGGAGCTCACGCCGCGTGATGTTGAACCCTGGACAGATGAAACCCCACCGTTTCCGGCCCGCAACCGGCTGGTGTCGCTGGCGCTGCGCCCTGCCCCCGTCACCGACGCCTGGATGAGCGAAGGACCGCAGCTGACCGATATCGACCGCGCTGCCGAGACCATCACCCTTGTCGAAGCGCCAAGCCCCAGATCCGAGGCGCTCACCATCGCTTTGCGTCTGCGGCAGGCCGCCGAGGATGGCCAGACCGCGGCGCTGATCACCCCCGACCGGATGCTGACGCGGCAGGTGTCGGCGGCGCTGGACCGCTGGGACATCCTGCCGGATGATTCCGCCGGTCAGCCGCTGCAACTGTCTCCGCCGGGCCGTTTCCTGCGCCACGTGGCCGAGCTGTTCTGCCACGTGCTGACGCCGGACATGCTGCTGACGCTGCTGAAACACCCGCTGACCCATGACGGGCCAGAGGCTGCGCGCGGCGAACACCTGCGCCATACCCGCGATTTCGAACTCGAGCTGCGCCGCAATGGCCCGCCCTTCCCCGATGCAGACAGTTTTGCCGCCTTTGGCACCACGCGCGATCTGATCCCCGGCTGGGTCGACTGGCTGACGACACAATTTGCCGATCAGGTCACCCCGGGCAACCTGTCCCTGACGGATTGGATCACCCGCCTGCGCGCCCGCGCCGAAGGCATTGCCTCTGGCAGTCAGCTGGGCGGCAGCGGCACGCTCTGGGACAAGAAAGCCGGCCAGAAGGCGTTGAAGGTGATCACCGATCTGGAAGAGAACGCGCAATTCGGCGGCGAGATGAGCGCCCGCGACTTTGCCGATCTTCTGGGCGCGCTGCTGGCGCAGGAAGAGGTGCGCGACCGCGACGCGCCTTATGGGTCGATCATGATCTGGGGTACGCTAGAGGCCCGTGTTCAAGGCGCCGATCTGGTCATTCTGGCCGGCCTCAACGAGGGTAGCTGGCCCGAGGCCGCCAGCCCCGATCCCTGGCTGAACCGCCAGTTGCGCAATCAGGCCGGGCTGTTGCTGCCCGAACGCCGCATCGGTCTCTCTGCGCATGACTTCCAGCAGGCCGTGGCCGCGCCTGAGGTCTGGTTGACCCGTGCCAAACGCTCGGAAGAGGCAGATACCGTACCCTCGCGCTGGCTCAACCGGATGATGAACCTGTTGCGCGGCCTGCCGGAACAAGGCGGGCGCGCCGCGCTGGAGGCAATGCGCGCACGCGGGCAGACATGGCTGGATTGGTCAACGGCGCTGGAGGTCCCGCTGCCAAGCGAACCTGCCAGCCGCCCTGCCCCGCGCCCGCCAGTTGCCGCCCGTCCGCGACAGCTGTCAGTCACGGAAATCCCGCGCCTGATCCGCGATCCTTATGCGGTTTACGCCAAACATGTGCTGCGCCTGAAACCGCTGAACCCGTTGATGCGGGAACCCGATGCGCTGTTGCGCGGGATCGTGGTGCACAAGGTGTTTGAGGATTATATCCGCGATAGCCGCGACAACCCGGAGCTGCTGACCCCGGAAGAGCTGATCGCGCGCACCCGCAGCCAGTTGCAGGCAGAGGTCCCCTGGCCCGTTGCCCGCAGCCTGTGGCTGGCGAGGATCGCCCGTATCGCCGAAAGCTTTGTCGCGGGTGAGCAGACCCGCCGCGCCGCTGCGCGCCCTTCGGGGTTCGAAATCAGCGGAGGAGTTCGCCTTGCGCCGCTCGATTTCCAGATCACCGGACAGGCCGACCGGATCGACGTCGATGAACGCGGTTGCCTGCATATCTTTGACTACAAGACCGGCGATCCACCGACCGACAAACAACAGCGCGCCTTTGACAAACAGCTGCTGATCGAGGCCGCCATGGCCGAACAGGGCGCCTTTGAAGACTACGGCGCCGCGCGGGTCGAGCGCGCGACCTTCATCGGCCTGAAATCCCCGATCAAGGAAGTGCCCGCGCCGCTGGCGGATGAACCCCCGGCCAAGGTCTGGGCTGAGCTGAAGAAACTGATCGAAGCCTATTTCGACCCCGAACAGGGCTATAGCAGCCGTCGCATGGTTCACCGGGACGATTTTGCCGGCGACTACGATCATCTGGCGCGCTTTGGCGAATGGGACCGCAGCGATATGCCAAAGCCGGAGGATCTGACATGACCGCCCCCCGCGATGCAGCATCTGAGGCGCAGTTTCGCGCCGCGCGGCCCGATGCCTCGACTTGGCTGGCGGCCAATGCCGGATCGGGCAAGACCAAGGTGTTGACCGACCGGGTGGCGCGGCTCTTGCTGAAAGGCGTACAGCCGCAGCACATCCTGTGCCTGACCTATACCAAGGCCGCCGCCAGCGAGATGCAGAACCGGTTGTTCCAGCGGCTGGGCGAATGGGCGATGCTGGGCGATGACAGGCTCAGCGCGGCGCTGGACGATCTGGGCGCCGGCGACGTGGCCCGGGGCGAGGGACTGGCGCAGGCGCGCACGCTCTTTGCCCGCGCGATTGAAACGCCCGGTGGCCTCAAGATCCAGACGATCCACTCCTTCTGTTCCTCGCTGTTGCGCCGTTTCCCGCTGGAGGCTGGCGTCAGCCCGCAATTCGCCGAAATGGAAGACCGCGCCGCCACCCTTTTGCGCGCTGAAATCGTCGAGGACATCGCCAACGGCCCCGAGGCGCATCTGGTCGAGGCGCTGGCCCGGCATGTTGCAGGCAGCGATTTCGACGATCTGACCGCTGCCATCTGCCAACGCCGCGCCGAATTTGCCCGGCCGCTGGACCGCGCGGGCCTGCTGAAACTGTTCGACCTGACCGAAGGGTTTGACGCTGCCGCGCTGGAGGCGTTGGTGTTCCTTGGTGGAGAAGATGAGCTGCTGAGCCGCACCCGCGATATGCTGGCAACCGGCGGCACCAACGATCAGAAAGCTGCCGCGAAACTCGCCGGGATCGCCACACCGAAGATGGCCGATCTGCCCGTGTTAGAGTCGGTTTTTCTGACCGGCGCCGGCGCCAAGGCGCCCTTTACGGCCAAGGTCGGCAGCTTTCCGACCAAGAAGCTGCAAAAGGACAACCCCGATCTGATGGATCGGCTGGAGCCTTTCATGCTGCGGGTCGAGGACGCCCGTGCCAAACGGCTGGCGCTGGCAGCGGCGCAGAAATCCGAGGACCTGCACGCCTTTGCTGCCGTGTTCCTGCCGGAATACGAGCGGCGCAAACAGCTGCGCGGCTGGCTCGACTTTGATGATCTGATCCTCAAGGCGCGGCTGCTGCTGAACGATCCGGCGGTGGCGGCCTGGGTTCTCTACCGGCTGGATGGTGGCATCGATCACATCCTGGTGGATGAAGCGCAGGACACCAGCCCGGTACAATGGGACGTGATCGAAAAACTGGCGCAGGAGTTCACATCAGGGATCGGCGCGCGATCGGATGTGGAGCGTACGATCTTTGTGGTCGGCGACAAGAAACAATCGATCTATTCCTTTCAGGGCGCCGACCCCGATGCCTTTGACCGCATGCAGGAAGAATTCGGCCGCCGTCTGGCCGAAACCGGCGCGGCGCTTCAGAATGCGGCGCTGGAATTTTCCTTCCGCTCCTCTGCGGCGATCTTGCGGCTGGTCGATCTGGTGTTCAAGGACAGCCCCCGCGCCGGCTTTCACAAGGACGCGTTGCACCGCGCTTTCAAATCCGATCTGCCGGGGCGCGTGGACCTCTGGCCTGCGGTGGAAAAGCTGGATGAGGAGGAAGACCGCGACTGGACCGATCCGGTGGACCGGCCGGGCGCCCGTCATCATACGGTGATCCTGGCCGAACGTATCGCCCGCGAGATCAAGCGGATGATCGACGACAAGGTCACAATCCCCGAGGACGGCCCGACCCGCGGCACCTTTCAGCGCCGCCCGGTACATGCCGGGGATTTCCTGATCCTGGTGCAGCGCCGGTCCGAGCTGTTTTCCGAAATCATCCGCGCCTGCAAGGCCGCCCGCCTGCCCATCGCGGGTGCCGACCGGCTGAAGGTCGGCGCCGAACTGGCGGTCAAGGATATCGCCGCGCTGCTGTCGTTTCTGGCGACGCCCGAGGATAGCCTGTCGCTGGCCGCCGCGCTCAAATCACCGCTTTTTGGCTGGTCGGAACAGATGCTGTTCGACCTTGCCCACCGGCGCAAAGGCGGTAGCCATCTGTGGGCAGCGCTGCGTGATCGGGCCACGGAATATCCCGAAACGATGGAAATGATCGACGATCTGCGCAGCCAGACCGATTTCCTGCGCCCCTATGATCTGATCGAGCGGATCCTGACCCGTCACAGGGGCCGCCAGCGCCTGCTGGGCCGCCTTGGCCCAGAGGCAGAGGACGGAATCAACGCGCTCCTGTCCCAAGCGCTGGCCTATGAACGCACCGATATTCCCAGCCTTACCGGGTTTCTTGTCTGGATGCAGACCGACGATCTTGAGATCAAGCGCCAGATGGGCGCCGCCGGGGATATGATCCGGGTGATGTCGGTGCATGGCTCCAAGGGGCTGGAGGCGCCGATCGTGATCCTGCCAGATACCGCCAAACGCAAGCCGCCAAGCGATGCCGAGATCATCGTGGCCGAAGGCGCGCCGCTGTGGCGCGTGCCCAAGGATCAGATGCCCGCCGCCATGCTCACCGCGCGCGAGGCCGCGCAGGAGAAACAGCAGAACGAAAGACTGCGCCTATTGTATGTGGCACTAACGCGGGCAGAGAAGTGGCTGATCGTCGCCAGTGCCGGGGAGCTGTCGAAAGAGGGTGACAGCTGGTACCAGATGGTCGAACGGGCTCTGAATGACGGCGGCGCCGCAACGGACCTGCCCGGTGGGCCGGGCCTACGGCTGCAGCATGGCGATTGGGACGGGCTGGAGTTTGTCGCCCACGACGCCCCCGAGCCAAAGAAAGTGACACTGCCACAGGTCTTTACACAGCCTGCCCCGGCCTATGTCGCGCCGGAACCGACGCTCAGCCCATCGGATCTGGGCGGCGCCAAGGCGCTGCCTGGCGATCAGGGTCTGGACGAGGAGGCGGCCAAGGCGCGCGGCACCAACCTGCACTTGCTGCTGGAACATCTGCCCGCACAGCCAGAGGACCGCTGGCCGGATCTGGCCCGGGCGCTGCTGGCGGGATGCGAGGACCAAGGGGAACTGTTGGAGGAGGCAAGCGCTGTATTGCGCAATCCCGATCTCGCGCATGTCTTTGCCCCCGGCACCCTGTCCGAAGTGGCCGTGACGGCCGATCTGGATGGCATCCGCCTGCACGGGGTGATCGACCGGCTGATCGTGGAATCTGACCGGGTTCTGGCGGTGGATTTCAAATCAAACGCAACCGTTCCGCAATCGGCCACCGACTGTCCCGACGGGCTGCTGCGGCAAATGGGCGCCTATGCGCTGGCGCTTGGGCGCATCTACCCCGGCAAAACCATCGAAACGGCGCTGATATGGACTCGCAATGCAACCCTGATGCCCCTGCCGCACGAAGTTGTGACGCCGACCTTCCAGCGTCACGGGGAACCTTGACGAGTCCTTAAGCCCTACCTAGGTTCAGCATCCAGTTGCCACTCATCTCAGGAGACATTTCCATGTCCACCGTAGCCGTCACCGACGAAACCTTTGACGCCGAAGTCAAGAACTCCTCCGTTCCCGTTGTCGTAGACTTCTGGGCCGAATGGTGCGGCCCCTGCAAGCAGATCGGCCCCGCTCTGGAAGAGCTGGCAGCCGAATACGGCGACAAGGTAAAGATCGCCAAGGTCGACGTTGACAGCAACCCGAACGCTGCTGCCGCCATGGGCGTGCGCGGTATCCCGGCGCTGTTCATCTTCAAGGACGGTCAGGTTGTCTCCAACCGCGCCGGCGCCGCACCCAAGGCTGCGCTGCAAAGCTGGATCAACGAAAGCATCTGATCCGCTTGGATCTGAAGCGAGAATTTTTGAAGGGCGCCCCGGTGGCGCCCTTTTTCATGTGGGCCTGCAATAAAACCCGTCCGGTGATCTGCGCCTATTTGGGTGCGCGCGTGAACACCATCTTCTGGTTGGCTAGTTTCTCCTGATCGCCAACCCAAGCGTAGCAGAGCAGCGACGGGTTATGATCCGCCACGGTGATGCGGTGCAGCTGTCCCGGCGGGTTGAAAATCAGCGACCCCGGCGCATAGACCCCCTGATCATTCTCCGACACGGCGCCAGAGAGACAGATATAGCTCTCCGAGATGCCATCATGGGAATGGGCCGGATAGGTGCAGCCCGGCGCGAACAGGACAAGACCCAGGATCACCTCGTCGGTCATTACCGGGCCGGTGGGACCGGCCAGTTCGGCATAGGCGTATTTGCGCTCCAACCCGCGCGGCACCTTTTCATAGCCGTATTGCCAGACCAGATGCTGCCGCACCGCCTCGATCGCGCGGATAAAGGCGCCGTGGCGTTCCTGCCGTCCGTTGTCGAGCGCCCGCTGCAGGTGCGCCGTCACGGGTTTATCAACGCTGGCACCGGCGCGAACCTCGGCATTGCATTTCAGAACCCGGCTGATGCGTTCACGGACCATGCGCTGATGGCTGCGGATCTTGACGCTGCCGCCCGCAGGCAGGCGGCGGTAGAACTCATAGAAATCCCGCAGCAGATAATCCCACTCGGGGCTATCTTTCAGACGCGTGTGTTCTGTCATGTCGGCGCCCTCCTCTGACGGTTGCCCAGCTTGTCTCCGCATGCTGCGGTTCGCTCTAGCGCCACAGCGACGGGATGGAGTCGCAATTGCAGCTCCCGCAGGCACCGGACCCTGAAAGGCGCCCCTTTTCCTTGCCTCCGATCCCCGTCAAAGTGGCCGCAAACAGACAGGAGGACCGTCATGGCCAAAACGCGGGTACTGGTGGAATTCGGCATGGGCACATCCCTGCGCCGCGCAGATTACACCGAAGCGGCAAAACGCGCGATCAGGGATGCCCTGTGGCACAATTCGGTCAACATGGCCGAACTGTTCGATTTCCCGAAGGAAGCCATGATCATCGACGCCGAAATCGGGGTGCAGCAGCCGGGCTCCGTGAATGCCGATGCGCTGAAGGAGATCTTTCCCTATGGCCGCCCCGACATCCGCATCACCAAAGGTGGTCTGGATATCGACAAACCGGGTGGCGGTAAGACGGTCATCGCCAATGCCGCCGTCATTGTCTCTTTTGAAATGGAGACGGTGTGATGACGGAGAAACGTATCATTCTGGAAATGGGCACCGGCAACGATCTTTATGGGCAGGACTACACCAAGGCGGCCCGGCGTGCGGTGCAGGATGCGCTGCATCATTCCTCGATCACCCTGTTTTCCGAACTGGGCATCGATCATTCCGAAATGCGGGTTGAGGTGACTATTGCCGTGCAAAAGCCCGAAGCGGTGGACTGTGATCTGCTGGCCGCCGATCTGCCGCGTGGCCGGGCAAAAGTGCGGGCCGTCTTCGGGGGGCTGGATGTGGCGGGTGTGGATGGCAAGGCGCCGCATGTCATCGCAACGGCTGCGGTCGAGGCCTGGCTGCCCGATCTGGCCGGACGCTACAGGTGGTCGGAATAAAAGCCCCCTGAAATGCACAAAGCCGTCCGGGTTCGGACGGCTTTGCTAGCTGTATAAGGTCATGTGAAGGTCTGCCTATCAGATCTTCGAGATGTCTTCGCGGGTCAGACCGATATCGGCCAGCTGGACGTCGGACAGACGGTACAGCGCACGGCGGGTGATGCGGGCTTCACGGGCTTCTGCGAAGGCAGCTTTTGCGTTCAGAACGGTGTCGACGATGCGGAGGACGGCAACCGCACCGAGGGGTGCATGGATATTTGCTGTTGTGGCCATTTTATGGGTCCTGTAACAAAACAACCGGCCCCATGCCGGTGTTATCGCCCATGTAGGAGAGGCGGGTGAGTCTCACAATTGCCCGTTTGACAGTCCCGATCTGCGCCTATTGCATAACAAATGATCAGTTTGTTAACGCCGTGATCCGCTCTTCTAATACAGTGCAAGGGGCGCATCAGCGGGTTTGATAACGGCCGCCGATCGGCACATTTGCCCGGGGCCGAACGCCGATCCATCCTTTGGCATGCTTTGCCGTTTCATCGCCTGGCTTGCAATCATTTGATAACGCATGGGTTTGCCCTGCATCTCTCATAGTTTTCGGGTCAGGAACCCCGTCAACAGCCCCCTGCCCGCCAGATGGATCAACGCAAGTTGAAGGCTAGGCACGGCAATAGATTGGGCAAAGGCAGCCGCAGGTCAGATACCCGGTTGAGCAATAAGGACCCAACGCCCATATATGGCTGCAACAACACTGGAGGCATGCATGGCAGACGATCAATTCCCCGGCTGGCACGGGACCACCATTATCGGTGTCAAGAAAGACGGGCTTGTGGTGATTGCCGGTGATGGGCAGGTGTCGCTGGGCCAGACCGTGATCAAGGGCAGCGCCCGCAAGGTTCGCCGCCTGTCCCCCGGCGGCTATGACGTGGTCGCGGGCTTTGCCGGCTCCACCGCAGATGCCTTTACCCTACTGGAGCGGCTTGAGGCCAAGCTGGAAGCAACGCCGGGCCAACTGGCGCGCGCCAGCGTCGAACTGGCCAAGGACTGGCGCACCGACAAATACCTGCAAAAGCTCGAAGCGATGCTGATCGTCAGCGATGGAACGGACCTTCTGGTCATCACTGGCGCCGGCGATGTGCTGGAGCCGGAACATGACGTAGCCGCCATCGGTTCGGGCGGCAATTTCGCCCTCGCGGCGGCCCGCGCGATGATGGACAGTGACAAATCGGCGGAAACCGTGGCCCGCGAATCCATGGCGATCGCCGCCGATATCTGCGTTTACACCAACGGCAGGCTGACCGTCGAAACCATCAGCCCGGAGAAATAGGGTGTCCGGCATCGACCGCGATGATCTGCGCGCCGCCGTGGGATCGGGCCTGCTGAGCGAGGCGCAGGCTGCCTCGCTGCTGGCGCTGGCCGACAGCCGCCGGGGCGCGCGTGAAAACCTGGCAGAAGGCGATGAACCGTTTGAGCTATTCAAGGGGTTCAACGAGATCTTCATCGTCATCGGGCTGCTGATCCTCGCCTCCGGATGGGCGGCGGTCACGGCAGCAATGCTGGCGGGCAGCCTGGGCGGATATCAAAGCAAGACGGTCACCGCCGCGGTGATCGGCGCCGCGGTTCTGTGGGCGCTGTCAGAATATTTCATCCGCCGCCGACGTATGGTGGCGCCGGCCATTGCGCTGTCTGTCCTCTGGGCGCTGAATGCCGGGGCAGGGCTGTCGGCGCAGTTTTCCCAGCCCTTCATGATTGCCCAGACCGATTATTCCAGCATGCAGCTGCCATTCGCGCTGACCACGGTCGCCATCGCCATCTACTGGCTGCGGTTCCGGGTGCCCTTTGCCATGGCCCTGATCGCGCTTGGCGTTTTTGCACTGGCACTGCTGATGGGGGCGATCCGCATGGGTACCCCCGCCGATATCGGCGATTTCTTCCTACTGTCGGCCAGCGGTCCCTTCGCCTGGATCACGCTGTTGGTGGGCCTTGCGGTCTTTGTCGTGGCGATGGTCTTCGACATGAGCGATCCGCACCGGGTCACCCGGCGCTCGGCGCAGGGGTTCTGGCTGCACGTGGTCGCTGCCCCGGCGCTGGTCAATACCATCGCGCTCAGCCTGCTGGAAAACGGCAGCAGCGGCGCGCATCTGCTGCTGCTGGCCGTGCTGTTGGCCTTTGCCTTTGTTGCCATCGTGATCGACCGGCGGTCATTCCTGATTGCCGCGATCGGCTATAGCGTGACCCTGGCCGGAACGGTGTTCGACGGCGAAGGCGCCGCATCGACCATTCTGGTTCTGGGCGTGTTCCTTGTGGCGCTGGGGGCTTTCTGGACCCGCATCCGCGCCGCGCTTCTTTCACCCTTGTCCGGGCTGGTGCCGCTTCACCGGCTGCCGCCCTCTCATTGATACGGGAAATCCCATGACTGACCTGACACCCCGCGAAATCGTTTCCGAACTGGACCGGTTCATCATCGGCCAGAAAGACGCCAAACGCGCCGTCGCCGTCGCCCTGCGCAACCGCTGGCGGCGCAAGCAGCTAGGCGATGACCTGCGCGACGAGGTTTACCCCAAGAACATCCTGATGATTGGCCCCACCGGCGTCGGCAAGACCGAGATCAGCCGCCGTCTGGCGAAACTCGCCCGCGCGCCCTTTATCAAGGTCGAAGCCACCAAGTTCACCGAGGTCGGCTATGTTGGCCGTGACGTCGAACAGATCATCCGCGATCTGGTGGACACCGCGATCATGCAGACCCGCGAATTCATGCGCGAAGACGTCAAGGCCAAGGCCCACAAGGCCGCCGAGGAGCGCGTCATCACCGCCATCGCCGGCACCGAGGCCCGCGACAGCACCCGCGAAGTGTTCCGCAAGAAACTGAAATCCGGCGAGCTGGACGACACCGTCATCGAACTGGAGGTCACCGATACCTCGAACCCGATGGGCGGCATGTTCGATATTCCCGGCCAGCCCGGCGGGGCCATGGGCGGCATGATGAACCTGGGCGACCTGTTCGGCAAAGCCATGGGCGGGCGCACCGTGAAGAAGCGCCTCACCGTCGCCGAAAGCTATGACGTGCTGATCGGGGAAGAGGCGGACAAGCTGCTGGACGACGAGACGGTCACCCGCGTTGCCCTGGAATCGGTGGAGCAGAACGGCATCGTTTTCCTGGATGAGATCGACAAGGTCTGCGCCCGCTCCGATGCCCGTGGTGGCGACGTCAGCCGCGAAGGCGTGCAGCGCGATCTGCTGCCGCTGATCGAGGGCACCACCGTCAGCACCAAACACGGACCGGTCAAAACGGACCATATCCTGTTCATCGCTTCCGGTGCTTTCCACATTGCAAAACCGTCAGACCTGCTGCCGGAATTGCAAGGCCGTCTGCCGATCCGGGTGAACCTGCGCGCTCTGAGCGAGCAGGATTTCATCCGCATCCTGACCGAGACAGACAATGCGCTGACCCGCCAGTACACCGCCCTGATGGGCACCGAGGAGGTCGAGGTCACCTTTACCGAAGAGGGTATCGCGGCGCTGGCGAAAATCGCGGCCGAGGTGAACCAGTCGGTGGAAAACATCGGCGCGCGGCGCCTTTACACGGTGATGGAACGGGTGTTCGAAGAGCTGTCCTTTACCGCGCCGGACCGGGGCGGCGAGGCGGTCGTGGTTGATGCCAAATTCGTCTCCAAGAACCTTGGTGAGCTGGGTGGCTCCAACGATCTGAGCCGCTACGTCCTGTAAACAACACCGCCCGGTTGCGGCTGGTCCTGCCAGTTGGAACCGGGCGGTTTCCGGTATATCCAAGGCGTGAAACAGGTTGGATATTTGGCATGTTGTTTTTCCGGAAGGTTTTGTTTCTATCCCTTTTTGCCGCTGCCGCCTGTGGCATTCGGCCGTCGACACCGACCATCCCCGAAGCGCTGGAGATCGGAACGGCAAAGACGATCTTTGCCGCCACGATCCGTGACCCGCTGCCCGAAGGCGGGTTTGGCAATGGAAGGACCGAAGACTATCACCTGCTGGAATTGACCGTTTCGATCCCGCCCAACCACCAGCCCGGGCAGCTGCTGTTTGCCTATGACACACCGGACCCGAAGACCGAGTTTACCATGGCCGCCCGGCGGAAGATCGAAACTTCCGCAGTTTTCATGGATCGACTGAACCGTGAACTGGCAAAATTTGAACCGGACGAGCGTGACATCACCGTCTTTGTGCATGGGTTCAATTCCACCCAATCCGAAACCGCCTTTCGCGCGGCGCAGCTGACCCATGATACCAAGGTTCCCGGTGCCACCGTGGTCTATTCCTGGCCCAGCCTCGGCAGTCCGCTTGGCTATGCTTATGATGCCGACAGCGTGATGTTTGCCCGCGACGGGCTGGAACGGCTGCTGAAACAACTCAGCAAAAGCAACGCGCGGCGGATCGTTCTGGTGGCGCATTCCATGGGGTCGATGCTGGCGATGGAGACATTGCGCCAGATTGAAATCCGCACACCCGGCTGGTCTGACAGGAACCTTGACGGCGTGGTGCTGATGTCGCCGGATCTGGATCTGGACGTCTTTCGCAGCCAGATGAGCCGCCTCAACCCGGTTCCGCAGCCATTTCTGGTTTTCATTTCCCGCAAGGACAAGATTTTGACCCTGTCGCAACGGCTGCGGGGCACGTCCAGCCGCGCGCGGCTGGGTAATCTGGGATCGACCGATGGTCTGGAGGATTTGCCGATCAGCATCATCGACACCACCGATTACGCCGATTCCGCCAGCTCGGGCCATTTGGTTGCTGGCACCTCACCCGCGCTCCTCGCGATCCTCAGTTCGGCGCGGCAATCATCGCAAGCGTTTTCACGCAAAGGGTTGATCTTTGATGGGGTGCTGCCGCCACCGATGGTGGAGAAAAAGCAGATTCAGGATCTGTCGCTCATCGATATCACGGACAGCCAGCGATAACCGCGCGACGATCAGCGTCCGCGCCGCAGATAGACGTAATAGGCACCCTCGCCGCCATGGCTGATATGGGCCGGCGTCACCTGCAACACCGCCTGCGACAGCGGCGGCAAGGCCAGCCATTGCGGCACCCGGTGACGCAGCACGCCGCGCGGGGTGGGGATTGGTCCCGGCTCGTCCCGATCCTTGCCCTTGCCGGTCACGACCAGCACCAGCCGCTTCCCCGAGGCCTGCGCCGACAGAATGAACCGGGTCAGGGCGGGGTGCGCCGTATCCACCCGCATGCCATGCAGGTCCAGCTTGCCCTCGGGGCGCAGCTTGCCGCGTTTCATCCGTCGAAACGCTTTTTCATCCATCTGCACCGGCGCCGAAGACAGCGATTGCGCCACAGGTTTCTTCAGATCGTGTTTGCCAGGCTTTGACGGCGCCCGACTACCCAGGCGGAAGGCTTCGATCTGGGGTTCGGAGTGCGGATGCGGTGTCTTTTTCGGCTTTGGCTTGGGCAGCGGCAGATCAGGCGGCGTCGTATGACTGCCCGGATGCAGACGCTCCGCGTGTTTGACGACCTTGTGCCAAAGGTCGATTTCATCCGATGTCAGTTTGCGCCGGGTCATCAGAAATCTTCCGGCAACATCGCATAGGCGCGTTGAATGGGCAGGAAAACGATCATCCGCCCCGGATCCCGCAGACGGCCGGCCGCCTCGCCGGCGCCATCCCCGGTGCCAAAGAATATATCCGCCCGCTGTGCACCCTTGATCGCCGATCCGGTATCCTGCGCGATCATCAGGCGGCGCATCGGCTCCGCGCCGTCCTTTTCCACCCAGACCGGCGCCCCCAGCGGCGTGTACTTCGGATCCACCGCGATACTGCGCATCGCCGTAACCGAACGGTTCATCGCCCCCAATGGCCCCTTCGACGGGTGCACTTTTTTCACCTCGCGGAAGAACACATAAGACGGGTTGTGCATCAGCAGCTCATGACCCGCCATGGGATTGCGCCGCACCCAGGCCTTGATCACCTGGGCGCTGACCTGATGCGCCTTGTAGATGCCGCGCCGGACCATTTCAGCGCCAACCGATTTATATGGGTGCCCATTGGCCCCCCCATAGCCGACGCGAACCGAAGCACCATCGGGCATCTTGATCCGGCCGGACCCCTGAATTTGCAGAAAGAACAGCTCAACCGGGTCATCGACCCAGGCGATTTCCAGCCCGCGCCCGTCCATGACACCACTTGTCAGGATATCGCGGCGCGGCAGCCACAGGTTGGTCTGGCGCGCTTCGTTTGGCATTTTGTAGACAGGATAGCGAAACCGGTCCGTCCGATAACGCGACCCCTGCAATTCCGGTTCGAAATAGCCGGTGAACAGGGGATCTGCGCCGTCCTCGATCAGGACAGGGCGAAAGAACAGCTCGAAGAATTGCTTGGCCCCGGCAGGCGTCTGCGATTGCGCCAGCGCGCAAAGGCTTTGCCAATCGGGGTCGTCAAGGTCGGGACAGGTCCCCAGAAACACCTCAAGCGCCTCGGCGTGGTTGTCCCTGTCCCAGCCGTCCAGCTGTGAGAAATTCAATATGGAATAGGCAGTCTCGCCGGATGCGCCTGAAGCGGTCATGGCAGCACCAATAATGGCTGCTGCCCGGAATGCCGCCCGTAGCGCCCCAATCATGCGTCCGTGGCCACCAGTTGCCAGTTCGGATCGTCGGTGCCCATCGAACGGGCAAAGACCCAGGTGTCCTTCTGGCGTTTTACGGCCTTGGGATCGCCTTCGACGATTTCACCTTCGCTGTTGCGCACAACCGAGGTCAATTCAGCCACGAACCGCATGGTGATTTCGGCAGTGCGGGTGCTCTCATCGAACCGCGCATCCGCAAGCGTGGTTTCACGCACCCCGATGAATTCGGCCTCGATGGTCAGCCCCTGATCTTCGCGGTGCGCCACGGCATCGACAAAGCTTTCGTAGACGTCGCCAGCCAGCAGCGGCTCCAGATCGTCGAGTTCGCCGTTTTCAAAGCCCATCAGGATCATCTCATAGGCACCGCGTGCACCGTGCACGAAGTCCTGCACCTGGAACGACGGCTCTGCCCGCTTCATCGCGGCCAGCGCGTCGGCCTGGGGCGAGCCTTCGGCGACGTAATCGGTGATATCCAGATCCGGACCGCCTTCGATCACTTCGAAGTCGGGGCGGCGTTTCTCTGCCGGGGCCTGCTGCGGCTGAGTGGGCTTTTCGAACCCTTCACGGGTGCCCAGAACGTTTTTCAGGCGCAGGATCAGAAAGACGGCGATGCCGGCCAAAACCAAAATCTGAATCAAGGGCGACTCCATGTGAACCTCGTGCTAGGCATTGGTGCCTTGTTTGAAACCAAAGCGGACTGCTCTTATGTAGGTGACGGGTGGGGCCAAGTCCACCGTTCAGCGCAAGATCCAAGGACCCCAAAATGTATCTTTTTCTGGCCTTTCTGATGGTGCCACTGGTTGAAATCGCCCTGTTTGTACAGGTAGGCGGGATGATCGGACTGTGGCCGACGCTGGCCATCGTGGTGCTGACCGCCATTCTGGGAACCTCGCTTGTGCGCTCGCAGGGGCGGCTGGCCATGGGGCAGTTGCGTTCCTCGTTCCAGACCCTGTCGGACCCGGCTGAACCGCTGGCGCATGGGGCGATGATCCTATTCGCCGGCGCCTTGCTCCTGACGCCCGGTTTTTTCACCGATGCGGTCGGTTTTGCACTGCTGATGCCGCCGGTGCGGCTTGCGGTGTTCCGCTACATCAGCAAACGGGTGACCGTCGCACGGTTTGAAATGGGCGCCGGAATGGGACCTGGACAGGCCCGGCCCGGTGGGCCCCACGGCCCCCATGGCCATGCGCAGCATCCCGGGCAACGGCGTCCGGGGCAGCCCGGCGATGTGATAGACGGCGAATACGAAGATGTGACGCCCAGACGCCCGGGGGATGGCCCCTCCGGCTGGGTCAAAGGCCCGGAAGACGGCCCCAAATAGGGCACAGTCAAAGCCTGTTGCGCCACGCTGTTTGCCACGGTTGGACAGACCGTTGAGATACCCGCGCCAAGCTGCTAAGCAATCGGCAAAGATATATTTTCAGGAGTATCTCCATGGCCGAAAACGACACCCCAGAGGGCGCAGCAGCAGCCCCGCAGCAGCCCCAGGTCCAGATGAACATTCTGGGTCAGTTCATCCGCGACATGTCGTTCGAAAACGTGATGGCGCAAAAGGGTGCTGCCGGTGAAGTTCAGCCCGACGTGAACGTTCAGGTCAATCTGGACGCCAAGAAACGCGCGGCGGAACACCAGTACGAAGTTATGACCAAGCTGACCGTCGAGTCCAAGAACAAGGACGGTGGCGAGGTTCTGTTCGTTCTGGAGCTGGAATATGTCGGCGTCTTCAACATCCAGGGTGTTCCGGACGATCAGCTGCACCCCTTCCTGCTGATCGAATGCCCGCGCATGACCTTCCCGTTCCTGCGCCGCATCGTGTCCGACGTGACCCGCGACGGTGGCTTCCCGCCGCTGAACCTCGATAACATCGATTTCGTTGCGATCTACCGCAACGAGCTGGCACGCCGTCAGGCCGAAGCCCAACCGACGCAATAAGTCATTTTATTGCTTTGAAAATTCAAACGCTGTCGGTCAGACCGGCAGCGTTTTTTATTTGTCGGGACAATATGTCAGGACTGTGCCGAAACCCAAAGTGCGTCTTCGCCCAGTTTTTCCACAAAGGCATCATGGGCAGCTTTTTCCTCGGCCGTCAGGCGCGAGGGCAGGGGGGTCGGCCGTGGTTCCGGGCGCCAATTGCTGTCTACCGATGCAGTATCCGATCCGCTGGCGCTGCTGGACAGAGCGAAATCGGGCTGACGGCCACCGATCAGCTCCAGATAGACCTCGGCCAGGATTTCCGAGTCGAGAAGCGCGCCGTGCAGGGTTCGGTTGGAGTTATCGATGCTGAACCGGCGGCACAGGGCATCCAGTGTTGCCGGTGAGCCGGGAAACCGTTTACGCGCCATGGCCAGCGTGTCGATCGCCTGTTCCATCGGCAATTGCGGCAGGTTCATCCAGCCCAGTTCCGCGTTCAGGAACTTCATGTCAAAGCTGGCATTGTGGATCACCAGCCGCGCATCACCGACGAAATCCAGAAACCCCTGACCGATCTTGGCGAACACCGGTTTATCGCGCAGCGTGACCGCTCCCGGCGCCGGCGTCTGCGGCGGGCTCAGCAGGTCCGGACCGATGCCGTGCACGCCAAATGCCTCTTCGGGCATGTCGCGCTCGGGGTTGATGTATTCGTGATAGGTCCTGCCGGTGGGCATGTGATTATAGAGTTCCACCGCACCGATTTCGACGATCCGATCCCCGGAAAACGGATCAAACCCCGTGGTCTCGGTATCCAGAACGATCTCACGCATCTGCCATCTTTCTCCTGATCTCGGCCAGGATCTGTTCCACCTGCGCGCGGGCGTGTTCCAGCGTGTCAGTCTCGATCACGTAATCGGCGCGGGCGCGTTTCTCTTCGATTGGCATCTGTTTCTGCAGGATCTGCTCGAATTGCTCAACCGTCATTGTGCCACGGTCCAGAACCCGTTGTTTCTGGGTTTCCGCATCCACGGTGACGCAGGCCACGGCATCCATCGCTGCCTCACCGCCAGTTTCAAACAACAGCGGGATGTCGAAGACGAGGATATCGCTCTCTGCAGTGCGACGAAATTCGGCGCGGTCTTCCCCAACCAGCGGATGCACGATCTTTTCGATCCGGGGCAGGGCAGAGGGGTCGCGGGCAATGATGTCCTTCAGCGCGGCACGATCCACCGCACCGTCGACAATCGCCTCCGGAAACTGCGCCTGCATTGGGGCGACAGCGGCGCCGCCTGGCATATAAAGACGATGCACCGCCGCATCCGCATCCCAGACCGTGCAGCCCAGTTCGGCAAAGATCTTTGCCGTGGTGCTTTTGCCCATTCCGATGGAGCCGGTGAGACCCAGTTTAAACGTCATGCCAGTGCTGCCGCCCGTGTTTCCTCATCCACTTCGGGCCGTTTGCCAAACCAGCGTTCAAAGCCCGGAACAGCCTGGTGCAGCAGCATTCCGAGACCGTCGACAACGGTGCAACCTGCGTCCTCTGCGGCTTGCAGCATATCTGTTTTCAGCGGGGTATAGACCAGATCGGTCACAACGCAGCCCGGGCGCAAACCGTCCATCGGCACCCGCAGCCGCGGCTTCCCTTCCATTCCTAGGGAGGTGGTATTCACCACCAGCGCGGCTTCTTCGACGATATTGCCGGCCAGAACCCAATCCACGACCTTGATACGTTTGCCGAATTCTTTGTGCAGCTTGTCCGCCCGTTCGCGGGTTCGGTTGGTCAGCATGATCTCGGTCACGCCAGCCTCGATCAGCGAGGCAACCACCGCGCGGCAGGCGCCGCCGGCGCCCAGAACCACCGCAGGGCCCGCGTCCGGTTTCCAATCCGGTGCACCCTGATGCAGATTGGTGATAAACCCATACCCATCTGTATTATCAGCCAGAACCGATCCATCTTCGCGGAAGATCAACGTGTTCGCCGCCCCCATCAGCGTGGCACGGTCCGTAACCTTGTCGGCGATTGTCATCACCGTTTCCTTGTGTGGTAAGGTCACATTAGCCCCGACAAAGCCGGCCTTTGGCAGCGCGCGGATCACAGTTTCAAGATCCTGCGGTTCCACGTGCATCGGCACATAATGTCCGGCGATTCCGTATTTGCGGAGCCAATGGTTCTGGATCTGCGGCGAACGTGAATGGGCCACCGGGCATCCAATGACCCCGGCCAGAGGTATCTTCACGGCATTCATTGATCGATAATCCCCTGCAGTCCAAGGTAGTTTATAAGTTCAGTCAGCGGCAGGCCCAAGACATTAAAATAGCTACCATCGATACTGGCGAACAGCCGCACGCCTTCCTCTTCCAGTTTGTAGGCGCCAACGGCGTGGCGGATGCTGTCCCAGTTGCGGTCCACATAATCACGCAGATACTCATCCGAGGCTTTGCGCATCAGCAACCGGACCTGACCGACGTGGCGCCACAATGGTTCTCCATCGCGGTAGATCACCGCCGCGGACAATAGCATATGCCGCTGTCCGCGCATCTCACAAAGCTGCGACAGTGCCTCTTCGGCAGAACGCGGTTTGGACAGAAGTTTTCCCTTGAAATCAAGTACCTGATCGCAGCCGATCACCATCTGACCAGGATGTTTACTGCTGATCTTGCGGGCTTTTGCCTCGGCCAGGGCATCGGCGATATCCCGGGGCGGCGCGCCCTCTGCCAGCAAGGCTGCCTTGATGCTATCTTCATCAAGACGCGGCACATCTGTTTCAAAGGGAATGCCTGCCTGCCGCAGCAGCTGGGCCCTGATACTAGACCCGGAGGCGAGCACGATGTGGGCAGTCATGTGGAAAACCCCGTGGGAAAGCGGTTCGGAAGTTAAGGACGTTTTGTATGGTTTTCCCCGGTTTTGGCAAGCCCACAGGCAAAGCCCGGATTCCATCCCAGTTTCACCCGCATCCATCCCGCGTGGATTGGGATAACTTCAAACCCGGGGATATCCCAGAACTTCACAATCGATCCCTTAGTTATCCCCACGATGCTCAAGATTAAGGATCACTTAACGATCCATAAAACAAAGGCCGTTAAGGATTCTTATACCCTTTCAAGCCGCCAGCTGGTGGAATCTTGTCCACGCTGGGGATAAGGGGAGGAAGCACTCAGTAATCCACGGAAAACAGGGGGCCCTACAAAAACATCATCCTTTACATCTTTCTTATTTATTTTAGGGTGACCCAAACGAACGGCGGAGAAGACACGCATGGACCTGACAGACTGGATGTACACCCTGTACCCCTATGCAAAGTCGCTCCATATCATGGCCGTGCTCAGCTGGATGGCGGGTCTCTTCTATCTCCCACGTCTGTTCGTGTATCACGTGGAGCAGGCTGTGAAGGTGCCAGAGACGGGTCCGGTGTTCCTGACCATGGAACAGAAGCTCATGAAGGTGATCATGCGCCCTGCGATGCACACCGCCTGGCTCGCCGGCCTTTTCATCGTCTTTACGCCGGGCATGATCGACTGGTCCTATATATGGCCTTGGACCAAAGGCGCCTGTGTGATCGGTATGACGCTGTTTCACACCTGGCTTGTCTGGCGCATCAAGGATTTCGAAGCCGGGCGGAACCGCCTGACGGGAAGACAGTTCAGGATGGCAAATGAAGTGCCGACGCTCCTGATGGTGGTCATCGTCATATCGGTCATTTTCAAGTTCTGAGGCCGATCTTACGCCCCTGACAGGGTCGGGCGTGCCTCTTACGCCCCTGACAGGGTCGGGCGTGCCACAGTTGTCAGCATTGCCTCAGGCGGTCTCTGAGGCGGTATTTGACTCATCGTGGACATGCCCCTATGTATGGCCCTCAACGGGCCCGTCCGGGCATTCGTGTCTTCCGATTTGATAATGACACCTCTCCCCGATGCCGGGGACGCAAAGGCTGTATGTAGATGACCGTCCAATCCCTGAATCTTTCCGATCTGAAAGCCAAAAGCCCCAAGGACCTTTTGTCCATGGCTGAAGATCTGGAGATCGAAAACGCCTCGACCATGCGCAAGGGCGAGATGATGTTCCAGATCCTGCGTGAACGCGCAGATGAAGGATGGGACATTGCCGGCGACGGCGTTCTGGAAGTTCTGCAAGACGGATTCGGTTTCTTGCGCTCGCCCGAAGCGAACTACCTGCCCGGTCCCGATGATATCTACGTCTCGCCCGACATGATTCGTCAGTATTCTCTGCGCACTGGCGATACCGTCGAAGGGCAGATCAAGGCGCCACTGGAAAATGAACGCTATTTCGCGCTGACCAATGTCACCAAGATCAATTTTGAAGATCCTGAAAAGGCCCGTCACAAGATCGCGTTCGACAACCTGACGCCGCTGTACCCGGATGAGCGGCTGAAAATGGAGGTCGAAGATCCCACGATCAAGGATAAATCCGCGCGTGTGATCGACCTGGTCGCGCCCATCGGTAAAGGTCAGCGCTCCCTGATCGTGGCGCCGCCGCGGACTGGTAAGACCGTGATTTTGCAGAACATTGCGAACTCGATCGAGAAGAACCATCCGGAATGCTACCTGATCGTCCTGCTGATCGACGAACGCCCGGAAGAGGTCACCGACATGCAGCGTTCGGTCAAGGGCGAGGTCGTTTCCTCCACCTTTGACGAGCCGGCAACGCGCCACGTTGCAGTATCGGAAATGGTCATCGAAAAGGCCAAGCGTCTGGTTGAGCACAAACGAGATGTTGTGATTCTTTTGGACTCGATCACAAGACTTGGTAGGGCCTTTAACACCGTGGTTCCGTCCTCGGGTAAGGTTTTGACCGGCGGTGTCGACGCCAACGCCCTGCAGCGGCCGAAACGCTTCTTCGGTGCTGCCCGGAACATCGAAGAAGGCGGATCGCTGACCATTATCGCAACCGCGCTGATCGATACCGGCAGCCGCATGGACGAGGTCATCTTCGAAGAATTCAAAGGTACCGGTAACTCCGAACTGGTCCTGGATCGTAAAATTGCCGACAAACGCGTCTTCCCGGCGATCGATATTCTCAAGTCGGGCACCCGGAAGGAAGACCTGCTTGTCGACAAGGGGGATCTGGCTAAGACCTTTGTTTTGCGGCGAATTCTCAACCCGATGGGTACCACGGACGCCATTGAATTCCTGCTCTCGAAGCTGAAACAGACGAAATCCAATTCTGAATTCTTCGACTCGATGAACACCTAGAACCCGGCAGCTCAGGAAAGGACGGCCACACATGGATACGATCTTTGCGTTGGCCTCTGCTCAGGGGAAGGCCGGGGTATCGGTTGTTCGTGTCTCCGGCCCCCAAGCCCTGGAGGCGATGAATGCGCTGTCCAAAACCCCTGTGCCGGTTCCCGGGCGGGGTCTGCGGGTTCTGACTGATGCGGCAGGCAGCCCTCTGGATGAGGCGCTGGTGCTGTCTTTCGCCGCACCGCATAGCTTTACCGGGGAAGATGTCGTCGAGTTTCAGGTCCATGGCAGTACGGCTGTGGTGTCCGCTCTTCTGGAAAGGCTGGGGCAGCTCGACGGACTGCGTCATGCAGAGCCCGGTGAGTTCACTCGAAGAGCGCTGGAGAACGGGCAGTTGGACTTGGCACAGGTCGAAGGCCTTGCCGATCTGATCGACGCCGAAACCGAAGCGCAGCGTAAACAGGCCCAGGTGGTTCTCTCGGGCGCGATCGGGAAATTGGCAGAACGTTGGCGAGCCGATCTGATCCGGGCAGCCTCTTTGATCGAAGTCACCATTGATTTCGCGGATGAAGAGGTTCCGGTGGACGTTACGCCCGAGGTATCGAGCCTCCTTGCAGGCGTTCAAAAGGATTTGGAAACCGAGGTCGCCGGCGTCAAAATCGCCGAGCGCATCCGCTCTGGGTTTGAGGTGGCCATCGTTGGTGCGCCAAACGTCGGGAAATCGACGCTTCTGAATGCGCTTGCGGGACGTGAGGCAGCCATTACGTCGGAATACGCTGGCACCACGCGGGATATTATCGAAGTGAAGATGGATCTCGCTGGCCTTCCGGTCACGCTTCTGGACACAGCCGGCCTGCGCGATACCGAGGATCACGTCGAAAGCATTGGTATTGCCTTGGCGCGGAAGAGGGCCGAGAATGCTGATATCCGTGTGTTTCTGGCAGAAGCTAGCGAAACGCCTGACGTGGAAATGCAGGACGGAGATATTCGCCTGCTGCCAAAAGCGGATGCTCGGGATGATGCGGAAGATGCAATTTCCGGGAAAACGGGGCAGGGGATCGATAGGCTAGTTGAGCACATTGCGACGGTTTTGAAGTCGCGCTCGGCTCATCCAGGGATCTCCACCCGAAATCGCCACAGGGAGGCTTTGTCTTCCGCGTTGAAGAGCTTACATCAGGCGCAATCGGTTCTCGAACTGGGACCGGAGCACTATGATCTTGCGGCTGAGGATATGCGATCAGCAATCCGATCGCTTGAACTGTTGGTTGGACGTGTCGGAGTTGAAAATCTCCTGGATGAGATTTTTTCTAGTTTCTGCCTTGGAAAATGAGGAGTGTTTCACGTGAAACATTCAGCCTATGACGTTGTTGTAATCGGCGGTGGTCACGCCGGCACCGAAGCTGCTCATGCGGCGGCTCGGATGGGTGTAAACACCGCGCTGATCACGTTAAAACGCGAAGGCATCGGTGTTATGTCCTGTAACCCGGCTATTGGCGGTTTGGGCAAAGGCCACCTCGTACGGGAAATTGACGCTCTTGACGGCGTCATGGGTCGTGTTGCCGATCTCGCTGGCATTCAGTTCCGACTCCTGAATCGGCGGAAGGGACCAGCCGTCCAGGGCCCTCGCGCCCAGTCCGACCGAGCAATCTATCGTCGGGAGATGCTCAAGCTTACCGAACAGCAGGACTGTCTCGACATTATCGAAGGTGAAGCGACCGATTTCATCATGTCCGGCCAATCGGTAACCGGCGTCGTCTTGGCAGATGGATCTCAAATCCCGGCGAAGGCTGTCATTCTTACCTCCGGGACGTTTCTGCGTGGTGTTATTCATATCGGAGATGTGTCGCGACCTGGCGGCCGTATGGGCGACAAGCCGTCGGTCAGCCTGGCAGAGCGTCTCGATAGCTTTGAATTACCGTTGGGACGCCTCAAGACCGGTACGCCGCCTCGGTTGGACGGCACAACGATTCGTTGGGATGAATTGGAATCGCAGCCCGGGGATGATGATCCAACGTTCTTTTCCTTTGCAACCACGCAGGTGACCGCAAAACAGGTGTCCTGCGGTATCACGCACACCAACGAAAAGACGCATGAGATCATTCGGGAAAACCTTGAACGATCTGCTATGTACGGCGGTCATATCGAAGGGGTCGGACCGCGGTATTGCCCGTCGATTGAAGACAAGGTCGTCAGGTTCGCTGATAAAACATCGCACCAAATCTTTTTGGAACCAGAGGGCGTCGACGATAACACCGTTTATCCAAACGGGATTTCGACAAGCCTGCCGGTGGATGTTCAAGAGGACTACGTGCATTCGATCTTTGGCCTGGAAGACGCCAAGATCATTCAACCCGGATATGCCATTGAGTACGATTACATTGATCCGCGGGCGCTAACACTGGGTTTAGAACTCAAGGAAGTTCCCGGCTTGTTCTTAGCTGGACAAATTAACGGTACAACCGGATATGAAGAGGCCGCTGCACAGGGCCTGGTCGCAGGCCTCAATGCTGCGCGGCGGAGTAGGGAGGAGGACCCGATTATCTTTGGTCGCTCCGGCAGCTACATTGGGGTTATGGTTGATGACCTGACCACGAATGGCGTGACGGAACCCTACCGGATGTTTACTTCCCGTGCGGAATTCCGTTTGTCCCTTCGGGCCGACAATGCGGATCAGCGCCTCACGCCTCTGGCGATTGAAGTCGGCTGCGCGGGGCAGGCCCGCAAAGAAATGTTCCAAAAGAAGATGGAGCGCCTGGATGCTGCGCGTGATGTTCTGACTGAGTCGGTTTTCACTCCAAAACAGGTTTCCGAGGCTGGTATCCGCGTAAATCAGGATGGCAATAAACGGACCGGCTTGGACGTCCTGGCGTTTCCTGATGTGTCGTTCGAAGATCTTTTTCCTTTGCTACCTGAACTCGCGAACAGCGATACTACAACACGACGTCAGTTGGAGCGTGACGCGCTTTATGCAAATTACATCGACCGGCAGGAGCGAGAGATCGCAGCGCTAAAGCGGGATGAGAGCTATCTGATCCCGAGGGATTTTGAATACGTCGGGATCGAAGGTCTTTCCAACGAGTTGCAACAAAAACTGGAGCGAGCCCGGCCTGAAAACCTGGCGCAGGCAGCACGTCTGGATGGGATGACGCCGGCTGCACTGGCCCTGCTTTTGGCAAGGTTGCGGAAGAGTTCCACCCAACGGAGCCGTACTGAATGACAACCGAAGCTTTGTTGGAACGGCTGAATGTTTCACGTGAAACACTCGACCGGCTGAAAATATTCGAACAAGTTTTGCTAAAATGGAATCCGAAGATCAACCTAGTTTCTCGGAACAGCCTGGATGACCTTTGGACCCGTCATATCATCGATTCGGTTCAGGTTTTCCGATGTGTTTCTCCGCCAAATCACTGGGTTGATATGGGAAGTGGCGGTGGCCTTCCAGGTGTTATCGTCGCCATTATGGCGGCAGAGGAATCTCCGAATACCAAGGTTACCCTGATCGAATCGGATCAACGAAAGTCGGCCTTCCTGCGTACGGCGGCACGGGAGTGCGGGGCGAAACTTACCGTAATTTCAAAGCGAATAGAGCAGGCGGACCCGCAAAATGCGGATGTTCTGTCTGCGCGGGCACTTGCGGATCTGTCGCTCCTACTGGAATTTTCTGAACGTCACCTCAGCCCGACAGGCACCGCCTTGTTCCCAAAAGGTGCAAACTGGAAAAAAGAAGTGGATAACGCGCGGCAACGATGGCGATTCGATTTCGAACCGATTACAAGTTTAACTGAACCCGACGCGGTCGTACTGAAAATAGAGGGAGTTGCTCGTGTCTGACTTATCCCGCCCGGATGGGCCACGTATCATCGCGGTTGCTAATCAAAAGGGTGGAGTAGGTAAGACAACGACGGCAATAAACCTCGCCGCGGCCCTGGTCGAAGGCGGATTGCGTGTCCTGGTCGTTGATTTGGACCCGCAGGGGAATGCATCCACCGGTCTGGGAATTGAGGCCGATGATCGGGACTACACCACCTACGATCTTTTAGTTGATGATGCGCCGCTGTCCGAGGTTATTCGGGCAACTGAGATCGAGGATCTCTGCGTTATTCCGGCGACGGTGGATCTGAGTTCCGCCGATATCGAACTGGTTTCCAACGAAAAACGCAGCTTCCTATTGCATGACGCCCTGCGACAGACGGCGATGGACGAATACGAATGGGATTACATCCTGATCGATTGCCCGCCGTCGCTGAACCTGCTGACGGTGAATGCCATGGTCGCCGCGCATTCGGTTCTTATCCCGCTGCAAAGTGAGTTCTTCGCGCTTGAGGGGGTATCGCAGCTAATGCTGACGATTCGTGAGGTACGGCAGGCGGCAAACTCGGATCTGAGGATCGAGGGTGTGGTGCTAACGATGTACGACCGTCGCAATAATCTGTCGCAACAGGTTGAACAGGATGCGCGCGACAACCTGGGTGAGCTGGTCTTCCGGACTGTGATTCCCCGGAACGTACGGGTGAGCGAGGCGCCGTCCTATGCGTTGCCGGTCCTGAACTACGATACGAACTCGCTGGGGGCGCGGGCGTACCGGGCACTGGCAGAAGAAATAGTCGCCAATCATCAAAGACTGGCAGCATAAAGGGGAGGGCACCATGACGGAAAAAAAGAACAAACCTCGCGGATTGGGACGTGGATTGTCGGCGCTGATGGCCGATGTGAACCCGGAACCCGTCAGCACCCAAGCCGAAGCACCCCGCAATGCCGAAGTATTGGTGCCAATCGAGAAGGTTACCGCCAACCCTGATCAGCCCCGTCGGCAGTTTCTTCAAGAAGATCTGGATGACCTGACGGCCTCTATCAAGGAAAAGGGCGTCTTGCAGCCGCTGATCGTGCGTCCGCGCGATGGCGGCATGTACGAGATCGTGGCTGGTGAACGGCGCTGGCGGGCCGCGCAGGCGGCGCAGTTGCATGAGGTTCCGGTTTTAATCCGGGACTATGACGACGTTGAAATGCTCGAAGTCGCCATCATCGAAAACATTCAGCGGTCAGACCTGAATGCGATGGAAGAGGCGCAAAGCTATAAGCAGTTGATGGAAAAGTTCGGCCACACCCAGGAAAAAATGGCTGAGGCGTTGGGCAAGAGCCGTAGCCATATTGCCAACCTTGTGCGGCTTCTTCACCTGCCTTCCGACGTGCAACAGCTTGTTCAGGAACGGAAATTGTCCGCGGGCCACGCGCGGGCGCTGATTACGTCAGACCATGCATCGGAACTGGCCAAGAAGATCGTCAAAGGCGGACTCTCCGTACGTGCGACCGAGAATCTGGTCAAAAAGGATGCAGCGGGTACCACTACCAACTCTTCTCCGAAAAAACCGCGCAAAGAGGTGGAAAAGGACGCGGATACCCGCGCGCTTGAAGGCGATCTGTCAGCGATGTTGCGGATGAAGGTATCGATTGATCATATCGCGGGCGGGGAAAGCGGCTCGGTGACGATCAGTTATGAGACGCTCGACCAGCTTGATGAGCTTTGCAATCTGCTCAGCCGTTAGGGCGCGACCAGATAAAGGTCAACACGCCTGACAGAACCACCGCCTGAATAATCAGGATGCGGGAGGGGGCGCCCAGCATCAGAGACAACAGAAAGACGGCGGCAATCGATCCGGTTGCCGCCTTTTTTGCGGTTGGTCGGATGGCACCGTTTTCGCGCCAATCCAGGATCATTGGCCCGAAGATGTTGTGAGAGATGATCCAGTCGTGCAGCCGCTCCGAAGAGTTTGCGAAAAAGAATGTTGCCAGAAGCAAGAAGGGCACGGTGGGGAGCAGGGGAAGGATAACCCCGACGATTGCCAATGCTACGCAACAAATCCCTAGTCCGGCGTAGATATAGCGCATTGGGTCAGTCCACCAAGAGATCGCGAAGGATCGCGTTGAGCACCGCACGTCCCTTGTCCGTCGCATGCAGTCTTTGTTCTGAGATAGAGATCATTCCCATCTTGGCAAGGTCCTGCAGCTTGTCAGCGTTTAGCGGCGTGCCAGAGAGTTGTGCGTAGCGCTCCATATCCAGCCCTTCCCGCAGGCGCATCCCCATCATCAGGCATTCGACAGCGGCATCCTCGCGCTCCAGGGCTTCCCGCAGGTTTTCGCCAGAGCCGTTAGAAACGGCTTGCAGCCAGGCACCGGGGGCGCGGTGGGTTTCGGTGGCATAGCGGGCGCCATCCAGAGTGATACGACCATGGGCGCCGGGGCCGATGCCCACATAGTCGCCGTAGCGCCAGTAAATCAGGTTGTGGCGGCTCTCCGCGCCGGGAACCGCGTGATTGGAAACCTCATAGGCGGGCATGCCATGGGCGGCGCAGATGTCCTGTGTCAGCTGGTACATGTCTGCGGCGCTGTCATCGCTGGGCAGGTCCCGCAGCTTACCCCGGGCATAACGGTCGCCAAAGGCGGTGCCTTCTTCGATCGTCAGCTGATAGAGCGACAGGTGGTCGATGGACATCGACAGTGCTTCGGTCAGCTCTGCCTGCCAGTCCTGCGGCGTCTGACCTTGCCGGGCATAGATCAGGTCGAAACTGACGCGGTCAAAACAATTGCGCGCAATGTCAAAGGCGGCCTTGGCTTCGCCCACGGAATGGATACGGCCAAGGCGGCGCAGGTCGGCGTCGTTGAGCGCCTGAATGCCCATCGAGACCCGGTTCACTCCTGCGTCGCGATAGCCTGCAAACCTGCCAGCTTCGACCGATCCGGGATTCGCCTCGAGCGAAATTTCGATGTCATTGGCAAAGGGCCAGATATCCCGCGCGGCCTCGATCACGGCGGCAACGGTGTCGGGATGCATCAGTGAAGGGGTACCGCCACCAAAGAAGATCGAATTCAACACCCGGCCCTGAAGCTGCTCGGACACACGTGCCAGCTCGGATTGATAGGCTTTGACCCAGACGCTTTGGTCTATATTTGCGGTGACGTGGCTGTTGAAATCGCAATAGGGGCATTTGGCCTGACAAAAGGGCCAGTGCACATAGAGGCCAAAGCCCCCATTGCGCCAGTCATCCACGGGATGGGTCATTCCCCGAAACACCCTTTGATAAACTTCGCCACGGCATTGGCGCGATGGCTGATCTTGTTCTTTTCCCAGCGGTCCATCTCGGCAAAGGTCACGTCGTGCCCATCGGGAATGAACATTGGATCATAGCCGAAACCAGCCTCGCCACGGATCGGCCAGATCAGATGACCGGGGGCGACGCCCTCGAACACCTCGTCGTGACCATCGGGCCAGGCCAGAACCAGCGTGCAGCGGAACTGCGCGGTACGCGGGTGGGGGGCATTCTTGGCTTCCAGCTCGTTGTGGGCGCGGGTCATGGCCATCATGAAGTCGCGGCCATTGCCGGTCTCTGCCCAGTCTGCGGTGTAGACGCCCGGTGCCCCATCAAGGCCGTCGATGGTGATCCCGGAATCATCGGACAGGGCAGGGAGCCCGGTTGCCTTGGCCGCGGCATGCGCCTTGATCTTGGCATTGCCGACAAAGGTGTCCTCGGTTTCCTCAGGTTCTGGCAGATCCATTTCGGCGGCGCCGACAACGGAGACGCCAAAGGGCTTGAGGAGATGCGCCATCTCCTCAAGCTTGCCTTTGTTATGCGTGGCGATCAACAGCCGATCGCCTTCAAACTTCCGGCTCATGCGCAGGCTGCCTTTTGCATTTCTGCCAGCTCGGCGGTGCCTTTTGCGGCCAGATCCATCAGGGAATTCATCTGCTCGCGCGAGAACATCGATCCTTCGGCGGACATCTGCACTTCGATCAGTTTACCGGATCCGGTCATGATGAAGTTGCCATCGACGCCGGCTTCGGAATCTTCGGGGTAGTCCAGATCCAGAACCGGCTGCCCGGCATAGATCCCGCAGGATACGGCTGCCACCGGATCGACCAGCGGGTCGATGCTGACATCGCCGGCCTTCATCAGTTTGTTGACTGCCAGACGCAGGGCCACCCAGCCGCCGGTGATTGAGGCGCAGCGGGTGCCGCCATCGGCCTGCAGCACGTCACAGTCGATACTGATCTGGCGTTCACCCAGGGCCACGCGGTCCACGCCGGCGCGCAGGGCACGGCCGATCAGGCGCTGGATTTCGACGGTACGGCCGCCTTGCTTGCCAGCCGAGGCTTCGCGGCGCATCCGGGTGTTGGTCGCGCGGGGCAGCATGCCGTATTCCGCAGTCACCCAGCCAAGGCCGGATCCCTTGATAAAGGGCGGCACGCGGTCTTCGATGGTGGCGGTGCACAGAACATGGGTGTCACCCGCCTTAATCAGGCATGATCCCTCGGCATGTTTGGTGAATCCGGTTTCGATGGAAATCGGGCGCATCTCGTTCAGTTGTCGTCCAGAGGGTCGCATGAGTAATCCTTTTTTTGCTGGCCTTCGGATAGCCCTGCCTGCGCGCGGTATGCAAGCATGATTGACCTTTGCGTGTGGGCCTCTTTAATGGCAATCCGGAGAAGGCTTCCTATCTATGTAGCGTGTAACCGCCGAAAATGCTCATGACAGACGCAAACAATATCCTGAAAGACATGAACGACCGGTCGCGGGATGTGTTCCGGGCGGTCGTGGAATCCTATCTGGAAAGCGGCGATCCCGTCGGCAGCCGTACCCTGACCCGGTCGCTGAGCGAAAAGGTCAGCGCGGCGACGGTACGCAACGTGATGCAGGATCTGGAGTTTCTGGGCCTGCTCGACAGCCCACATGTCAGCGCCGGACGGGTACCGACGCAGCTGGGTCTGCGGATGTTCGTCGATGGCCTGCTGGAGGTCGAGGACCTGAAGGCGCAGGACCGCGAAAAGATCGACGCCACCCTGGGTCGCAATTCCGGCGATGTGAGCGGTATGCTCGACCGTGTCGGGGCGGCGCTTTCCGGGGTGACGCAGGGTGCCTCGCTGGTCCTGACGCCAAAGCATGAAGCAGAGATCCGCCATATCGAATTCGTCTCGCTGGGTCATGACCGAGCGATGGTGGTGCTGGTGTTTTCCGATGGTCACGTGGAAAACCGGCTGTTCACCCCGCCGCCGGGGCAGACGCCCAGTTCGATGCGCGAGGCGGCCAATTTCCTGAATGCCCTCGTCGAAGGGCGCACGCTGAGTGACGTGCGCCTCGACATGCAGGAAGAGATCGCCACCCGGCGGCAGGAGATCGACAACCTGGCGCATCAGCTGATCGAAAGCGGTCTGGCCGCCTGGGAAGAAGACGGCAGCGACCAGGCGCGTCTGATCGTGCGGGGACGCGCGAATCTGCTGGCGGATAATGGCGTCACAGAAGAACTGGATCTGATCCGCAGCCTGTTCGACGATCTGGAGCGCAAGCAGGATATTGCCGAATTCCTGGAACTCACCGAAGAGGGCGAGGGCGTGCGCATTTTTATTGGCTCGGAGAACAAACTTTTCTCACTTTCGGGTTCCTCTTTGGTGGTGTCTCCTTATATGAACGCGGATCGAAAGGTGATTGGCGCGGTGGGGGTGATTGGCCCGACCCGCCTGAACTACGGACGGATTGTGCCCATCGTGGACTATACGGCGCAACTGGTCGGCAAATTGCTGTCAGACCGGAGTTAGAGGTGAAAAATGGCAGAGCCCAAGAACGACGATTTTCTCGACGATATCGCAAATGCCGAAGCAGAAGAGCTGGCGGCACAGACCGAAGAATTTGATGACGCGGCGCTGGAGCTGGATGCCCTGCGGGCGGAACGTGATGAGCTGAAGGACCGGTTCATGCGCGCTCTGGCGGATGCCGAGAATTCGCGCAAGCGGGGCGACAAGGCCCGCCGCGAAGCCGAGCAATACGGTGGCTCGAAGCTGGCCCGTGACATGCTGCCGGTGTTCGACAACATGAAGCGCGCGGTTGAATCGGTAACCGACGAACAGAAAGAGGCGGCCTCGGCCCTGATCGAAGGTGTTGAGCTGACCATGCGGGCGCTGCTGGGCGTGTTTGAAAAGCACGGCATCCGCGTTGTCTCGCCCGCAGTGGGTGACAAGTTCGACCCGCAGGTGCACGAAGCCATGTTCGAAGCCCCGGTGCCCGGCACCAAGGCTGGCGAGATTATTCAGGTTTCCGCTGAAGGTTTCATGCTGCACGACCGCCTGCTGCGGCCGGCGCAGGTCGGGGTCTCCTCGACACCGGCATAAGGCTGCCGGGGTTATTGGTGTAAATCGCTTCGGACCCTGCATTCAGAATTGAAAAAGGCGACCCGCCAGGGTCGCCTTTTTGCATTAATACGGCTTTGCATTTACGCAGTAGCGTCTTTCAGACGGTAGAGCGCCTCCAGTGCCTCGCGCGGGGTCAGATCGTCGGGGTGGATACTCTCCAGCAATTCCTCGACAGGTGACGGACCTGCGGCGGGTTTGGGTTGTGGCGGCGGGGCAGCAGCAAAGAGCGGCAGATCGTCGATCTGGATCTTTGCGCCAGCGCCTTCGCGGCTGCCTTGTTCCAGCATATCCAGCACATCGCGCGCCCGTGCCACAACCGAAGCTGGCAGGCCGGCAAGCTGCGCCACCTGCACCCCGTAGGAGCGGTCGGCGGCGCCTTTCTTGACCTCGTGCAGGAAGATCACCTCTCCCTCCCACTCCTTGACGGTGACGGTGGCGTTTTCGACGCCTTCCAGCTTACCGGCCAGTTGGGTCATCTCGTGATAGTGGGTCGCAAACAGGGCGCGGGCCTGGTTCACCTCGTGCAGGTGTTCCAGCGTGGCCCAGGCGATGGACAGCCCATCATAGGTCGCGGTGCCGCGCCCGATTTCATCAAGGATCACCAGAGCACGGTCATCGGCCTGGTTCAGGATCGCGGCGGTTTCCACCATTTCAACCATAAAGGTCGAGCGTCCGCGCGCCAGATCGTCCGAGGCCCCGACACGGCTGAACAGCTGGCTGATCAACCCTATATGCGCGGCTTCGGCGGGAACATAGCTGCCCATCTGCGCCAACAGCGCGATCAGCGCGTTCTGCCGCAGGAAGGTCGATTTACCGGCCATGTTGGGACCGGTCAGCAGCCAGATCGCGGCGCCATCCCCGGCCGAGAGATCGCAATCATTGGCGACGAAGGTATCGCCGCCCTGTTGTCGCAGCGCCTGTTCCACCACCGGATGGCGTCCGCCCTCCACGTGAAACGCGCGGGAGGCGTCCACCTTGGGACGGGTCCAGTTTTCACCGCGGGCCAGATCGGCCAATGCGGTCACCAGATCCAGCTCTGCCAACCCTTTGGCAGCGGTATTGAGTCGCGCAGCGGTGTCCAGAATGGCGGTAGAAAGCCTGTCATAGAGCCGCTTTTCGATCTCCAGTGCTCGGTTCCCTGCATTCAGGATCCTGGTTTCAATCTCGCTCAGCTCCACCGTGGTGAAACGCACCTGATTTGCGGTAGTTTGACGGTGTATGTAAGTTTCGGACAGCGGCGCAGACAGCATCTTTTCCGCGTGGGTCGCGGTGGTTTCGATGAAATAGCCCAGCACGTTGTTGTGCTTGATCTTCAGCGAGGTGATGCCGGTGTGCTCCGCATATTTTTGCTGCATCCCGGCAATGATCGAGCGTCCCTCATCGCGCAGGGTGCGGGCCTCATCCAGTTCCGGATCATAGCCGGTCGCGATGAACCCGCCGTCACGGGCCAGCAGCGGCGGATCGGCCACCAGCGCGGCATCCAGCAGCGACAGAAGATCGTCAAAGCCAAGAAGATCACGTACGGCGCCGCCGATCAAATCGGGTAGCTCCTGTCCTTCGCACATCTGGGCGATGGTTTCGGCCTGCACCAGCCCGTTGCGGATGGCGGCCAGATCGCGCGGACCACCGCGCTCCAGCGCCAGACGGGACAGAGCGCGGTCCAGATCCGGGGTCTTGCGCAGCGCGGCGCGGATATCCTGCGAAAGCTGTGTCGCCTCTACCGTGAAATCCAGTGCCGCCAATCGTGCGCTGATCACATCCAACGTGCGCGAGGGGCTTGCCATACGTTGTTCCAAAAGGCGGGCACCGCCTGGGGTGACGGTTCGGTCCACCACCGACAACAACGATCCGGCGCGCCCGCCCGACAGGGATCGGGTCAGTTCCAGGCTGGCGCGGGTGGAGGCATCAATCTGCACCACGCGATCCTGCGCCTCCTGTACCGGCGGCTGCAACAGCGGTAGTTTGCCCTTCTGCGTAATCTCCAGATAGTCGATCAGCGCACCCATGGCTGAGACCTCGGCGCGGGTGAAGGTGCCGAACCCATCCAGCGCACCAACGTTGAACAAGGTGCAGATGCGTTTTTCTGCCGCCGTGCTGTCGAAACTTGCTTTGCCCAGCGGGGTCAGCGGGATCTTGTATTCATCTGCCAGCGGGCGGGTCGCATCAAAAGGCGCGCCATCAGCGACGATCAATTCCGATGGCGCCAGCCGTGCCAGTTCCGGCGACAGGCGCACCCGGGCGATGGGCATCACGTGAAACGCGCCGGTGGAAATATCCGCCCAGGCCAAGGCCGCTTCGTCGCGCAACTCGGAATAGGAAACCAGGAAGTTGTGGCGCCGTGCTTCGAGCAGGGAATCCTCGGTCAGCGTGCCGGGAGTCACCAGCCGCACCACATCCCGTTTCACCACGGATTTGGAGCCGCGTTTCTTGGCTTCGGCCGGGCTTTCCAGCTGTTCGCCTACCGCGACGCGGAACCCCTTGCGGATCAGGGTCAGCAGATACCCTTCGGCGGCATGCACGGGAACGCCGCACATGGGTATATCCTCGCCGTCGTGTTTGCCCCGTTTGGTCAGGGCGATGTCCAGCGCCTCGGCGGCATTGACCGCGTCGTCAAAGAACATCTCGTAGAAATCGCCCATCCGATAAAAAAGCAACGCATCGGGATGCGCTGCTTTGATCTCAAGATATTGCGCCATCATGGGCGTAACGGTCATGCGAGCTCCCCCGGGGTTATTTGCCCGACATTTACAATGCGGACGGTCCAAGGAAAACCCGATTACCCGGATTTGCAATCCGTTGCTCAGGCCCTGGCGGGCCGGAGTTGATCAGAAGAGCACGCCGATCGATTGCGGGCTGTAGTTCGCAATCGACAAAGAGGTGGTGCCCAGCTGCTTTTGCACATCAAGCGCAACCAGTCGCGCCGCGGATTCCTCGATATTGGCATCCACCAGGGCGCCGATCCCCTTCTTTGTGGCATCAGCAAGGTTCTGCACGGTCTTGTTCTCTTCTGCCAGTCCATTGGCCGAGGCCCCAAGTGCAGCGGCACCTTCGATGGCAAAGCGCAGGAAACCGGTAATCTCGCTCAGCGCGGTTTGGGCGCTTGCCTGATCCGTGACCTGGGTGCGGTTGTTGATATCGAACAACGGGTCGCTTTCGAAATCGACACCATCAACTGTCAGCAACGACAGGTCTGCTCCGGTTGGAATACTAAGGCCGGTTGCGCCATTGCCGTCCACATTTGTGGCCAGCAGGTTGGCACCGTTGAACTGGGAGGAAGAAATGATCGAATTGATTTCCTCCGTCTTCTGGGCCAGCTGCGCTTCGATCTTGGAATAGTCAACAAGGCCGCTGCTTGCTGTAAGTGCCAGTTCCTTCATTTCGATGACAGCTTCGGAAATCCGTTCCGCACCAGCCGAGGCGACGGCGACGGTGGACTCACCCAGCGACAGCGCATCAGAGGTTGCCCGCAGCCCGGAGACATCGGCCTCCATGATCTGGGAAATCGCCCATAGCGCGGCATTGTCTTTGGCGGTATTCACCTCTTTTCCGGTTGCGACCTCGTTCTGGACGGTTTCCAGCTGCTGTGTCGTCCCTCCCAGCAGGTGTAGCGCTGTGGCGGCGCCGGTGTTGGAGTTGATACTTGTCATATCGTGCATCCCAAATTTACCCTGCCCGCCGGTATTGCGGCGGCGGGTGTGACTTTTCAGAAATGGTCGTATGCCGTTCTGACATGTGCTGTTCTGGCGCCGGTTTGCGGCCTTATAGCCACGCGTCACACAGAAGCTGTTAAGTATTATTAACGGAATATAGCGCGGATCGGTCGAGATTGTGGCGAAAAGCCGACGAAATCTATCAAGTTTTATTTGAAATATTATTGCTTTTTAGGGGTCGTTTTCTTTCCGGATCGGATTGAGAGGGACGCAGGGCTGGGATAAGACTGTGCCCGATTAGGAGAGGACACCTACAGCCCATGCCCAAAGCGAAGATCACAAACGAAGAGGCGCTTGCCTTCCATCTGGAGCCGACACCCGGCAAATGGGAAATCAATGCGACCGTCCCGATGACCACGCAGCGGGATCTCTCCCTGGCCTATTCCCCCGGTGTTGCGGTGCCATGCGAAGCGATCGCGGCGAACCCGGAAACCGCCTATGATTATACCAACAAGGGCAACCTGGTGGCTGTCATCTCCAACGGGACGGCGGTTTTGGGGCTTGGAAACCTGGGCGCGCTGGGATCGAAACCGGTGATGGAGGGGAAATCTGTCCTGTTCAAACGCTTTGCCGATGTGAACTCGATCGACATTGAGCTCGACACCGAAGATCCGGACAAGTTCATCGACGCGGTCAAGCTGATGGGCCCGACCTTTGGCGGCATCAACCTTGAGGACATCAAGGCGCCCGAGTGTTTCATCATCGAGCAGCGCCTGAAGGAAGAGATGGATATCCCCGTCTTCCATGACGACCAACACGGCACCGCCGTGATCTGTGCGGCGGGCCTGATCAATGCGCTGCATATCTCGGGCAAAAAGATCGAAGACGTGAAAATCGTGCTGAACGGCGCGGGCGCGGCGGGCATCGCCTGTATCGAGCTGCTGAAATCCATGGGCGCGCGGCACGACAATTGCATCGTCTGTGACACCAAGGGTGTGATTTATCAGGGCCGTACCGAAGGTATGAACCAGTGGAAGTCGGCCCATGCGGTCAAGACTGAGCTGCGGACGCTTGAGGAAGCAATGGAAGGCGCCGATGTCTTCCTTGGCGTGTCGGTCAAAGGCGCGGTGACGCAGGAGATGGTTGCCTCCATGGCCGACAACCCTGTGATCTTTGCCATGGCAAACCCGGATCCCGAAATCACCCCGGAAGAGGCACATGAGGTCCGCGTCGACGCCATCGTCGCCACGGGCCGCTCGGACTATCCCAACCAGGTGAACAACGTTCTGGGTTTTCCCTACCTGTTCCGCGGGGCGCTGGACATCAATGCGCGCGCCATCAATGACGAGATGAAGATTGCTTGTGCTCATGCGCTGGCCGCATTGGCGCGCGAGGATGTGCCGGATGAGGTGGCGCTAGCCTATGGCAAATCGCTGACTTTTGGTCGCGATTACATCATCCCAACACCGTTTGATCCGCGTCTGATCCACCGGATTCCCCCAGCCGTGGCCAAGGCGGGCATGGACACGGGTGCCGCGCGTCGTCCCATCATCGACATGGAAGCCTATGAGATCAGCCTGAAAAGCCGGATGGACCCGACGGCCTCGATCCTGCGCGGCCTCAACGCCCGCGCGCGTTCGGCTCAGTCGCGGATGATCTTTGCCGAGGGCGACGATCCCCGCGTGCTGCGCGCCGCCGTTACCTATCAGCGGTCCGGCTTTGGCAAGGCGCTGGTCGTTGGCCGTGCCGATGATGTGAAGGCCAAGCTGGAAGCGGCCGGCCTTGGCGATGCGGTGCGCGAGCTGGAGGTGGTCAATGCTGCCAATACCCAGCATTTCGACACCTACAAGGATTTCCTGTTCAACCGCCTGCAACGCAAGGGCTTCGACCGTAAGGACATCCACCGTCTGGTGGGACGTGACCGGCACGTCTTCTCGGCGCTGATGCTGGCGCATGGGCATGGCGATGGTCTGGTCACCGGTGCCACCCGGAAATCCGCGCATGTTCTGGATCAGATCAACCACGTCTTTGATGCCGATGCCAAACACGGCGCGGCCGGCGTGACCGCGTTGCTGCATAAGGGCCGGATCGTGCTGATTGGCGATACGCTGGTGCATGAATGGCCGGATGAGAACGATCTGGCGACGATTGCCGAACGCGCTGCTGGTGTGGCCCGGCACATGGGGCTGGATCCCCGCGTGGCCTTTGTCAGCTTCTCGACCTTTGGTTATCCGGTGTCCGAGCGGGCGGAAAAGATGCATATCGCCCCGGGTGTTCTGGACAAGCGCGGCGTCGATTTCGAATACGAAGGCGAAATGACCGTGGATGTGGCGCTGAATGCCAAGGCGCAGGAGAATTACCCGTTCCAGCGTCTATCGGGCCCCGCCAACATCCTGATCGTGCCTGCCCGGCACTCGGCCTCCATCTCGGTCAAGCTGATGCAGGAAATGGGCGGTGCCACCGTGGTTGGCCCGATCCTGGCGGGCGTGGACAAGCCGATCCAGATCTGCTCGACCACCTCGACCGCTAATGACGTGCTGAACATGGCGGTTCTGGCTGCCTGCAACATCGGCTAGGCGGTAACGATGGCAATCTGGAACCTGGGCTCGATCAACGCTGACATGGTCTACGCGCTGCCGCATCTTCCGGTGGCGGGTGAGACATTGGCAGCCTCGGGTCTGGACCAGTTTCTGGGCGGCAAGGGGGCCAATATGTCGGTCGCCGCCGCCCGGGCCGGTAGCCACGTCTGCCACATCGGTGCTGTTGGCGCTGATGGCAGATGGGCGGTGGACCGCCTGCTGGAGTACGGCGTCGATACCCGCCATATCGCGCAGATCGACACGCCCACGGGCCATGCAATCATTGCTGTGGATCAGGACGGCGAAAACCAGATCATCCTGTTTCCCGGAGCCAACCGCGCGATCAGCCCGGATCAGATCGGTCAGGCCCTGTCGGCTGCCTCTGCCGGGGATATTCTGGTGATGCAGAACGAAACCAACCTGCAGGTCGATGCAGCGCGGATGGGCCGTGATCTGGGGCTGCGGGTGGCCTATGCGGCGGCGCCTTTTGACGCGGTAGCGGTTGCAGCGGTCTTGCCGCATCTGGATCTTTTGTTTCTGAATGCGGTCGAGGCGCGTCAATTGCAGGATGCAACCGGCAATCCGCCCGAGGCGCTGGGCGTTGAAGATGTGATCGTTACCCTCGGGGCAGAGGGCGCGCGCCATTTCCATGGCACCACAGGCGCGGTGCAGGATATTCCAGCCTTGCCGGTCACCCCGGTCGATACCACCGGGGCAGGAGACACCTTTACCGGTTATGTCCTTTCCGGTCTGGATCGCGGAATGCCGATGGCGCAGGCCATGGCGCAAGCCTCCCGCGCGGCGGCCCTGATGGTGACTCGCCATGGCACCGCCGATGTCATTCCCGATCTGAAAGAGGTTCAGGACAGTCGGCTTTGATGCCTCCCCGGACCCGTACTGAGCCTACCGAACGGGTAGATTTCTAACGCCGGTCGATCCGGTTTCTCTTGTTATTCTCGGTGATTTAATCGGGCGATATTCTGGTCTGCTCATGCGCCCGGGATCCGTCCGCCCATGGTTCTGAAATCGTAACTTATTCGAATAAATGCTAAATATGGAGCCAAGGTTCAGGCGGCTCCCCAATACCCGTAGGTGCGAAAAGATCAACATGTCGTGATTTAAGTATGCAAATTCTTAAGCCTCTTCGCGCTAGGAAAAGACTCTGTTGATAGGAGTTTTTAACGATGTCCCTCAGAATGCGGATTGTTGTTGCGCTGTTGGTCAGTTCTTTGGTTGCGATCGCGATTGTCACTGTGCCTTTGTTCATGGGCCTGGGGACAGTCTCGGATGAGGGAACACTCCGCGAGCTGCGTCAGTTCGAGGCCCGTGTCAGTTCCGAGATCGAAGGGCGCCAGCGACTCGCCCTGACCACGGCTCAGACCGTGGCTGCCATGTCGGACGTGCAGCGCGCCGTGGCAGAGCAGGACCGAGACACGCTTGACCGGATTTTCGCCCAAAACTTCAAAGGACTGGCAACGAGTGCCGGGATCGCTCAGTTCCAGTTTCACACTCCAGAGGCGCTGTCTCTGTTCCGGGTGCACAAGCCCGAGAAGTTTGGCGATGACCTATCCGGGTTCCGCCATTCCGTTGTTGCCGCGAACAAGACGCAGGCGCCAGTTTCGGGCCTTGAACGGGGACGCGCGGGCATCGGTATCCGCGGTATCGCCCCGATCAGCCATGATGGCAGCCACGTGGGCAGCGTGGAAATCGGCCTCAAATTCGACAGCGCCCTGGTTCAAAGCCTGACCGAAGGAGGCGATTCCGCGCTTGAAATCTACCTTTTGCCAGACAGCGATATCAGTTCGTTCTCCAGCACTGGCGAAGAGATCCGCCGACTGACCGGAAGTTACGACGGTCCCGCGCTTCTGGATGCGGCTGCCATTGCAGGTTTTGTGAAAGGCGAGGCGGCAGAGACGTCGGACTATGACCTTGGCGGCCATGCCTATGCGGGCAGCCCGTTTGAAATCCGTGACTTCTCCGGAAATCTGGTTGCCGTGGGCAATGCGCTTGTCCCCTTGGATGCGATCACGGCGATCACCAATACGATCCGCAACACCGGTATCGGCGCGGCCATCGTGGCGATGGTTCTGGCCGGCGCCATGGCGCTGGGTCTGGGGAAATGGCTGTGTGGTCTGCTGAACCGGATCAGCAACCGGATGATTTCCTTGTCTGAGGGCAATCTGAACATCGAGATGACAGGCCTGCCAGACAAAGGCGAAATTGGCGACATGGCCCGCAGTCTGGGCGTCTTCCATGCGGCCCTGGTTCGCCAGCGTGAGATGGAGCAGACTCAAAAGGCACATAGTGAAAATCAGGCCAAGGTCGTTGCCAGCCTCGGCGCGCGTCTGTCCGAATTGTCAGGCGGTGATCTGACAACTCGCATCTCCGACCGGTTCCCCGAGGATTACGAACAGCTGCGTCTGGATTTCAACCGAACCGTCGAAAATCTGAACGGCACGGTGACGAAAGTGGTGGAATCCGCCTCCAGCATCCGCAACGGTGCCGCCGAGATCAGCCAGTCTTCGGATGATCTGTCTCACCGCACCGAGAGTCAGGCCGCGACGCTGGAAGAAACCGCTGCTGCGCTGGACGAGCTGACGGCGTCGGTCAAATCCGCTGCCGATGGCGCTCGTAGCGTTGAAAACATCATGAACGAGGCCAAGAAAGAGGCCGAGAACAGTGGCGTCGTGGTGCAAAGTGCAGTCTCGGCGATGACCGAGATCGAGCAATCCTCGACCCATATCGCCCAGATCATCAGTGTCATCGACGACATCGCTTTCCAGACCAACCTTCTGGCGCTGAACGCGGGGGTCGAGGCCGCCCGTGCAGGCGAAGCAGGCCGAGGCTTTGCCGTGGTCGCCTCCGAAGTGCGGGCTTTGGCGCAGCGGTCCTCGGATGCGGCGATGGAAATCAAGACGCTGATCGGCGATAGCTCGAGACAGGTGGAACGCGGTGTGGATCTGGTTGGCAAGGCCGGCGAGGCCCTGCAGAACATTGTCGAGCGGGTGAACCATATCTCTGGTCTGGTCACCGATATCGCCGAAGGCGCTGTGGAGCAATCCACGGGCCTTGGTGAGATCAACACCGGCGTGGTGCAGTTGGATCAGGTGACTCAGCAGAACGCCGCCATGGTGGAAGAGGCCACCGCAGCAGGGCACATGCTGAACAGCGACGCCACCAAGCTGGCCGAGCTGGTTGCTCATTTCAAAATCGCAGGCGGTGGCAATATCACGGCAATGCCCAGCACCCCTGAAGCAGCGCCAAGCATGCCAACGGCCCATGGGGATGCGGACTGGGACTTCAGCGACGCGACACCTGCCGCTGCCACGGATGGCAACGCCGCCCTCGACAAGTGGCAGGATTTCTAAAGCCGGAAGCAGGGCTGAATATCAGCCTGAGCTGAGGCAAGACATCATTCAAGGGCGCCCTGTGGGGCGTCTTTGAACATCTGAAACTGTAGGGGTTCCAACAAAGGATTATGGTGCCCAGGAGAGGACTCGAACCTCCACGTCCATACGGACACTAGCACCTGAAGCTAGCGCGTCTACCAATTCCGCCACCTGGGCAGGTGTCGTGCAGCGGCGTATACGCACCGGCGGCGGGAGCGTCAAACGGATTTTTACATCGGGTGGCAATTTGCAGCCGGATTCAGGGCCCCGCGGCCGGGACCCCGTGAAGGCCGGGGCCGATGGCGGCGGTAAAGCCAGCGATTTATCATGAAACTGTGGGTCCGGACATGATTTTGCGCCTTGTTTGAAACCCGCTGGCCCGGTAGATCGGGTCAAGAGCTAACTGCAGGAGCCAAAAGATGTCCAAACTGGTCACGATCTATGGCGGATCTGGTTTTGTCGGTCGATACATTGCGCGCCGGATGGCCAAGGAAGGCTGGCGGGTCCGGGTCGCCGTGCGCCGCCCGAACGAGGCGATGCATGTAAAACCCTACGGTGTCCCTGGTCAGGTCGAGCCTGTCTTCTGCAACATCCGCGACGATGCCTCTGTCGCGGCGGTGATGCAGGGCGCGGATGCGGTTGTGAACTGCGTCGGCGTTCTGAACGAGCTGGGCAAGAATACCTTTGATGCCGTCCAGGCCGAAGGCGCGGGCCGCATCGCCCGGATCGCTGCCGAACAGGGTGTCCAGCAACTGGTACATATCTCTGCCCTTGGCGCCGATGCCGAAAGCGACAGCGACTATGCCCGCAGCAAGGCCGCAGGCGAAGCCGCCGTTCAGGGGGCTTTCCCGGCTGCAGTGATCCTGCGCCCCTCGATCATCTTTGGTACCGAAGATCAGTTCTTCAACCGTTTCGCCTCGATGACGCGGATGTCGCCCGTGCTGCCGATTGCCTGCGGCAAGACCCTGTTCCAGCCGGTCTATGTGGATGATGTGGCGCGCGCCGCCGTGGCCGGAGTTCTGGGTCAGGCCGAGCCGGGCATCTACGAGCTGGGCGGGCCGGAAGTGAAGAGCTTTGCCGCGCTGATGCAGGAGATGCTGTCGGTCATCCATCGCCGTCGTCTGGTGCTGTCGCTGCCGCGTTTCGTTGCCGGTATCGTGGCCTTCGGGTTTGACGTGCTTCAGGCCGCCAGCTTCCAGCTGATCGAGAACAAGGTGCTGACCCGCGACCAGCTGAAGAGCCTGCGCCGCGACAATGTGGTATCTGAGGGCGCCAAAGGGTTCGCCGATCTGGGGATCGAGCCGGAACTGATGGGCCCGATCCTGCCGGATTACCTGTGGAAATTCCGCCCCTCCGGGCAATACGACGTGATGACCGCTTCGGCTCGCAACCTGAAGGGCGACGCCTGATCGCGTTGGCGGCAGGTCCATATAAGATCATGAAGCGCGGTCCATCTGGTGCCGCGCTTTTTCTTTGACTGTTCTTTGTCTGATCGGCGCAGAGGGATCTCAGCTATAGGCGACGATCAGCAGCACAACGCCCAGAACCACCCGGTAGATCACATAGGGGGTGAAGCTGACCGATCTCAGCAGCCGCATCATCAGGCTAAGGGCTGCAAGGGCCGAGACCAGCGCCAGCACGGCGGCGATGGCGGCGTCGCGCATCAGGGCGGTATTTGCCTCGACCGCGACTTCAGCCCCCAGCAGAACGCCTGAGGCGATAATGGTGGGGATCGACATCAGCATGGCAATCCGTGCGCCTTCGGTGCGGGTATAGCCCAACTGCCGGGCACCGGTGATGGTGATGCCGGACCGCGAGGTGCCGGGGATCAGCGCGATCATCTGCCACAGCCCCATGATCAGCGCATCACGCAGGCCCCAGTCTTGTGCGGATTTCAGGCTCGCGCCCTTCTGATCGGCGACATAAAGGACAATGCCAAAGATCAGCATGGTCCAGCCGATGACAGCGGTGGAGCGTAGCGCGTCGCTGAAGCCGGTGAAATGCAGGGCGGCGCCGAACAGGACCGTGGGGATTGTTGCGACGATCAGCCCCAGCGCCAGTCGGGCACCTTCGGTGTCTACATGTCCGCAGGCCAGACGCGGCAACCCCATCAAGCCGGTGCGCACATCTTTCCAGAAATAGATCACCACGGCCGCCAGTGTGCCGACGTGAACGGCCACGTCGATCACCTGCCCCTGATCGTCCAGCCCGGTCAGCGCAGGCAGCAGAATCAGGTGCCCGGAGGAGGAAATCGGCAGGAATTCGGTGATGCCCTGAATGAGGGCGACCAGGACGAGTTGAAAGAGAGGCATGGCCGGGCGCTCCTGTATCGGACCGGAGGGGTCCTAAGCGGTCAATTTTCTTTAGTAAATTTGCACCCGGATGGGAAGCGCAGCACTTAGGTCCGATTCGGATCTAAAATCACTGTACTTTTTTGCTCCAGCGGGTATCAGAAAGCGAGAACTGACAAAATAGGTCAGTACAGTTGACTTTTAATCCGCCGCGCTTCGATCTATGACGACCGGAGCAAGCTAAAAATGGAGTCCCCCCGTGGCCAAGCAACCAATGCTCAAATTCGTGCAGATCGAACGCGACATGCCCGAGAAGCGGACCGCGGAAGCGCGCAAGGAAGATTTCGACGAAATCTATGCGGAGTTCGCCCAGGCGAAGGCAGAAGAGCAGGCCAGCCGCTGCAGCCAGTGTGGCGTGCCCTATTGCCAGTCCCATTGTCCGCTGCACAACAACATCCCCGACTGGCTGCGTCTGACCGCGACCGGCCGTCTGGAAGAAGCCTATGCCACCAGCCAGGCGACCAATACATTCCCGGAAATCTGCGGCCGCATCTGCCCGCAGGACCGCCTGTGCGAAGGCAACTGTGTCATCGAGCAATCCGGCCATGGCACGGTCACCATCGGCGCGGTGGAGAAATACATCACCGACACCGCCTGGGAAAACGGCTGGGTCAAACCCTTTGCACCGCTTCATGAGCGTAGCGAAAGCGTTGGCATCATCGGTGCCGGCCCCGGTGGTCTGGCAGCTGCGGACATGCTGCGCCGCGCGGGTGTGCAGGTCACCATCTATGACCGCTATGACCGGGCCGGCGGGTTGCTGACCTACGGCATTCCCGGCTTCAAGCTGGAAAAAGACGTGGTGATGCGCCGCAACAAACTGCTCGAAGACAGCGGCGTTACATTCGTGATGAACTGCAACGTGGGCGAGGACATCTCCTTTGCTGACCTCCGGGCCAAGCATGATGCGGTGATCATTGCCACCGGCGTCTATAAATCCCGCGATCTGGCCATGCCGGGCAGCGGCGCGGCGGGCATCGTCAAGGCGATCGACTTCCTGACCGTCTCCAACAAGCGCAGCTTTGGCGACACGGTTGCCGAATTCGACAGCGGTGAGCTGAATGCCGAAGGCAAGAAGGTCGTTGTGATCGGCGGCGGTGATACCGCGATGGACTGCGTGCGGACCTCGATCCGCGAAGGCGCGACATCGGTGAAATGTCTCTACCGCCGCGACCGTGCCAACATGCCCGGTTCGCAGCGCGAAGTGCAGAACGCCGAGGAAGAAGGCGTCGTCTTTGAATGGCTGTCGGCGCCCAAGGGATTTGCCGATGCGGATGGCAAGGTGACCGGCGTGATGGTGCAGAAGATGCGCCTGGGTGCCCCCGATGCCACCGGCCGTCAGGCTCCCGAGGTGATCGAAGGTGCCGACTATGTCGAAGAGGCCGACCTGGTGATCAAGGCGCTGGGCTTTGAGCCGGAAGATCTGCCGACCCTCTGGGGCCAGCCCGAATTGCCGGTCACCCGCTGGGGCACCGTCAAGGCCGAGTTCAAATCCGGCGCAACCGATCTTCCCGGCGTCTATGCCGTGGGCGATATCGTGCGCGGGGCGAGCCTCGTGGTCTGGGCCATCAAGGACGGCCGTGACTGTGCCGAGGCGATCCTGGAGCGGTTCAACGCAAAGGCAGCCGTCGCAGCTGAATAACCAAAGACTTCGGTCCCACGCGGATGCGCGCCCCTGAAACAGGCGAGGCGCCCCCGCCAGGCAAAGGAAAATGACATGACGAAATATGATGCAGAATGGGTCCGCGCCGAAGAAGCCAAGCGCAAGTGGATGGCAGAAAACGGTCTCTATTCCGAGGAAGAAGAGCATTCTTCCTGCGGTGTGGGTCTGGTCGTCTCGCAGGATGGCAGCGCCAGCCGCAAGGTGGTCGAAGCCGGTATCAACGCGCTGAAGGCGATCTGGCACCGCGGTGCGGTCGATGCCGATGGCAAGACCGGCGATGGTGCGGGCATCCACGTGCAGATCCCGGTTCCCTTCTTCTATGACCAGATCAAGCGCACCGGCCACGAGCCGCACACCGATCAGCTGATCGCGGTTGGTCAGGTCTTCCTGCCGCGTACCGATTTCGGCGCACAGGAAACCTGCCGGACCATCGTGGAAACCGAAGTTCTGCGCATGGGCTATTACATCTATGGCTGGCGCCACGTGCCGGTGGATGTGACCTGCCTGGGTGAAAAGGCCAACGCCACCCGCCCCGAGATCGAGCAGATCCTGATCTCCAACTCCAAGGGCGTGGACGAAGACACCTTTGAGCGGGAGCTTTACGTGATCCGTCGCCGGATTGAGAAAGCAGCCGCTGCTGCCGGGATTGGTGGTCTTTATATCGCGTCGCTGTCCTGCCGGTCGATCATCTACAAGGGCATGATGCTCGCCGAACAGGTTGCGGTTTTCTATCCCGACCTGATGGACGAACGCTTTGAATCTGCCTTTGCGATCTATCACCAGCGCTATTCCACCAATACCTTCCCGCAGTGGTGGCTGGCACAGCCGTTCCGCATGCTGGCCCACAATGGTGAGATCAACACGCTGAAGGGCAACGTCAACTGGATGAAGAGCCACGAGATCCGCATGGCTTCCTCCACCTTTGGCGACTATGCTGAGGACATCAAACCGATCATCGCGGGCGGGTCTTCCGACTCGGCGGCGCTCGATTCGGTGTTTGAGGTTCTGGTGCGCGCGGGCCGCTCCGCCCCCATGGCGAAAACCATGCTGGTACCCGAAAGCTGGTCGAAACAGGCGGTCGAACTGCCCGAAGCCTGGCGCGACATGTATTCCTACTGCAACTCCGTGATGGAGCCCTGGGATGGCCCTGCCGCGCTGGCAATGACAGATGGTCGCTGGGTCTGCGCCGGTCTGGACCGTAACGGCCTGCGCCCGATGCGCTATGTCGTCACCGGCGATGGTCTGGTGATCGCGGGGTCCGAAGCGGGCATGGTTCCGATCGACGAAGCCAACGTGGTGGAAAAGGGTGCGCTTGGCCCCGGTCAGATGCTGGCCGTGGACATGAAAAAGGGCAAGCTGTTCCACGACACCGAGATCAAGGACAAGCTGGCCGCCGCGCTGCCGTTCGGCGAGTGGGTTGAAAAGATCAACGATCTGGACGAATCCCTTGCCACGGTGACGGAAAAGCCGCTGTTCCAGGGCGAAGAACTGCGCCGCCGCCAGATTGCGGCCGGTTACACCATCGAAGAGCTGGAGCAGATCCTGGCGCCGATGGCTGAGGACGGCAAGGAAACGCTGGCCTCCATGGGCGATGACACCCCGTCGGCGGTTCTCTCCAAGAAATACCGCCCGCTGTCGCATTTCTTCCGTCAGAACTTCAGCCAGGTGACCAACCCGCCGATCGATTCCCTGCGTGAATACCGGGTTATGTCGCTGAAAACGCGGTTCGGGAACCTCAAGAACGTTCTGGATGAGGACAGCAGCCAGACCGAGATCTTCGTTCTGGAAAGCCCCTTTGTCGGCAACGCCCAGTGGGACAAGCTGATGGAGAGCCTCAACGCGCCGCTGGTCGAGATCGACTGTACTTTCGTACCGGGCAAAGGCTCGCTGAATGCGGCGCTCCAGCGCATTCGCGCCGAGGCTGAAGAGGCAGTGCGCTCCGGCTCTGGCCATATCGTTCTGACCGACCAGCATTCGAATGCGGATAAGGTTGCAATGCCGATGATCCTGGCGACCTCTGCCGTGCATTCGCATCTGACCCGCAAGGGTCTGCGGACCTTCTGTTCGCTGAACGTGCGTTCGGCCGAGTGTATCGACCCGCATTACTTTGCGGTGCTGATCGGTTGTGGCGCCACCGTGGTGAACGCATATCTGGCCGAGGATTCGCTGGCAGACCGTATCGAACGCGGCCTCTTGGACGGCAGCCTGACCGAGAACGTCAGCCGCTACCGCGAAGCCATTGACCAGGGCCTCTTGAAGATCATGGCCAAGATGGGAATCTCGGTGATCTCCTCTTACCGTGGCGGTCTCAATTTCGAGGCCGTAGGCCTGTCCCGCGCCATGTGCGCCGAATACTTCCCGGGTATGACCAGCCGGATTTCCGGCATCGGTGTGTCGGGTATCCAGGTCAAGGCTGAGGAAATCCACGGCACCGCATGGGCAGAGCAGCAAAACGTTCTGCCGATTGGCGGCTTTTACAAGGCGCGTAAATCGGGTGAGACCCATGCCTGGGAAGCCAGCTCGATGCATATGCTGCAGATGGCCTGCAACAAGGCGTCCTACGAGATGTGGAAGCAGTATTCGGCCAAGATGCAAAGCAATCCGCCGATCCATCTGCGCGACCTTCTGGACATCAAGCCGCTGGGCAAGCCGGTGCCGCTGGAGGAAGTGGAAAGCATTACCGCGATCCGTAAACGCTTTGTGACGCCGGGCATGTCGCTGGGGGCGCTGTCGCCCGAGGCGCATAAGACGCTGAACGTCGCAATGAACCGCATCGGCGCCAAATCGGACTCCGGTGAGGGTGGCGAGGATCCGGCACACTTTGTGCCCGAGCCCAATGGCGACAACCCGTCGGCCAAGATCAAACAGGTGGCCTCAGGCCGTTTCGGTGTCACCGCCGAATACCTGAACCAGTGTGAAGAGCTGGAGATCAAGGTCGCTCAAGGTGCCAAACCGGGTGAAGGTGGTCAGCTGCCGGGGATGAAGGTCACCGACCTGATTGCCCGCCTGCGCCATTCGACCAAGGGCGTGACCCTGATTTCGCCGCCGCCGCACCACGATATCTACTCGATCGAGGATCTGGCGCAGCTGATCTATGACCTGAAACAGATCAACCCGCGCTGCAAGGTGACGGTGAAACTGGTGGCTTCCTCTGGTGTTGGCACCATTGCTGCTGGCGTTGCCAAGGCGAAGGCCGACATCATCCTGATCTCGGGCGCCAATGGCGGCACCGGTGCTTCGCCCGCGACCTCGATCAAATTCGCCGGTCTGCCCTGGGAAATGGGTCTGACCGAAGCGCATCAGGTGCTGGCGATGAACAACCTGCGGGGCCGCGTGACTCTGCGCACCGATGGTGGTCTGCGCACGGGACGCGACATCGTCATGGCCGCGATGATGGGCGCCGAGGAATACGGCATCGGTACCGCCGCGCTGATCGCGATGGGCTGCATCATGGTGCGTCAGTGCCAGTCGAACACCTGCCCGGTGGGCGTCTGCACCCAGGACGAAAGCCTGCGTGACAAGTTCACCGGCAACGCCGACAAGGTGGTGAACCTGATCACCTTCTACGCGCAGGAAGTGCGGGAAATCCTCGCTTCCATCGGTGCGCGCAGCCTGGATGAAGTGGTTGGCCGTGCGGATCTGCTGGCGCAGGTCTCACGCGGTTCGGCGCATCTCGATGATCTCGACCTCAACCCGCTGCTGATCACCGTCGATGGCTCTGCCAGCATCGTCTACAACCGCGACAAGGACCGCAACGCGGTGCCGGATACGCTGGACGCGGAAATCGTGCGCGATGCGGCGCGGTTCCTGCAGGATGGCGAAAAGATGCAGCTGTCCTATGCGGTGCAGAACACCCACCGCACCGTGGGTACCCGCACGTCGAGCCATATCGTGCGCAACTTCGGTATGCGTAATTCCTTCCAGCCCAACCACCTGACGGTGAAGCTGCAAGGCTCGGCCGGTCAGTCCCTGGGGGCCTTTGCGGCGCCGGGTCTGAAACTGGAAGTGTCCGGTGATGCCAACGACTATGTCGGCAAGGGCCTGTCGGGTGGCATGATCGTCGTGCGTCCGCCGATGGCCTCGCCGCTGGTGGCAAGCGACAACACCATCGTTGGCAACACCGTGCTTTATGGCGCTACGGACGGCTACCTGTTCGCAGCGGGCCGCGCGGGCGAGCGTTTCGGGGTCCGCAACTCGGGCGCCAAGGTGGTAATCGAGGGCTGCGGCTCCAACGGTTGTGAATATATGACCGGCGGTGTTGCGGTCATCCTGGGCTCCATCGGCGCCAACTTTGGTGCCGGCATGACCGGGGGTATGGCCTATCTCTATGACCCCGAGGGTAAGGCCGAGACCATGATGAACATGGAATCGCTGGTTACCTGCCCGGTCACCGTTGAGCATTGGGAAGCGCAGCTGAAAGGCCTGATCGAGCGTCATCTTGAGGAAACCGGAAGCCGCAAGGCCGCGGAGATCCTGCAACACTGGGACATCGAGAAGGGTAATTTCCTGCAGGTTTGCCCCAAGGAAATGCTGAACAAGCTGACGCATCCGATCTCGGAAGAGCAGGCTGCCGTTCCCGCCGAATAAGCCGAACGAAAACAGTGCTATCAAATTGTCCCGCAGGCGACCCGCCTGCGGGGCTTTTTCTTTTTGGGGGAGTGTTTCTCCGGGTCACCCGAGCAGCAAGCCCTGGCGCCTACATCGCCTGACCCCTGCCTGTCCCGGGACAGGACCGGTTCAAGCACAATGGCGGTTTCCCCGCCTGCGGCGCGGAGCCTCCGCAATTCTGCCTGAGCCGTCCCTTTGTCCCGTGCCCGTTTTGGGCATGCGATGAGGGGTCCGGAGCAGCAGGCGGATTTCACGGTGGCAGCCACGGGTGGCTCTGCCGTATAGAGGGGGTATGGCGAAGGCAGCGAAGAAAAAGCCGGGCCCGCGCAGTGCGTCTCTGCTGCGCCGGATGACCTGGCCCTTGAGGTGGGTGCGCAAATGGGTTCTTAGAGCCTTTTTTGCGGCTGCCCTGCTGGCTGTGGCGTTGGTGGCGCTCTATTCGGTGGTGAACCCGCCGATCACCCATACGATCTGGAGCGAACAGCGCAGGCTGGGTGAGGTGGATCGGGAATGGGTCCCGTTTGACCATATCGCGCCGGTCATGGCGCGCTCCGTGGTGGCGGCGGAAGATGCGCGGTATTGCCAGCATTGGGGGATTGATGTCACCGCGATCCGCGCGGCCCTTGCCGAGGGCGGTCAGCGTGGCGGGTCGACTATTTCCCAGCAGGTGGTGAAGAACGTATTCCTCTGGCAGGGGCGCAGCTGGATCCGCAAGGCGCTGGAAACACTGATGACTCCGCTGGTCGAGGCGATCTGGAGCAAACGGCGCATCCTGGAGGTCTATCTGAACGTCGCGGAGATGGACGAAGGCGTCTTTGGCGTCGAGGCGGCGGCGCGGCAGTATTTCGGCGTCGGCCCTGATGCTTTGTCCGCGCGTCAGGCGGCGCTGATCGCGGCGGTGCTGCCGGATCCCAAGGGCAGATCGGCGTCGCGGCCGTCAAAATTCGTCCGTCAACGGGCGGCGCAGATCCGGGATGGGGCGGCCACCATCCGCGCAGATGGACGATCAGCCTGTTTCGAGGATTGAAACTTTTGCCGCAAGCGGGCATTGCTGGTTCTATCCCGCACGCTTCAGGAGACTCCACCCGCCAATGGCACGCCTGTATCATGTCCCGCTCTCACCGTTTTGTCGCAAGGTCCGCTTGTCGCTGGCGGAAAAGAAGATCGAGGTCGAACTGGTCGAAGAACGCTATTGGGAGAAAGATCCCGATTTCCTGCGGCGCAACCCGGCGGCCAAGGTTCCGGTGGTACGTCTTGATGGCAAGATGATGTCGGAAAGCGCGGCGATCTGCGAATACTTGGAGGAAAGCCGCCCCGAACCGTCGCTGATGCCCTCTGATCCCGATGGCCGTTATGAGGTGCGCCGTCTGGTCAGCTGGTTCGATGACAAGTTCCACCACGAGGTGACCTCGAAACTGCTGTATGAGCGGGTCAACAAGAAGGTCACCGGCGAAGGCTATCCCGACAGCCGCAACGTCAAGGCTGGCGCCCGGGCGATCAAGTATCACCTGGATTACATGGCCTGGCTGCTGGACCACCGGCGCTGGCTGGCGGGGGATAGTATGACGCTGGCGGATTTTGCTGCCGCCGCGCATCTGTCATCGCTCGATTATATCTCCGATGTGGATTGGAACCGCTCTGCCGCCGTGAAGGATTGGTATGCCAAGATCAAGTCGCGCCCGGCATTCCGGTCGATCCTGGCTGATCAGATCCCCGGCTTCCGGCCGCCGCCGCATTATGCTGACCTCGATTTTTGATCTGCGCCTGCCGGTGTTGGCATGAGCGCTGCCCTGAAGGAAAAGCTGATCCGCCAGGCGCTGGACGAAGGGTTCGTCGCCTGCCGGGTCTGCCGCCCGGGGGATGTGCCCGAGGTGCCCGCGCGGCTGCAGGCCTTTTTGGAGGCAGGGTATCACGGGCAGATGGGCTGGATGGCGGAGCGCAGCCATTGGCGCGGTGATCCGGCGCAGCTGTGGCCCGAGGCAAGATCAGTGATCATGCTCGCCGAAAGCTATACCCCCGACGAAGACCCGATGGCGGTTGTGGGCCAGCCTGACCGGGGTGCGGTCTCGGTCTATGCGCGCGGCAAGGATTATCATGATCTGGTCAAGAAACGTCTGAAACGTCTGGCTCGCTGGCTGATTGCCGAGGCGGAGAAGGCGGGCGATCCTGCCGAGGTAAAGGTTTTTGTCGATACTGCGCCGGTGCCGGAGAAGCCGCTGGGGCAGGCGGCCGGGCTGGGTTGGCAGGGCAAACATACCAACCTGGTGAGCCGGGACTGGGGCAACTGGGCCTTCATAGGCTCTGTTTTCACCACGCTGGAGCTGCCGGTCGATGCGCCAGAGCGGGATCATTGCGGCTCCTGCCGGTCCTGCCTTGCGGCCTGTCCGACAGATGCCTTTCCCGCGCCCTATCAACTGGATGCACGGCGCTGCATTTCCTATCTGACAATCGAGTACAAAGGCCCGATTGACGAAGAGCTGCGCGGCAAGATGGGCAACCGGATCTATGGCTGTGACGATTGTCTCGCCGCCTGCCCGTGGAACAAATTTGCGGTTGCAGCCAGCGACATGCGTTATGCCGCCCGCGAAGGGCTCAGCGCGCCGCGTCTGGCCGATTTGGCGGCGCTGGACGATACGGCGTTCCGGGCGATGTTCTCGGGCTCGCCGATCAAGCGGATCGGGCGGGATCGGTTTGTGCGCAATGTTCTATATGCCATCGGCAATTCGGGCGATCCCGCCCTTGGCCCGGTGGCGGCGCGGCTGACCGAGGATCCGGATCCCGTGGTCGCCGATGCCGCGCGCTGGGCGGTGCAGCGCATCAAAGGGAGTTGAAGCTTTTCACGCCTGTCGCGCCAGCGGCAGGCATGCGTCCGCCCGCCGCATGGCGGGCGATTAGGTGACATGCCTCAGTTGATCCATTGTTTCAGGCTCAGCCCGAAAAGCTCTAGCGGCCCTTCCAGACCGGATCGCGTTTCTCGGCAAAGGCGCGGGCACCTTCCATCTGATCTTCGCTGTCATAGAGCACATCGACCGAGCGCAATTGCCGCTGGGTGATCCGGTTCATCGCGTCCTGGAACTTGGAATCTTCGGCATCGCGCACGATTTCCTTGATCGCCGCATAGACCAGCGGCGGCCCCGAGGCGAGCAGCCGGGCCAGCTCCCAGGCGCGGTCCATCAGCTGATCGGCGGCGACGATTTCATTCACCAGACCCCAACGGTTCGCCTCTTCTGCGTCGAACCAGCGTCCGGTGAGCAAAAGCTCCATGGCGATGTGATAGGGGATGCGTTTGGGCAGTTTGATCGAGGCCGCATCGGCCACCGTGCCCGAACGGATTTCCGGCAGGGCAAAGGTGGCGTGATCGGCAGCAAGGATCATGTCGGCTGACAGCGCCAGTTCCAACCCACCGCCACAGGCGATGCCGTTCACCGCTGCGATCACCGGTTTGTTCATCTCGCGCATTTCCTGCAGGCCGCCGAAGCCGCCAACGCCGTAATTGCCATCGACGGCATCACCATCCGCGGCAGCCTTCAGGTCCCAGCCGGGGCAGAAGAACTTGTCACCGCCACCTGTCACGATGGCGACGCGCAATTCGGGATCATCGCGGAATTCGCGGAACACCTCGCCCATGACAACGCTGGTCTTCAGGTCGATGGCGTTGGCCTTTGGTCGGTCCAGTGTCACCTCAAGGATGGCGCCTTCGCGGCGGGTTTTGACGGGGCTCTGTGCGGTATCTGTGTCGGTCATCTCATCCAGTCCTTTCTGCGCATAAGCGCATCCGCCGCGATGGCATCATCGGCGGTACAAATCAGCGGGTTGATCTCAATCTCTTCCAGTCCTTCGGCGTGGTCCAGCACATAAGAGCCGACCGCGCGAACGGCGCGCAGGATGGCCGCGTGGTCTGCGGCGGGTCTGCCCCGATAGCCGTCGAGCACCCGGGCGATACGCAGGGAGCTGAGCGCAGCCTCGATGGCCGCGTCGCTGGCGGGCAGCAGAAGTGAGACGCTGTCCTGCATCAATTCGGTCAGGGTTCCACCGGCGGCCAGGGTCAGGACAAAGCCATGTGCTGGATCCTTCACTACGCCGATCAGCAGTTCGGCCACCGCATCCGTGATCATCTCTTCGACCAGGAAGGAGGAGGCAGGCATCTGCTCTGCGGCCGCGCTTACGGCGCCGCCGGACATCAGGTTCAGAACCACGGCGCCCGCCTCGGTCTTGTGGGCAACGCCTTCACCTTTCAGCGCTACCGGGTAGCCAATGTCGGCTGCGCTGGCGCGCGCTGCGCCCGGTGTTTTTGCGCGATGGGATTTCGGGATACGCAGTCCGTAATCCGCAAGGCGCCGCTTGGCTTCGGCCTCGGGGATCAGATCGGGATCCACCGTCGGCGTGGGCAGCAACAGCGGCTCGGCAGCGGGCAGGGGGGATCCTGCGGCGGCTTCGCAGGCGATGATCGCTTCGCGCAATCCGCAGAAGGGCACCACGCCTGCCGCCATCAGCTGCGCCGCGACTTCTTCGGGCAAGAGTTCGGACAGTGAGGCTACCATCCCGACATTGGCGCCAGTCTGCTGGCGGGCGCCAATCGCGGCCTCAATCGCGCAGTCCCAGTCCGCGGCCGAGCAGCGATCGGGGCGCGGGAAATCGACGATCAGCAGGGTCATCGCCAGCGATGGGTCCATCATCGCGGAAAAGGCGCGGGTCATCGCATCGACGTCGCGCCAGATATAGGTGTGGTAATCCAGCGGGTTGGCCAGTGCCACCATCGGTCCCAGCGCCGCGCGCAGGTTGGTCGTCTGGCGCTCGTTCAGCGGCGGAAAGACCACATCAAGGTCATGGGCCGTATCCGCCGCCAGACTGGCCTCGCCGCCAGAACAGCTGATCGAGGCGATCCGGTTTGAGGCGAGAGGCCCGGTGACGTGCAGCAGTTTCAGCGTCTCAAGGAAAGAAGAGAGATCATCGAGCCGCGCAATGCCAAGGCGGGCGAGCAGCGCTGCCGCCCCGGCATCTCCCCCGGCGACCGATGCGGTATGGGAAACGGTCGCTGCCTGTGCCTCGGCTGATTTTCCAACCTTGAGGGCAACAATGGGTTTGCCCAGCTCCCGGGCACGCTGGGCGAGGGCCTCGAAGGCCCGCAGATCGCCAAAGCCTTCGATATGCAGACCAAGGGCCGTCACCCGGTCGTCTTCCAGCAGGGCGGCGCCAATGTCGGCGATGCCGGATTGCGCCTGATTGCCCGCTGTCACCACATAGGCAAGGGGCAGACCGCGTTGCTGCATGGTGAGGTTAATGGCGATGTTGGAACTTTGAGTGACGATGGCCACACCGCTGTCGGTGGGTTGCCCGCCATGCTGATCCGGCCACAAAAGCGCGCCGTCCAGATAGTTGATGAAGCCATAGCAGTTCGGTCCGAGAATCGGCATCTCGGCCGCGGCCTCCAGCAGCTTGGCCTGCAGGTCAGCGCCTTCGGCATCCTCGGCCTGGGCCTCGAGGAAACCGGAGGCGAAACAGACCGCTCCGCCGGCATTCCGGGCGGCAAGGTCGGCGACGATATCCACAGTGGCAAAGCGGTTCACCCCGATGAAACTGGCATCCGGTGCAGCGGGCAGATCCGCAACCGATGCATAGGCGGGCAGACCTGCGATCTCTTCGGCCTTGGGGTGAACTGGCCAGATCTGGCCAGCGAATCCCATCGACCGGCATTGCTCAACCACCAGCCGACACCAGTCGCCGCCGCCAATGACGGCGATTGTTTCGGGCCGCAACAGTCGTGACAGGCGCGGAGTCATGCTGAAACCCCATGCAAACTGAAAAATTTTGGGCCAAGGGCGGAATTATAGCCGCGCTGATAACGTTTCATTAACGAAATGATCCCTTTATGGTTGTGCGGATTGAGTAGGGATGCTTTAGACCGCGATTTCAGAACGCCCCCCGGTTCCTTTTGGGTCCGGGGGGTTGTCGTTTTTGAACTGCCTTTTTTCCCGGGAGATCGCTGCACTTTGGTTGCACAGGAACCCGACGGTATCAGGTCTGCGACAGAGGCGTACCGTAAACAGGTCGCGAAATCTGACCCAAATTCGGTGCTCATCCAATGAGTGAAAAACGGCCGGTAGCAGTGAAATATGGTCTTCACCACCGGGGGTTACCCGCCCAGAGGACGCAGCAACTCCCGGCTGATGATGTGGCGCTGGATTTCGCTGGTGCCTTCCCAGATCCGTTCAACCCGGGCATCGCGCCAGATACGCTCAAGCGGCAGTTCGTCCATCAGGCCCATGCCGCCGTGAATCTGGATCGCCTCATCCGCGACCATGGCCAGCATTTCAGTCGCCTTCAGTTTCGCCATGGACATGTCGCTTTCGGTGACGCTGCCCTGATCGAATTTCCAGCCTGCTTCCCAGGTCAGAAGGTTTGCTGCCTTCAGCTCGGTTGCCATATCCGCCAGTTTGAAGGACACGCCCTGAAATTTCCCGATCTGCTGGCCGAATTGCTTGCGCTCGGCGGAGTATTCCACCGCATGCTGCAAGGCGCGTTCAGCGCGGCCCAGACAGGTGGCCGCAACCTGCAGTCGCGTTGCGCCTAGCCAAGTGTTTGCAACCTCGAACCCCTTGTCCACCTCACCCAGAATGGCGGATTTCGGCAGGCGGCAATCGTCGAATTCCAGCACCGCGTTGGTATAGCCGCGGTGGCTGACATTGCGGTAGCCGTCGCGCACGCTGAAGCCCGGCGTGCCCTTGTCGACGAAAAAGGCGGTGATCTTCTTTTTCGGCCCGCGCGGGGTATCCTCTTCACCCGTGGCCATGAAGACGATGGCGAAATCGGCAATATCGGCGTGGCTGATGAAATGCTTGGTGCCGTTGAGGATGTAATCATCCCCATCCGCCCGCGCCGTGGCGGTCATGCCGCGCAGATCGGACCCGGCGCCCGGCTCTGTCATCGCCAGACAATCCCATTTTTCGCCCTTCATGCAGGGGTAGAGGTACTTTTCCTTCTGCTCATCCGTACCGGCCAGCAGGATGTTCGACGGGCGCGCAACGCAGGTCCAGTGCAGCGCGTAGTTGGCGCGACCCAGTTCCTTTTCGTACATCAGCCAGCTGAGCGTATCGAGCCCGGCGCCGCCCACCTCTTCGGGCATGTTGGCGGCATAAAGACCCGCTTCCATCGCCTTGGCCTGCAGCTCCTTGATCAGCTCCATCGGCAGATGACCGCTGCGCTCCACCTCAAGCTCATGCGGGTACAGCTCTTTTTCGACAAAGGCGCGGGTGGTGTCGACGATCATCGACTGTTCTTCGGTCATCCCAAACTGCATCTGCGGAATCCTTCTTGTTCGCTTGTCCGGGAGACTACGCGGGATATAGGTAGGTTTCATGCGTAAATGGAGAAAATCATGCAAAGTTGGGTGAAAGATCGCGCCGCACCGCAGCAGGTGGATGTGCTGCTGTTTGATGATTTCTCGGGTCACTGTTTGGCCAATACAGTCGAGCCCATGCGCGCGGCCAATACGCTGGCCGGGCGGCAGATCTACGATTGGCGCTTTCTTACGCTGGAGGGCGGCACGGCGGTGTCTTCGGCGGGGATGGAGGTCAACGCGCACGGGCGGCTCGCTGAATACGGCGGCGACATGCTGATCGCCATGCCCAGCTATCATTACCGGCCATTGGCCACCGATAAGGCGTTGCGCGGGCTGCGGGCTGCGGCGCGGCGCTACGCGGTGATGGCGGGGTTTGATGCCGGGGCCTGGCTGCTGGCCTCTGCGGGGCTATTGGACGGGCACCGGGCTACCATCCACTGGGAAGAGTTGCAGGGTTTCACCGAGGCCTTCCCCTCGGTCGATGCGCAGCGGCTGCGTTATGTGCGGGACGGGGATCGGGTCACCTGTTCCGGCGCGCTGGCTGCCTTCGAGCTGATGCTGGATCTGATCGCGGAACGCCACGGCCAAGCGCTGCGGCTGGAGCTTGCGGCCCTGTTCATGAGCCCGGAGGCCACTGGCGGTCAGGTCATCCCACTGGCCCGCAGCCGGTCGCTGGTGCGGGCCATCGACTTGATGCAGGCCAATCTGGAGATGCCGCTGCCCATCGGAGAGGTCGCCCGCCGGGTGGGCCGCAGTCAAAAGGATCTGGAGGCGCGGATGAAGGCGGAACTGGGCGCGCCGCCGCAAGCGGTCTATCGCAGGCTGCGGCTGATACAGGCGCGCAAACTGGTGCTGGAAACCACGCTCAGCGTGGCCGAGATTTCCCTGCGTTGCGGCTATGAGGATCCCAGCGCCATGACACGTGCCTTCCGGCAGGAGTTCGGCAGTACCCCGCGCCAGATGCGCAGGGGGTAGGGGTTAGGGGGCAGCCTGCCGGGCAGTGATCCACAGGTTCAGCCGCCAGATCCCCCAGGCCAGCGGAACCGCCGTGAGTCCGCCGATCACATAGGCCAGCGGTTCATCGGCAAAGCTCTCGAACAGCTGGGTATAGGCGTGGATGCCGCCAAAGGTCAGCGACGCATTGAACAGACCGCGTTCGTTGCGCATCGCCGCCCAGACCACCATGCCCGCCAGCGCCAGTGCCCAGAGGATGGAATAGAGATTGGCCGACAGCTCCAGCGCAGTGTCCCGGAACACGGTGCGCGCGGCATTGAAGCTGTCCCAGTCCTGATGGACGCTGCCGTAATAGCGTCCCGGCCCCCAGATGGTTTCGCCCACGAAATCCCCCCACAGCGAACCGACCAGTGCACAGAGGTTGGCCACCACAAAGGCCAGCATGACAAGAATGCGCAGATGCCGCGCAATGCGTTCCGGCTGGCTGCGGGCGAGCCACAGGCACAGGGCGATCAGCGCAGACATCTGCAGAATCGATAGGGTCGGTTCCGGGGAATAGAACACGTAGGCGGCGTGGAAATAGGCGCTGCCCGTTTCCAGCGCCTGAGCAAAAGGCGCCAGAGCAAAGGCGGTGACCAGCCGCACGTCGATCAGCGCGCCGATCCCCGCCAGCAGCGCCGCATAATACAGCATTTCAAAGTTGCGCAGCGGTGAGCCGATATCGTGTTGTCTGCTCAGCGCCTCGATCCCGATGATATGGACGGCCAGCCCCATCAGGATCAGCGCCCCCAGCACGAAATGCGACGATAGCCCGCCGCGCCAGTACCGCAGGGAAAGAACTGCCAGCAGCAAACCACCCACAGGCCACAGGACCCAGCCCGCGATCTCTTCGTAATTGTCCATCAGTTCCAGCGTGGCGCCACCGATGAGCATGCCTGCGCCGATCAGCGTGGCAGCGTTGCCGAACATGTGGAACATCTCGCCCCCCCGGGCCAGGATCGCCAGCCCGGTGAGGGTCATCAGCAGACCCGCAATCGCCACGGGCAGCGGATCGGCCAGCCAGAAGATGAAGCCGCCCGTCGCCGCGAGGATCCCGAGGCACAGGATGACGTTGACCCCGAGGGTGATCATCGCTTCGCGGGCGCGGGATTCGATGATGCGGGCCTGATCGGCGGTGATCACGCCCTCTGCCGTCAGACGGGTGGTATCGGCAATCGCATGCATCGGGCAGCCCTCATCAACAACTCATGCGGGGACAGGCCCCGCCTCAGCTTGCGTAAGTTGACCCCTCGCTGTCCAGTACTGCCTTGATCTCGCGCAGGTGTGCTTCGGCCTGCCCGGGATAGGCGTCCAGCTCGGCAGCGGTCTTTTCGGCGACTTCGTCCGACAGATAGCGCAGCGGCTGGCCGGTCTGCAGGGCGCGGATATAGGTCTCGGCCGCGCGTTCGAAATAGTAGAGCCGGTTGAAGGTATCGCCGGGCGTGTCGCCGATCACCAGAACCCCATGGTTGCCCATGATCATCACCTTCTTCTTGGGATCGGTGAGCATGGCGGCGCAGCGGGCGCCTTCATCCTCGAAGGCAAGACCGCCATAGCCATCGTCGATTACGTAACGGTCGTAGAAGGTCGCGGTGTTCTGGTCGATGGCAGGCAGGTTGCTGTCGGCGAGAGAGGCCAGAACCGTGGCAAAGATCGAATGCACATGCATCACGCAGCGCGCGTGCGGGCACAGGCGGTGGATCGAGCCATGCAGCCCCCAGGCGGTGGGATCGGGGGCATCGGGCCGGTTCATCGTGGCCGGATCGTCCGCATCCAGCAGCAACAGGTTCGAGGCGGTGATGCGGGTGAAATGCATCTGGTTGGCGTTCATCAGGAACCGCGTGCCTTCGGGGTTCACCGCGAGGCTGAAATGGTTCGCCACCCCTTCGTGCATATTGAGCCGCTCGGTCCAGCGGAAGGTCGCTGCAAGGTCCACCCGCTCCTGCCAGTGTTCTATATTCTGCCGGTCGACATCGGGGCGCAGATCCGTGACGGTCATGGGAACCTCTTCATATATCCAAATTAGAGCCTGTTTCAGGGCTCATTGATCATCCTGCCCCAGCCTCCTCCGCCGACAGGGAAGTGGCAAGGGGGATTTTTCGCTTTGTGCAGAAGGTGATCCTTTGATGACAGGATGCCTTCGGCCCTTGCACTTGTGAGCGCAATCAGAACAATTGGCGCATGACACAGACCGCATTTCCCAGCTGGCCCGATTCCGCCCCGAAACTGATCGAAGTTGCCGCAGGCCGCGCGCCCGCAGATACGGTGATCCGTCAGGGCAGATGGGTGAATGTCCACACCCGTGAAGTGCTGGACGGGCACGACATCGCCATCGTCGCGGGGCGCATTGCCTATGTCGGGCCGGACGCCTCTTATTGCACCGGACCAGAGACAGAGGTGATCGAGGCCAACGGTCGCTTTATGGTTCCCGGCCTGTGCGATGCCCATATGCATATCGAATCCGGCATGCTGACTCCGGCGGAATTTGCCCGCGCGGTGATCCCGCATGGCACCACCTCGATGTTCACCGACCCGCATGAGATTGCTAATGTTCTGGGCCTTGATGGCGTGCGTATGATGCATGACGAGGCGCTGATGCAGCCGGTCAATATCTTCACCCAGATGCCCAGCTGCGCGCCTTCGGCGCCGGGGCTGGAAACCACCGGATATGAAATCACCGCCGAAGACGTGGCCGAGGCGATGACATGGCCCGGCATCATCGGTCTGGGTGAGATGATGAACTTCCCCGGCGTCGCCAACGCCGATCCCAAGATGCTGGCGGAAATCGCCGCCACCCAACGGGCAGGTAAAACAGTAGGCGGGCATTATGCCTCTCCCGATCTGGGACCGGATTTCGCGGCCTATGTGGCCGGTGGCCCGGCGGATGATCACGAAGGTACCTGCGAAGCCGATGCCATCGCCCGGGTCCGTCAGGGCATGCGGTCAATGATGCGGCTGGGCTCGGCCTGGTATGACGTCGAAAGCCAGATCACCGCTGTGACGGAAAAGGGCCTGGATCCGCGCAACTTCATTCTCTGCACCGATGACTGCCATTCCGGCACGCTGGTGCACGATGGCCATATGAACCGGGTGGTGCGCCACGCCATCGCCTGCGGCTGCGATCCGGTAATCGCGCTGCAGATGGCGACCATCAACACGGCGACGCACTTTGGGCTGGAGCGCGAGCTTGGCTCGATCACCCCTGGGCGGCGCGCGGATGTAATCCTGACCTCGGACCTGCGCGAATTGCCCATCGAACTGGTGATCGCGCGTGGGCAGATCGTGGCAGAAAACGGCTCTATTACTGTTGAATGCCCGCACTATGACTGGCCAGAGAGCGCCACGGGTACCGTGCATCTGGGCCACGCGCTGTCGGCGGGTGATTTTGAACTGAAGGCGCCGGAGGGGGCGAACTCGGTTACCGCCAATGTGATTGGCGTGGTAGAGAACCAGGCCCCGACCAAGGCGCTGAAGGCGGAATTGCCAGTGGTCGAAGGGCTGGTCGAAGGCAGCGGCGAGGTCTGCCAGATCGCTTTGGTCGAACGCCATCAGGCCACGGGCGGCGTCACCAACGCCTTTGTCTCGGGCTTTGGCTATCAGGGGTCCATGGCGATGGCTTCGACCGTGGCGCATGACAGCCACCACATGATCGTGGTTGGCACCGACCGGGAGCAGATGGCGCTGGCCGCAAATCGCCTGGCCGAGGTCGGCGGCGGTATCACCCTGTTCCGCGACGGAGAGGAGCTGGCGCTGGTCGAATTGCCCATCGCGGGCCTGATGTCCAGCAGCCCAGCGACCGAGGTTGCCGCCAAGGCGCAGAAGATGGTCGAGGCGATGGAGGCCTGTGGCTGCAAGCTGAACAACGCCTATATGCAGCATTCGCTATTGGCGCTGGTGGTAATTCCTGAGCTGCGGATTTCAGATCTGGGGCTGGTGGATGTGCGCACATTCAAGAAAATCCCCGTGTTAGAGCCGATTTCATGACCACCATCCGCCTGCCTGAACATCCCGCCCCCGAGACATTCACTGACGCGGCGCAGGCCGTGGAGCGGCTGGAGCTGCTTTATCGGCAGTCCACGGAGTTCCTTTGCAACGCTTTCATGGCGGTGATGTCTGGAAATGCGCCGCAGGATCAGCGTATCCGCGCCTTCTATCCTGAAATTCGCTTTACCACTTCTTCCTTTGCGCAAGTGGATTCGCGGCTCAGCTTTGGCCATGTGTCGATGCCGGGAACCTATGCCACCACGGTGACGCGCCCGGACCTGTTCCGCAATTACCTGATCCAGCAGATCGGCCTGCTGATCAAGAACCACGGACAGCCAGTGGTCATCGGTGCTTCGGAAACGCCGATCCCGGTGCATTTTGCCGTGGCCTCGCGGCAGGATCTGACGGTGCCACAGGACGGCGCCGCCGGGTTTACCCTGCGCGATGTGTTTGACGTGCCGGATCTGTCCACGACGAATGATGATATCGTCAACGGCACTCATCAGCCCGCCAATGGCAGCGGCCCCCTGTCACTGTTCACTGCGCAGCGTGTCGATTATTCGCTGGCACGGCTGGCCCATTACACGGCAACCGATCCGTCCCATTTCCAGAACCACGTGTTGTTCACCAACTACCAGTTCTACGTGGCCGAGTTCGAAGCCTATGCGCGCGCGCAGCTGGCCGATCCGGCCTCGGGCTACAGCAGTTTTGTCAGTACCGGCGATCATGAGATCACCGATGCAGATGCCGACATTCCAGCCATCGCCAAACTGCCGCAGATGCCGACCTACCATCTGAAACGGGCGGATGGCAGCGGCATCACGCTGGTTAATATCGGCGTTGGCCCGTCCAATGCCAAAACCGCCACCGATCATATCGCGGTGCTGCGGCCGCATGCCTGGCTGATGGTGGGCCATTGTGCCGGCCTCAGGAACACGCAGGCGCTGGGCGATTTTGTGCTGGCCCATGCGTACCTGCGCGAGGATCACGTGCTGGATGATGACCTGCCTGTCTGGACCCCGATCCCGGCGCTGGCGGAAATCCAGATCGCACTGGAACAGGCCGTGGCCGAGGTGACCGAGTTCGAAGGCTACGATCTGAAGCGGATCATGCGCACCGGCACCGTCGCCACCATCGACAATCGCAACTGGGAACTGCGCGACCAGTCCGGCCCGGTGCAGCGGCTCAGCCAGTCGCGCGCCATTGCGCTGGATATGGAAAGCGCGACGATCGCCGCAAATGGCTATCGCTTCCGGGTTCCCTATGGCACATTGCTCTGTGTCTCGGATAAGCCGCTGCATGGCGAGCTGAAGCTGCCCGGCATGGCGTCGGACTTCTATCAGACTCAGGTTGCGCGCCATTTGCAGATCGGAATTCGGGCAATGGAGCAGCTGCGCGGCATGCCATTGGAGCGGCTTCACAGCCGAAAACTGCGCTCTTTTGATGAAACGGCCTTCCTCTGAGGCTAGTTTTCCCCAAATTTCTGCGGAAATTCGCTTGTTTTCACGATCTTTGCTATCGCTACGCGTTGTGTTACCGCACAACATAACGATAATGTCACGCAATGAGGCCCCACAGTTCGGGCAGTTTTAAGGAGAGCTAAGAATGTCCAAACCGATGACCAAAACCCAGCTTGTCGCAGCGCTGGCTGAGGAAATGGGCAGCGATAAGAAAGCAGCTGGTGCCGCTCTGGACGCCGTCTGCGCGCTGATCACGCGTGAAGTTTCCAACGGCGGCGCCGTGACCCTGCCCGGTGTCGGAAAGATCTATTGCCGCGAGCGCCCCGAGCGCGAAGTGCGCAACCCTGCCACTGGCGAAAAGTTCATGAAAGAAGCCGACAAGGTTGTCAAAATGACCATCGCCAAGGCTCTGAAAGACAGCGTCAACGAAGACGCATAAGTCTCGGACCGGATCCTTTGGATCTGACAGGAATTTGGGTCGCCCTCGGGCGGCCCTTTCTTTTTGGGCGCGGGACCAGCCGGGATGTCTCACTGTGATGTGAGCGGGCCTTGCGCCCCGGCGCCTTTTGCGGGACTGTCCGGGCAATTCAGGGGAGGATCAGCTTTGGATATTCGTGCAATCGCCATGGGGCTGACATTTGCCCTGATGTGGTCCTCGGCTTTCACCTCGGCGCGGATCATCGTCGTGGATGCTTCGCCGCTGTTTTCCCTGGCGGTGCGGTTCCTGATCTCGGGCCTGATCGGAATTTCCATTGCGCTGGCAATGGGACAGACTTGGCGGCTGACACGCGGACAGTGGCGCGCGACCATCATTTTCGGGATTTGTCAGAATGCGCTGTATCTGGGGCTGAACTTTGTCGCCATGCAGACGATCGAAGCGTCGCTGGCGGCGATCATCGCTTCGACAATGCCTTTGCTGGTGGCGCTGGCCTCCTGGTTGGTGTTCCGGGAACGTCTGAAACCCCTGGGTATTGTCGGCCTTCTGGCCGGTGTTGTCGGCGTTGCCCTGATCATGGGCACCCGGATCAGCGCCGGGGTCGATCTGTTCGGCATGGCGCTTTGCGGTGTCGGCGTTCTGGCCCTGACCCTGGCAACTCTGGCCCTGCGCGGGGCCACATCGGGCGGCAATTTCATGATGGTGGTCGGGTTGCAGATGCTGATCGGATCGGCCTGCCTGTTCATCGCCGCGCCGCTGTTCGAGGATATCTTTGTCAATCCGACCCTGCCGCTGGCACTGGCCTTTGCCTATACCACGCTGGTGCCGGGGCTTGCCGCGACCTTTATCTGGGTGCTGCTGCTGAACCGCATTGGCGCGGTGCGTGCGGCCACCTTCCACTTTCTGAACCCGGTCTTCGGGGTGGCGATCGCCAGCCTTCTTTTGGGTGAAAAACTGGGGCCGCTGGATATTGTTGGGGTGGTGATTGTCACCGGCGGCATTCTGGCGGTGCAATTGTCCCGTCAGCCGGGCAGAACGGCCAAAGTCGCAGCGAAACCCGCGGAATAGATTTCTGTTATCGCGGCAGGTTGGCTTCGACGGCGCCGGTGATCTGCCCCGACAGAGGCCGCGTGATGGAACCCCAGGTGCCCGCAACCGTGCCATCGGCGGCGATCAGGACCTTGTTGAAGTTCCAGCCTGGCTCAAATCCGGTTTCCGTCCGCACTGCTTGGTAAAACGGATGCGCGCCATCGCCCCGTACAGGCGTGATATCGGTCATCGGCAGGGTCAGATCATAATTCAGGGCGCAGAATTCCTTGACCTCTTCGGCGCTGGACAATTCCTGTTTGAAATCATTCGACGGCACGGCCAGCACCACAAGGCCGCGGTCCTTGTATCGGTCATAGAGCGTTTGCAGACCGTCGTATTGCTTGGTGAAGCCGCAGCGCGAGGCGGTGTTCACCACCAGAACCGGCTGCCCCCGGAAGGATGATATGTCGATTTTACCGCCATCGATGGAGGCAAAGACGCCCCCGACTGGTGCCGCCTGCACCATCTGCCCCACCATTAACAGCGCCGCCAATACCCACATTCGAACCATTTTCACTCTCCACTGTTGTTATCAGGGCTACGGATCGGGCACCGGTTTGGATCATTCCGGAATGCCCCGCTGCCGCACAAGAGCGCGAGATGGGCAATAATCGCTTTGCATTTCCGCTGCATCAGCCCATGTACTGACTCACCACGATTTGCCGGAGACCCGACATGACGCGATACACCAAAGATCCAGATGCCATTGCTGCCCTGTCAGACGAAGAGTACTACGTCACGCAGAAATCCGGCACCGAACGCCCCGGCACGGGTAAGTTGCTGCACAACAAGGCGCCAGGCATCTATGTGGATATCGTCTCGGGGGAGCCGCTGTTCGCATCGTCCGACAAATATGAATCCGGCTGCGGCTGGCCCAGTTTCACCAAACCCATCGAACCGGCGCATGTGGCCGAACTGGAAGACCGCTCGCTGGGCATGATCCGTACCGAGGTCCGCTCGGCTCATGGTGACAGCCATCTGGGCCACGTGTTCCCGGATGGCCCGCTGGACCGGGGTGGCCTGCGCTATTGTATCAACTCGGCGTCACTGCGCTTTGTTCCTCTCGACGAGATGGAGGCCGAAGGCTATGGCGACTATATCGACCAAGTGGAGGATAACAGATGAGCAATCCTGAACGTGCCGTTCTGGCCGGCGGTTGTTTCTGGGGCATGCAGGACCTGATCCGCAAACGCCCCGGGGTGATCAAGACCCGCGTCGGCTATACCGGCGGTGATGTCCCCAATGCCACCTACCGCGATCACGGAACCCATGCCGAAGGGATCGAAATCCTGTTTGATCCGGAAAAGACCTCTTACCGGGAATTGCTGGAGTTCTTCTTTCAGATCCACGATCCGACCACGGTGAACCGGCAGGGCAATGACATCGGGATGAGCTATCGCTCAGCCATCTACTATGTGGATGACGCGCAAAAGGCCGTGGCCGAAGACACCATTGCCGATGTGAATGCCTCGGGTATCTGGCCTGGCAAGGTGGTAACCGAACTGGAACCCGTCGGTGATTTCTGGGAGGCAGAGCCCGAGCATCAGGACTATCTGGAGCGTCTGCCGAATGGCTATACCTGCCATTTCCCGCGCCCCGACTGGGTGCTGCCGAAACGGGCTGATGCCGCGGAATAGAGCCTGATATCATCGGAATATAAGGTGCTAAACCCGTCCTTGCTGCCGCAAGGGCGGGTTCTTTATTTCTGGGTATCAGCCCAGTGCCACGCGCGGGCGGCCGCTGGCCTCGGCGGTGATGAAGGCTTCGACAAATACCTCGCGCGCCTCGACCTGGGCGGTGCGGATGTCCCGTTCCACATGCACATGGATATCCTCGGCTCCTGCCGCGCGGGCCTCTTTCTCTGCCTCTTGGCTCAGATGGGTTTCAAGCAAGGCCAGCGCGTCCTCTGAGGCGCTGAAATCCTGCGGCCCATCCTCCAGATGTACCCGGAATTTCCCCTCGGCAGGGGAAGTCACGGTGCCGCTGCGACGCAGGGTGACGCGGCCGACGACGGCGCCGATGGCATTGGCGACCCCGGCGTGTTCGGGCAGGATCATCCGGCAATGCAGGCGCTCTCCCACCGCCGGGTAGTAACTGGGGGCCGAGGCACCAAGCCCCACCACATCCACGTTCAGCGCCGCGCTGAGCGACAGCATGCCCCGGTGATTTTCCAATCCCCTGCGCAGCAGGATATGGCGGGCCAGCTGATCCGCAGGCAGTCCGAATGTGTCGCCTTCTTCGGCAAAAGCAGTCTCTAACAAAGCTAATGATGTCTGTTCTGTCAGCTGGTCGATGATCATACGGGCCAGGGTTTCGGCATCGGGGGCAAGGGGGTCGCCGCTGCCGATGCGGCGGCGGGCAAAGATGGTCAGCGCCTTTTCGGCGGCTGCGCTGTCCCAATCGTTCAGGCGGCCCAGTACATGGGAGGCATCCGACGGGGTGACGCCGGCCAACTGCACCAGCCCGCGATCCACCAACCGGTTCAGGGCGCCTTGCTCCATCCGGGTGCGCAGCACGGCGCCAAGAGGATGCACATCGGTGCCGATCCGCTCCAGCAGGGCCGTCTCCCGCTCTCCGAGGCCGCTTGTCGGCTGACCTGGGATCGCCCGGACAAACCTGCCGTCGTGTTCCCCGACAACCGTTGCGTTGATCTGCCGGTCCAGCGCCGCATGCACCACCTCCGGCGCCTGATGGGCGATCAGAGAGACCGGGACCACCCGGCGCGGACCCAGGGTCACCCCGCCGTTCAACCCTTCGCTTTGGATATGGACCTGGCTGTCGCCGCCCAGACCGGTGGTGCGCATGGCGACGGCCTCTACCATGGTTCGGTAATCTCCGACCCGCGCCCCGGCCGGATCTATGGCCGGTTTTCCGCCCCGGATCAGCGCCACGTCGGTGGTGGTGCCGCCGATATCGCTGACCAGCGCGGTGTCGACCCCGGTCATCCAGCGGGCGCCAACGATCGAGGCTGCCGGGCCGCTGAGGATGGTTTCGATGGGGCGTTCCCGCGCCTGTTCTGCCGACATCAGGGCGCCATCGCCGCGCACGACCAACATCGGCGCCGTGATCCCGAGGTCCGCCAATGTGTGCTGTGCCCGCCCGATCAGCCGGTCGATCATCCCGATCAGCCGCGCGTTCAGCACCGCTGTCAGCGCCCGTTTCGGCCCGTTGAGTTTTGCCGATAGCTGGTGCGAACAGGTGACTGGCGCGCCGGTTGCTTCGGTGATGATCCGGGCGGCCTCCAGCTCATGCGCGGGGTTGCGGGTGGCAAAGACACCGGCCACGGCATAGCCGCTCACCCCTGCCGATTCAGTCTCTAAAAAGGCCATTAGCGCGTCTGTATCAAGCGGCGCAGCCTCGCTTCCGGCATGGGTATGCCCTCCCCCCAACACCAGCGCCGGATCGCCTTTCAGCGCGTCGCGCAACCCGTGACGTTCCAGATCTTCGGGGGCAAAGCCGATATAGATCAGCGCCACGCGTCCACCTTGCCCTTCGACCAACGCATTGGTGGCCAGGGTGGTGGACAATGCCGCCAGCGAAATCTCCTGCGGCGCGACGCCGGACTGGTCCAGCACTGCCCGCACCGCACCGCCGACGCCGATGGCCAGATCGTGGCGGGTGGTCAGAGATTTGGCCGATGCGATCACCTCTTCCTCGTCGCGGATCAGCACCGCATCCGTATAGGTCCCGCCCGTATCCACACCGAGTAGCAGCGCCATCGCCTGATCCTTTTCCGTTCGCTGCCCCCGGTTTAGCGCCGTTTTCGCCCCGGTCCATCCCGTTTGCGTCATCGCGGATATTTCCGCCCTTGCCGGGCAGCCCTCTGCGACGCATCTATTGGGGCATGACAAAAACACTTCTCTGTATCGGATATGGCTACTCGGCCCGGGCGCTGGCGCGGCGGATGCTGGCGCGGGGCTGGCGGGTGATTGGCACCACGCGGGATCTGGGTGAGGCCCAGCCGGATGAGGACGTGGAGCTGCTGCAATGGCCCGGCGCGAACGTCCCGCTGGAGGGCGTCACCCATGTGCTCTCCTCGGTTGGTCCGAATGCGGATGGCGATCCGGTGATGGAGGCGCTGCGGGAGGAACTGGCGGCGCGCGCGGCGTCCGGACAGTTCGACTGGGTCGGTTATCTCTCCACCACCGCCGTCTATGGCGATCAGGGCGGCGCCTGGGTGGATGAGGACACGCCCGTTGCCCCCTCCAGCCGTCGCGGCAACTGGCGCGCGCAGGCCGAGGCGGCATGGCAGGCGATACCGGATCTACCGCTGCACATCTTTCGCCTCGCGGGCATCTACGGTCCCGGCCGCGGTCCCTTTGCCAAGCTGATGGCGGGCAAGGCGCGGCGCATCGTGAAGCCCGGACAGGTGTTTTCCCGCATCCACGTGGAGGATATCGCGACGGTGCTGGAGGCCTCGATCGACCGACCCAACCCGGGTGCGATCTACAATGTCTGCGATGATGAACCCGCTCCGCCGCAGGATGTGCTTGGTTACGGCGCGGAGCTGCTGGGCCTGCCGGTGCCTGCCGAAGTGCCCTTTGATGAGGCCGGAATGACCCCGATGGCGCGCAGTTTCTACGGTGAGAACAAGCGCGTTCGGAATACCCGCATCAAGGAGGAACTGGGCGTGAGGCTGGCCTATCCCGATTACCGCACGGGCCTGCGCGCGGTGAAATTGGCTGAGAATCTGGAAAGTTACACGCCCCCGGCGGATCCGCCAGCCTTGTAGTACGACCAATCGGCCGGGCCTCTCCAGGCAGTCACAGGCTTATTGACGGCGTGTTAAGCCCGCTTTTCCCCAATCGTCGCGATATCCAGAACCTCCAGCACCTTGGCTTCGATCTGCGGGGCGTTCATGGCGGCCACGTCGTACATATCCGCCGGGCTGGCCTGATCGATGAAAGTATCGGGCAACACCATCGAGCGGAACTTCAGGCCGGAATCGAAAACGCCTTCCTCGGCGAGGAGCTGCGCAACGTGGCTGCCGAAACCGCCCACTGCGCCTTCCTCGATGGTGATCAGCGCCTCGTGACCTTCGGCCAGCTGCAGGATCATCTCGCGGTCCAAGGGTTTGGCGAACCGCGCATCCGCGATAGTGGGCGTGATCCCCTTGGCAGACAGGGACTCGGCCGCCTTTTTCACCTCACCCAGACGGGTGCCGAAAGACAGGATCGCAACGCGGGCGCCTTTCTGGATCATCCGGCCCTTACCGATCTCCAGAACTTCGGCCTCTTCGGGCATATCGACACCTTCGCCCTCTCCGCGGGGATAGCGGAAGGCGATGGGGCCGTCATCGTGGGCGGCGGCGGTGGCGACCATGTGTTTCAGTTCGGCCTCGTCGGCGGCGGCCATCACCACCATGCCGGGCAGGTTGGCCATATAGGCGATGTCGAAGCTGCCTGCGTGGGTGGCGCCATCGGCGCCCACCAGACCAGCGCGGTCGATGGCGAAACGCACCGGCAGGCGCTGGATTGCCACATCGTGCACCACCTGATCATAGCCGCGTTGCAGGAAGGTGGAATACATCGCGCAGAAGGGCTTCATGCCCCCGGCAGCCAGTGCGGCGGCAAAGGTGACGCCATGCTGTTCTGCAATGCCGACGTCAAAGGTGCGCGAGGGGTAGCGTTCGGCCATCAGCCCCAGGCCGGTGCCATCGGGCATGGCGGCGGTGACAGCGCAGATCTTGTCGTCCTTCGCGGCCAGCTTCACCAGCTCGTCGCCAAAGACCGAGGTATAGGACGGCGCGTTCGACGGCGGCTTGTTCTGCTTGCCGGTGATGACGTCAAAGGTCGCCGTGGCGTGGCCTTTGTCATCGGCGCGCTCGGCGGGGGCGTATCCCTTTCCCTTTTTCGTCAGCACGTGGATCAGGATCGGTCCCGAGGCGCGCGCCTTGACCGTGCGCAGCACCGGCAAAAGCTGGTCCATGTCGTGCCCATCGATGGGTCCGAGGTAGGAAAAGCCTAAGGATTCAAACAGGGTGCCGCCGACGGCCATGCCCTTCAGCATGTCCTTGGCGCGTTTGGCACCTTCGCGGAAGGGTTCCGGCAGCAAGGAGGCAGCGCCCTTGGCCACGGCCTTCAGCTCCTGAAAGGGTTCTTCGGCGTAAAGGCGCGACAGGTAGGACGACAGCGCGCCCACCGGTGGGGCAATCGACATTTCATTGTCGTTGAGGATCACAATCAGCCGCTTGCCCAGGTGGCCGGCGTTGTTCATTGCCTCGAAGGCCATGCCAGCCGACATGGCGCCATCGCCGATCACCGCGATGGCATCACCCAGTCCTTCGGGCACGTTGCCCCCCAGATCGCGGGCGACAGCGAACCCCAGCGCCGCGCTGATCGAGGTGGAGCTATGGGCGGCGCCAAAGGGGTCGTAGGGAGATTCGACGCGTTTGGTGAAGCCGGACAGCCCGTCTTTCTTGCGCAGGGTGCGGATGCGGTCGCGGCGGCCTGTCAGGATCTTGTGCGGATAGCACTGGTGGGAGACATCCCAGATCACCTTGTCGCGCGGCGTGTCGAACACCGCGTGTAGCGCCACTGTCAGCTCCACCACGCCAAGGCCTGCGCCCAGGTGGCCGCCCGTTTCAGAAACGGCGGAAACGGTCTCCTGGCGCAGCTCGTCCGCGACCTGCGTCAGCTGGCGGTCGCTGAGGCCTTTCAGATCCGCAGGGCGGGCGATCTGATCCAGTAGCGGGGTATGGGGCCTCTCAGACATGGCTCCTCCTCGGGAGTGGCGCAGCAAATGGTGCGCAGGTTAGCTATCGCGCGCAATAACGAAGCGGGCGGCGTCCTTCAAGATTGCAGCCTCCTCCCCATAGGAAGAAAGCGCGGAACAGGCGGTGCCGCACAGCTCTTCTGCGCGGGCTTTTGCCGGTTCCAACCCCAGCAGGGAGACAAAGGTGGCCTTGCCAGCGGTTTCGTCCTTGCGCAGGGCCTTGCCGACCTTGCTGGCATCGCCTTCAACATCCAAGATGTCGTCAGCGATCTGAAAAGCAAGCCCTAGCGCCGAGGCGTAGGCCTGCAAAGGCCCGGTATCCGCGCCGGCCAGAACCGCACCGGCGGTGGCGGACCATTCGATCAGGCAACCGGTCTTGCGGGCTTGCAGCCGGGTGATTTCGTCAAGTGTCAGCGGCGTGCCTGCGGTTTCCGCGGCGATGTCCATCATCTGCCCCGAAACCATGCCGTCCTTGCCTGCGGATTGCGCCAGCGCCCGGATCAGCACCAGCGCCTGCGGGCCGATGTGATCGGCAGCTAACAGTTCAAAGGCAAATGTCTGCAAGGCATCCCCGGCGAGCGTCGCCGTGGCCTCGTCCCATTTGCGGTGCAGGGTCGGCTGACCCCGGCGCAGGTCGTCATCGTCCATGCAGGGCAGATCGTCATGCACGAGCGAATAGGCGTGCACGCATTCGATGGCCAGCGCCGCATCCAGCGCGGCGGTTGCATCGACACCATGCAAGCGGGCGCTTTCCAGCACCAGAAATCCGCGCAGCATCTTGCCGCCGATCATGGCATAGCGCATGGCATCGTGCAGCCGGTCGGTGCCGCTCAGCCGCATGTCCATATGGGCGGTGATCCGGGTCTGGGCATCCAGCAGCGCCGCCTGAAAGGCGCGCGTGTCCGCCTGCATCTCCGTGGTCATGCCCTCAGCCCGCATCCAGCGGCTGGGTGCCGGTCGGGGTGCCATTTGCATCCAGGGTGATGGCGGCGACCTTTTCCTCGGCGCGCTTCAGCTCGTCCTCGCAGCGTTTCTTCAGCGCCGCGCCGCGTTCGTACAGCGCGATCGAGGCATCCAGCGCCACATCGCCGCGTTCCAGCTGATCCACCACGCGTTCCAGCTCGTGCATGGCCTGTTCAAAGCTCATCTCTTCGACGGGGGTCTGGGTCTCGGTCATCTGGCTGCCTCTGTCAGTTCTTCCACATGCGCCCGGGCGGAGACGGGCAGGGCGTTCAGATCATATCTGCACGTCAAAGTCGAGGTGTGAGAGCGGCATAAACGCGCCGTGGAAAGGCGGCAGCTTTACCGGTCTGGGGCGGGGCCGGGGGTGGCTCAGTCCGGCGCCAGCATATAGCCCGCACCGCGCACGGTTTGCAGGTATTGCGGTTGTTTCGGGTTGGGTTCGATCTTGCGGCGCAGGCGGGTGATCTGCACGTCCACGGCGCGTTCTTGCGCCTGGCCCCGGTCGCGGCCCAGATCCTCGACCAGTTTTGCCCGGCTGATCGGCTCTCCGGGCTGGGCGGAAAAGATCTTCATCAGCTGGCTTTCGGTGCCGGTGAGGCGGATCAGATCGTCCCCCTGCCACATCTCGCCCCGTTCGATGTCATAGCGGATGGCGCCGAGGTGCAGAACCTTGGGAATGCTGTCCTCGGCCACGGTATCGGGCATCCGGCGCAGGATGGCGTTGACGCGCAGCAGCAGCTCCTTGGGCTCAAACGGTTTGGAGAGGTAATCGTCGGCCCCGGCCTCCAGCCCGGCGATGCGGTCATCGGTTTCACCCTTGGCGGTCAGCAGCAGGATCGGCGTGGTCATGGTTTCGCGCAAGGCGCGGGTCAGGCTGACGCCATCCTCGCCCGGCATCATCACATCCATGATAATCAGATCGAAATCGAGGCCGGCCAGCAGCCGCCGGGCATGGGCGCCGTCGCGCGCGGCGGTAACAAGGAACCCGGCCCGCATCAGGAACTTCTTCAACAGGCTGCGGATGCGCTCATCATCATCCACGATCATCAGATGTGCGTCGTTGGTGCTCATGATCCGGTTTCCCGCAGCTTGGCATAGACCCGGCGCATATCCGCATCCATCATCGCTTCCAGCACCTTCTTGAAGCCCTGTACCGCCTCGGGGCCGGCTTCTTTATAGGCGCTGCGCATGCGGGCGCGCTGGGCATCGGACAGTGCCGTTTCCAGGGCCACGCCCTTTTCGGTGAGGTAAAGATGCCGTTCCCGCTTGTCGGCGGTGCCGACCCTGCTTTCGACCAGCCCGTCTTCGATCAGGGTGCGCAGTACCCGGTTCAGCGATTGCTTGGTGACGCCCAGAATGGTCAACAGGTTGTTGACCGTTGTGCCCGGCGCCCGGTTGATAAAGTGGATCGCCCGGTGATGCGCCCGGCCATAGGCCATTTCGGCGAGGATCCGGTCGGGATCTGCGGTAAAACCCCGGTAGGCAAAGAACACCGCCTCGATCCCCTGGCGGAGCTGTTCGTCCGTCAGAAACAACAGGCTTTCGCCGCCAAAACCCTGTCCTGAACGCCCTTCCGGCATGGCTGTCCCCTCCACTGCTCTCACAGGCAGTTTAAGTCAGCGTTATTGACATTCCAAGGGTGAAGATGTATCGAATCGCAGCTTTGGCGCAACAATATGTCCGCTCCGGTCATTTCGAGCGCAACTTATGAAAACATCGATGGATTTAGTGGAGGTGCGGCATGGCCGGATATGATGACCGTGACGGATTGATCTGGATGGACGGGGAGATGGTCGAATGGCGGGATGCCAAGGTGCATATCCTGACCCATGCGATGCATTATGCGTCTTCCGTTTTTGAGGGCGAGCGCGCCTATAACGGCAAGATCTTCAAGAGCCGCGAACACTCCGAGCGCCTGATCGCCTCGGCCGAGGCGCTGGACATGCCGATGCCCTATACCGTGGATCAGATCGAAGCCGCCAAGGAGGAGACCCTGAAGGCCTCGGGTCTGACCGACGCCTATGTGCGGGCGCTGGTCTGGCGCGGCGCGGGCGAAGACATGGGCGTGGCTTCGGCCAAGAACCCGGTGCGGATGGCGGTCGCCGTCTGGGGCTGGGGTGCCTATTACGGCGACGCCAAGATGCAGGGCGCCAAGCTGGACATCGCAGAGTGGAAACGCCCGAGCCCGGAAACCATCCCGGTGCACGCCAAGGCGGCCGGCCTTTACATGATCTGCACCATCTCCAAGCACAAGGCCGAGGCCAAGGGCTGCTCGGATGCGCTGTTCATGGATTACCGCGGCTACGTGGCCGAGGCGACCGGCGCCAATATCTTCTTCGTGAAGGATGGCGAAGTGCATACGCCGCTGCCCGATTGCTTCCTCAACGGTCTCACCCGTCAGACCGTGATCGGCATGCTGAAGGACCGTGGCATCACCGTGCACGAGCGCCACATCATGCCCGAGGAAATGGAAGGCTTTGAACAGTGCTGGCTAACCGGCACCGCTGCCGAGGTCACCCCGGTGGGCGAGATCGGCCCCTACACGTTCGAAGTCGGCGCGCTGACCCGCGAGATCGCCGAGGCCTATGAGGCGCTGGTGCGCAGCTGATCCGTCAGATCTGTTGGTAAGATGCAAAAGCGCGGACCGATTGGCCCGCGCTTTTTCTGTTTCAGCACCTGCGGTGCAGTGGGCGCCCGGTGGCGGGGCTGTCAGACCACCTCGGTGGTGACTTCAATATTGCCGCGGGTGGCGTTGGAATAGGGGCAGATGGCGTGGCCCGCATCGGCGATGCGTTGGGCTTCGGCCTTGTCCACACCGGGCATGGAGACCTTGAGGGTGACCGACAGGCCAAAGCCGCCTTCGGCGCGCGGGCCGATGCCAACCGCAGCATCGACAGAAACATCGTCGGGCACCCTGGCCAGGGATGTGTCCTGGGTCGTGGCGAATTTCATCGCACCGATATAGCAGGCCGCATATCCGGCGGCAAAAAGCTGTTCCGGGTTGCTGCCTTTACCGCCGCCGCCCATTTCGCGGGGCGGATCCAGATCGAAATGAACCTCGCTGCCGTGGATGCTGGCCTTGCCGTCGCGGCCGCCCGTTGCAGTGGCGCCTGCGGTGTAGATCGGGGTGATGGACATGTTGCCTCCTTTTTGAATCGTGTACGATTATATCGTGTACGATATAAATAGAGGCTACGAGCCAAAAATCAACCGCTTGCGATTAAAGCGTGCGCGACATAAATCATGAAGACATGGACCGGACCCTGAAAATTGACGATCTTCTGTGCTTCTCGCTCTATTCGGCGAACCACGCGCTGACGCGGCTGTACCGTCCCCTGCTGGCGCCCTTGGGCCTGACCTATCCGCAGTATCTGGTGCTGGTGGCCCTGTGGGAGCAGGACGAACAGAAAGTCAGCGATCTGGGCAAGCGGCTGGATCTGGAAACCAATACGCTGACGCCGCTGTTGAAGCGGATGGAAAGCACAGGCTACCTGACCCGCCGCCGCAATCCCGAGGATGAGCGCAGCCTGATCGTGTCCCTGACCGACAAGGGGCAGGCTCTGCAGGCCGAGGCGCAGGAAATTTCCACCTGCGTCATCGAGGCGATGGGCGGCGATCTGAATGAGCTGATCGAATTGCGCGACCGGGTAAACGCCCTGCGCGCGCGGCTGGACTCCGCCTGACCTGGCCAGCCCGTCCTTTCACCGCGCGGGCAGGGGGTCACAAAACGTTCGTCAAAGTTTCATTTTGAGCGCGGAAAGATTTTACATTGGCGCGGTCTGTCTGGCGCCACCTATCCAATGTAACAGACAGGGGAATCTCATGTCTTCTCATCGCTTTATGCGCCCCAGCCGCCGGGCTTTCCTGGCGGGTGGTACCGCTTTTGCTGCCTCGCTGGCGGCGCCCTCGATTTCGCGTGCTTCGGCGCGCCCGGTCTTTACGCACGGCGTTCAGTCCGGCGACGTGGACACCATGTCCGGGATGATCTGGACCCGCACCGACCGCCCCGCGCGGGTGATGATGGAAGTCTCCACCACCGAAAGCTTTGCCAATGCGCGCCAGCTGGCGCCGCTGACCGCAGGCCCCAGCAACGATTTCGCCGTCAAGCGCATGGTTGATGGCCTGCCGTCGGATCAGGATATCTTCTACCGTTTTGTGGCTGCGGATCTGAACGATCTGCAGGCGACATCGGACCCCATCGTCGGTCAGTTCCGCACCGCGCCGACCGCGCGCCGCGATGTGCGTTTTGCCTGGTCGGGCGACACCGCCGGTCAGGGCTGGGGCATCGATGACGAAGGCATGCGCACCTATGCGACCATGGCCCAGCACCGCCCCGATTTCTTCATCCACTCGGGCGATACCATCTATGCCGATGGCCCGATGCAGGACGAGGTCGAAAAGGACGGTCAGCTGATCTGGAAGAACGCCACCCTGATCGACGAAAAGCGCAAAGTCGCCGAGACCCTGGACGAATTCCGCGGCCAGTGGAAATACAACATGATGGACGAGCATGTGCGCGAAATGAACGCCCTGTGCCCGACCTTCTTCCAGTGGGACGACCACGAGGTTGTCAACAACTGGTCCGATTCCAAGGATCTGAGCGGCGACGACCGCTACACCGAGAAGAACGTGCATGTGCTGGCGGCCCGCTCGGCCAAGGCGTTCCACGAGATGACCCCGATCAGCTATACGCCTGCCGAACCCGGCCGGGTGTACCGCAAGATCGGCTACGGCCCGATGCTGGACGTCTTCTTCCTCGATCTGCGCAGCTATCGCGCGGGCAACAGCCTGGGTCTGCAGGAAAACCCCGCGGATGAGGCAACCACTCTTCTGGGCGCCGAGCAGATCGCATGGCTCAAGCGTGAGCTGGTGAAATCCACCGCCACCTGGAAAGTCATCGCCTGCGACATGCCCATCGGTCTGGTCGTGCGCGACGGTGAGCGAGTCGAGGCGATCTCGAACGGTGAAGATGGCAGCGCCAAGGGCCGCGAATTCGAAATCGCTGACCTGCTGCGCTTCATCAAGACCGCCAAGATCGACAACACCGTCTGGTTCACTGCCGATGTGCACTACACTGCGGCGCATTACTACAACCCGGACAAGGCGGCCTTCCAGGACTTCGAACCTTTCTGGGAGTTCGTCTCCGGCCCGCTCCATGCCGGCACCTTTGGTCCGAACGCGCTGGACGGCACCTTTGGCCCCGAAGTGAAGTTCGTGAAGGCCCCGACCGAGGAGCAGGGTGCCAACCTGCCGCCCTCGATGGGTCTGCAGTTCTTCGGTCTGGTGGACATCGACGGCGCCACCCAGCAGATGACCGTGCGCCTGATGGACCGCGCCGATCAGGAGTTGTGGAAGATCACCCTGGATCCCAAGGGCGCCAGCATCTGATCCATCTGCCCGTAAGGACAGAGGCAATCAAAGAACCGATGGCCCGGGGCGACGTCCCGGGCCAATTTACCAATTTCATTGTCTTGCCGTTTGACCCGCCAATGAAATGCGCCTTAGCTCTGCGGGGTGTCGAGGCGGAATTTCAGGAAACGGGTGCCATCGTAGTCGATCTCTTCCAGAAACCGCGCGCCCAGCCGGGACAGCGCGCCCAGTGATTTGCGCGAAGGCGGCAACAGGAAGGTGACATAGGGAATGCGCGCATCATGCCGCGCAAACTCCAGCAATTGCCGCGATATGCGCGGCCCAAGGCCAAAGCAGTCTGGCCGCAGAACCAGCCCGAGATCCCATTCCTCCCCTTCCTTTTCAAATCCGCCCCATCCGACATAGGCGCCATCAGCCAGAAACGCCCAATGGCCCAACTCGTCTTGCTGCCAGCGCGCCTCTTTCATCTCAACGAATTGGCGCACCATCGCGGCATCCCAGCCTTCGGTCATCAAGGGCAGATGCGTCGCCACGCGGGGATCGGACATATGCGCCAGGATCTGCGCGGGCGATACGTCGGTCAGACGCGCCAGCGTGATTGCGGGCGGGAGGAAACTGGGGGAAGTCTCGGTCAAGGCGGCGGTCCGTAGAGGGTATCGTCAATCCCCGCATAGTGGCGCCATGCAGGGCGTCCGGGCCAATCACATTGCCGTGGCTGCCTTGCCCTTATCCCCCCTTGGGATCGGTGACCGCGCGCGCCTTGCCGCGTTCCAGCCCCAAGCGGCTTTCGCGCCAGATCACCAGCCCATTGCCCGCGATTACCAGCGTCGCACCGGCCAGCATGACAAAGGTCGGCAGCTCGTCGAACCAGAAATAGCCAAGCAGGATCGCAAAGATCATCGAGACATAATCATAGGGCGCCAGCATCGAGGCAGGCGCAAACCGGTAGGAAGAAGTCACGAGGATCTGCGCAATCCCGCCAACAAGGCCAGCCCCGATCAGCATCGCCAGAACCTCTCCGCTGGGCATGACCCAGCCAAAGGGCAGCGTCAGCAGCGACAGCGCGGATGCGGTCAGCGAGAAATAGAACACGATGGCGGCGGTCGGCTCGGTCATCACCATGCGGCGCACGTGGATCTGCACGAACCCCCGCGCGATGGTTGCGCCCAGCACCAGAAGCGCGCCCAGCGTCGCCCCGTCCGACAGATCCGCGCCAGAACCAAGCCGCGGCCAAATCATGATCATCACCCCGACAAGGCCGATGGCAACGGCCGAGATCCGCACCATGCGAATGGTCTCGCCCAGAAACACGGCCGCCAGGATCAGCGTGAAGATCGGTGTCGCATAGCCGATGGCTGTCACCTCGGGCAGCGGCAAGAGGCCAAGGCCAAGGAACGTCATCCCCATCGCAGAGGTTCCCACCAACCCGCGCCAGACGTGTACCATCGGGTTCTTCGTCTTCAGCCCGTCGCGCAGATCGCCGCGCAGGGCCAGCCAGACCACGATCACCGGGATGGCAAAGAAGGAACGGAAGAACACCGCCTCACCTGTCGGAACCTCTTCTGATACCGCCTTGATCAGAGCCGAGAGCATGGTGAATAGACCGATGGCGGCGACTTTCAGCAGAATCGCCAGAATCGGTCGATGCGATGTTAAGGGTTTTGTCATGGCGGGGAACCTGCGCCCCTGCGCGGCAAAGATCAATGGCTTGATTTTCCGCCCCGCTCTGGCGCAGATACCTGCGTTGATGAAGGAGCCAGCCGATGTATGATGCCAACCACCTGATTTCCCGGCTGCGGGCCGCCTCAATTGGCCATGAGACGCGCAATTTCGCCACTTTCCCGGCACGGGCCAGCATGACATTCGGCGAATTGTTTGCCGGTGCCGAGCGCAACGCGGCAGCGCTGGTGGCGATGGGAGTTCAGCCCGGTGACCGGGTTGCGGTGCAGGTTGAAAAGACCATCGAGGCGATCCAGCTTTACCTTGGCACGGTGATGGCGGGGGGTGTCTTCCTGCCCTTGAACACCGCCTATACCACGCCTGAGGTGGCTTATTTCCTTGGCGATGCCAGCCCCCGCGTAGTGGTCTGCGATCCCGCTCGCGAGGACGACATCGCCGAAATTGCAGGTGACGCCCGCGTGGTGACGCTGGATGGCAAGGGTCTGGGCAGCCTGACCGATGCCGTCGTGGGGCGTGGCGGCTTTGATCCGGTGCCGCGCGGGCCGGATGATCTGGCGGCGATCCTCTATACCTCGGGCACCACCGGGCGCTCCAAAGGTGCGATGCTGAGCCATGAGAACCTCGCGTCGAACTCGCTGATGCTGCGCGACTACTGGCAGTTCACCGATCAGGACGTGCTGATCCACGCGCTGCCGATCTTTCACACTCACGGGCTGTTCGTGGCGACCAATGTGGCGCTGCTGGCCGGGGCGCGGCTGGTGTTCCTCAAGGGCTTCAACGCAGACGAGATATTGGAGGCGATGCCACGCGCCACGGCATTGATGGGGGTTCCGACCTTCTACACGCGCCTGCTGGCGGATCCGCGCCTGACGCGCGAACGCGCCGAGAACATGCGCCTTTTCATCTCCGGCTCGGCGCCTTTGTTGGTGGACACGCATGAGGAATGGGAGGCCCGGACCGGGCACCGTATTCTGGAACGCTATGGCATGACCGAAACCAACATGAGCACCTCGAACCCCTATGAGGGCGAACGCCGCGCAGGCACCGTGGGCTTTCCCCTGCCGGGGGTCGAGGCGCGGATCATGGCGGGGGACAAGGAAGTCCCGACGGGCGAGACCGGCGTCCTTCATGTGCGCGGGGCCAATGTGTTTCAGGGCTACTGGCAGATGCCGGAAAAGACCGCCGAGGAACTGCTTCCCGATGGCTGGTTCATCACCGGGGACATGGCCCGCATGGACGAAGACGGCTATGTCACCATCGTCGGCCGGGAAAAGGATCTGGTGATCACCGGCGGCTTCAACGTCTACCCCAAAGAGGTGGAAAGCCTGATCGATGATCTCCCCGGCGTCTTGGAAAGCGCGGTGATCGGCGTGCCGCATCCTGATTTCGGCGAGGCAGTGGTGGCCGTGGTTGTCCCCACGGGCGAAGGCACCAGTTCGGAGGCGGTGAAGGCGGCGTTGTCGGGGCAATTGGCGAAGTTCAAGCAGCCCAAAGAGGTGATCCTGCTCGACGCCCTGCCACGCAACACCATGGGCAAGGTGCAGAAAAAGGCCCTGCGCGAAGACTATGCCGAGCTGTTTGCCTGAGTTTCGCCCGGCCGATAGGTCGGGCTGCGCCTGCCTGTCCCCCGGCAGGCGCATATGCGCCTCCCCAGGCAGGCACCGCCCTAGTCCTTAGTGCTGATGCGCCAGATCTTCGCGGCGTTCCTGAATGGCCTGCACAAGGATCTGCCAGGCGGAATTCAGGAACAGCCCTGCCATGATCCCGGCCACGATCAGGTCCGGCCAGCCGGTAGCGGTGCCCCAGACCCCCAGCGCCGCGATCATCACCGCCACATTGCCGATGGCGTCGTTGCGCGAGCACAGCCAGACCGAGCGCACATTGGCATCCCCGTCCTTATAGGCCGCCAGCAGGAGGACCGAGGTCACATTGGCCGCCAAGGCCATGAACCCGATGACGCCCATCACCTCGGCCTGCGGCACACCCAGCACAAACACGTGGTAGACGGTCGACCCAAACACCCACATCCCCATCATCAGAAGGCTGATCCCCTTGGCCAGCGCCGCCAGCGCCCGGGTGCTGAGCGATGCACCGATGACGGCGAGTGAAATCCCATAGGTCAGCGCATCGCCGAGGAAATCCAGCGCGTCCGCCTTCAGCGCCTGACTGCCTGCCATCTGGCCTGCGCCCATCTCGACCGCAAACATGCCCGCGTTGATCGCGATCACGACCCAGAGACGTCGTTTATAGGCGGCCGAAACCCCGTCGAACCGCGCCTCATGCCCGCAACATCCTGCCATTGCCCTTGTCCTTTGTTCCGATTCGAGGTCAACCTAGTGGCTCTAGTCACTAGAGGTTCAAGAGGGGGCTAAAATGTTTTCCATCGGCGCGCTGTCCAAGGCAACGGGGGTCAAGGTGCCCACCATCCGATACTACGAGGAGATTGGCCTGTTGCCGCCTGCCGGGCGCAATGCGGGCAACCAGCGCCGCTATGGTCAGGACGGCCTTGAGGCGCTGGGCTTTATCAAACACGCCCGCGACCTTGGTTTTGCGCTGGAGGATATCAAGGTGCTGATGGCGCTGGACGGGGAGCTGGGCGAAGATTGCGCCGAGGCCAACCGCATCGCCCGCGCGCAGCTTGATCAGGTGCGCGCCCGCATTGCACGGTTGCAGCAACTGGCGAGCGAGTTGGAACGTATTTCCCATCTGTGTGACGGGGGCAATGGCGGTCATTGCAAGGTGCTGACGGCGCTTGGCGATCATAGCCAATGCGCCGCCGATCACGGGCCTGTTCGCAGGGCTGATTAGACCCTAACCCGTGACAATCGCGCGCTGCGCGTCATCGCCCATCGAGATCAGGGAGGGCGCCTTGGCCTGCTGTGCCTTGAAATCAGCCTTGCCACTCATACCCTGCCAGCCCGCGTGCACCAGCGATTGCGCCACCGCGCCGCCCAGCGTGGTGCCGGGGCCGGTGACGATGAAGAGATCCGGCGCAAACTCCAGCGCCCCGTTCTGCACCGCGCGGGTGAAATCATAAGGCTCCACCACCTGATGGCCGAGCGTGTAATCCCACAGCGCCTGCGTATCGGTGGCGCCGGGCCACCAGACATGACCGCGCCCGTCAATGAGCGGCACCTTGGGCTGGCTGAACATGCCTGCGGCCAGACGTTTGCGCCCCTCGGCAGCGACGGGGGCTTGAAGGGAGGTATGGAAGGCCGCGTGATTGGCCAGGCGCATGGGGAACCGCTCCTCGACCACCGGCACGGCAGCCTCAAAGGCAGACAGGCCCGCCTCGTTCCCGGCCAAGACCAGCATACCGCCCAGATCAATGGACAGTACCAGATCGTGGCCCGCGCGAGTGTTGATATCGGCCACGATCGCAAGCAGTTCCGCCTTGCGGGCGGGATCGTTCTGCCAGTCAGCGCCTGCGAAAGGATAGACCAGCTGCCCGCCGATCAATTGCTCCTGCATCAGCGTGCCCATGGTGTTGACCACGGTAAAGCCGTCCTCGGCGCTGAGCGCCCCGGCGGCGGCCAGGGCAATGTACCAGCCCATGGAATTGCCAGTGACCGCGACAACCTCGATATCCTTCGCCAGAGACTGCGCATCTGCCAGCGAAGCAGCATAGATCAGCGGCGATGCGATATCTCCGCGGGAATATTTCGAGACCGAGAACCGGGTGGCCCCGTCCAGCGTGGTGACCTCTTCCTGTCCTGCGGCGCTGCGCTGGGCGTCAAAGCCCGCAAATAGCGCCGCCTTGTCCCCGTGGTGGCGGTGCAGGTAGCCGAGTTCGGGTTTGTTGTAGGTGCCCCGCCCGGGGCAGATCAGTACGGCCTTGCGGGTCATTTTGCACCTCCGGTCAGGTCCAGCGCGGCGGCCAGAATGCTATCCTTGGACGGCAGAGTGGCCGCATAGGCGGGCCCGGTCGCGATAAAGCAATCCCCCGCCGCATGGCGGGCGAGCGCCGTGACGCCGTTTTCGGTGAACAGCGCCATCAACCCCTCGGACTGGCTGCCGGTGGTGCGGCATTCATCCACGATCAGTACGTGTTTGCAGCCCTTGGTCGCCTCCAGCAGCGCCTCCGCCGGGAGCGGCGCCAGCCAGCGCAGATCGATGATGCGGGTCTTGATGCCTTTGGCTTCCAGTTCGGCCTTGGCCTGTGTCGACAGATACCGCCCGTTGCCATAGGTCACGATGGCCAGATCGGTGCCATCGCCGTCGATGCCGACCTCTCCTAGTGCGATCCGTTGATCCGGGGCAGGGTAGCTCCGCATCCAGCCGCCGTCCTTGGTCTCATGCAGGTCGCGCATGGGATATAGTGCGATAGGCTCGACAAAGACCACGACCCGCTGCTCCTCGCGGGCAAGGCGAACTGCTTCGCGCATCATCATCGCGGCCTCGGCCCCGTCCGAGGGGCAGGCGATGACGATCCCCGGAATGTCGCGCAGCACGGCCAAGGAGTTGTCGTTGTGGAAATGCCCGCCAAAACCCTTTTGATAGCCAAGCCCGGCAATGCGCAGCACCATCGGGTTCGAGAACTGCCCGTTCGAAAAGAACGGCAGCGTCGCAGCCTCGCCGCGGATCTGATCCTCGGCGTTATGCAGATAGGCAAGGAACTGGATCTCTGGCATCGGCAGGAAGCCGTTGTGGCCCATGCCGATGGCCAGCCCAAGGATGGATTGTTCATCCAAGAGCGTGTCGATCATCCGGTCGGGGCCGAACCGCTGGTGCAGCTTCTGCGTTACGCCATAGACGCCGCCCTTGCGGCCCACGTCCTCGCCCATCATGACGATTTCGCCATGCTCCAGCATCAGATCGGTTAATGCCCAGTTGATCAGGCGGGACATCGGCTGTGGCTCGTCCATGGCGCGCATGTCGCTGCCAAAGGTCTCGGCGCGTTTTTCCGGGGGCACCCCGTTGGTGGGCGTGCAGGCCCGCGCGGGCGGGATCAGGCTGGCGGCCACATCGGCGCCGGTTTTCAGATGCGGGCGGGTGACGACCTCGGTCCGGATGCGTTCCACGCGGTCGCAGGTGTCGTTATAGATCTTCAACGCCTCCTGCGGCTCCAGCGCGCCTGCCTCGGCCAGAAGGCGCACGGAGTGCAGCAGCGGATCGTTCGCCTCATCGGCTTCAACCTCGGACTTTGCCAGATAGGTGGTGGGCACATCGGCGCCCGCATGGCCATAAAGACGCACGGTGCGCAGGTGCAGGAAGGCGGGCTTGCGCCGCGCCCGCACGTATTCGGCGGCCTCCAGCGCAGTGGCGTAGGCCTCGTAGAGATCCAGCCCGTCGGTCTTGAAATACTTGATACCGGGCCGCCCCGCCATCGAGGATTCGATCCAGCCGGTTGGCGTCTTGGTGGAAATGCCGATCCCGTTATCCTCGCAGACGAACAGAAGCGGCAGCGGGATCGACTGCACCGAGGTCCAGCCCGCCGTGTTGATCGCGCCCTGCGCGGTGGAATGGTTGGCCGAGGCATCGCCAAAGGAACACATGACGATACTGTCATCGGCCAGCAGCTGGTGTTCCGGGCGATGGCGGCGGGCCGCACCCACCGAATAGGCGGCGCCGACCGCCTTGGGCAGGTGGCTGGCGATGGTGGAGGTCTGCGGCGGGATCATCAGTGCCTTGGAGCCCAGAACCTTGTGCCGTCCGCCCGAGGTGGGATCCTCGGAAGAACAGGCAAAGGACAGCAGCATGTCCCAGGCGATGCGCTGCCCCGGCACCTGATCGGCGCGGGCAATCTGGAAGGCGGCGTCGCGGTAATGGAGGAAGGCCATGTCATCGGCGCGGAGGGCACGGGCGACGGCGGCCATGCCTTCGTGGCCGGAGGAGCCGATGGTATAGAACCCCTCACCGGCCTTCTGCATGGTGCGGCTGGTCAGATCCAGCGCCCGGCTCAGCACCTGGGCGCGGTAGACCGCGACGGCCGTTTCCGGGGCAAGCCCGCTGCGCGGTGAAGCTCCGGCTGGCAACTGTCCGGCTGCAACCCGGTCCAGAAAATTCTGATGCACGATCTGGGCGCGATCCATCTGATGTCCTCATGTCAGTGTCCGGTTGGGGTTATCCTCCAGATGGGGGCGGATTTCCAATGAGTATGCAAGCTCAATTCATGACGCAATGGAATGAGTGAGCGTGTGTCAAAGGCGATTTGGAAAGGATCAAGGTTGGGTTTCAACGGAGGAACGCCCCCGGACCGGCCCCACCAGGGCGCAATTGTCGAGGTTTCCACGATCAAAAGCTTTGTTTTTCATGCAACCTTTGGGATGGTTGGTTGAGCTAGGTCAAAGCCCGATACATTTCGCCCTGCGAATGTGTCGGCCAAAGCTTTCGGTGCGGAACCAGTCATGTTGCGCGACCCCAAGCCCTGAAGAGGAACGAATATGCGCTTTTCGCCCCGAGCCTTGCCGCTCCGAATTTCATCACTGCGTGCCTTGCTGCCGGTGATCTGCCTGCTGGCCTCAAACGGGGTCCATGCGCAGGCTTTTGATGTTGAGATGACCGAGGTCTCTGACTGGCGGCCTGTGTTCGGCAAGGTCGAAAGCGTGAAACGCGCCCTGGCCCGCGCCCGCCTGTCCGGCAACCTGTACGAGCTGAGCGCGGAGGAAGGCGACAGCGTCGCAAGCGGCGAGACCCTGGCGCGGATCGTCGATGAAAAGCTGGCGCTTGAGATCGCCGGGGTCGAGGCCGGCATCCGGGCGCTGGAGGCGCAGATCGCCCTTGCGCGGATTGATCTGACCCGCGCCTTGGAGCTGCGCGAGCGGGGGGCTTCGCCCAAGACGGCGGTGGATCAGGCGCAGACGGCGCTGAACGTGGCCGAGGAAAATCTGGCCGCCCAGCAGGCCCAGCGGGATCTGTTGCAGGCGCGTCAGGCCGAGGGGATCGTGCTGGCGCCCGAAGCGGGTCGGATCCTCAGCGTGCCGGTGGTGGATGGCATGTTCGTCAATCCCGGCGAAACCATCGCCACCATCGCCACCGAGAATTTCGTGCTGCGCACCGAATTGCCGGAACGCCACGCCCGCTATCTGGAAACCGGTGAAACCGTGCGCATTCTGGCGCGCGGCGCGCTGACCAACACCGAGGTGCAAAGCGACGGACGCGTCGCCAAGATCTACCCCGAGCTGGTGGCCGGTCAGGTCGTGGTCGATGTGGAGGCCGAGGGGCTGGGCGATTTCTTTGTCGGGGAACGGGTGCGGCTGCTGATCGCCACCGGGCAACGTCCGGCCATCGTGGTGCCCGAAGGGTATCTGCAGCAGCGCCATGGCGTCACCTTTGCCCGGCTCGACAGCGATGCCGAAGTGGTGGTGCAGCCTGGCGTGCGTGTCGATGGCGGGATCGAGGTTCTGGCGGGGCTGAAGCCCGGCGACCGGCTGACCCCCTATGAGGCGGCGCAGCAATGAGCACAACACCCAACACCGACGCGCGCACCGATGACGGGGCCGGGGAATCGCTGGGCATTGCGGGTTCCATTTCACGCGCCTTTATCAACTCACCGCTGACGCCGCTGCTGCTGATTGCGGCTCTGATTCTGGGGTTCGTGGCCCTGTTGATGCTGCCGCGCGAGGAAGAGCCGCAGATCTCGGTGCCCATGGTGGATGTCTTCATCCAGGCCAACGGGTTGGCCGCCGATGACGCGGTGGAGCTTGTCGCCAAGCCGATCGAGGCACTGCTGCAGCGCCTGCCCGGCGTCGAGCACGTCTACAGCCAGAGCTTTGACGACCGTATCATGGCCACCGCCCGGTTCGAGGTGGGCGTTCCCGAGGATGACGCAATCCTCCGCGTTCATTCCGAAATCCGAGCCAATTTCGACCAACTGCCCATCGGCATTCCGGAGCCTCTGATCATCGGGCGCGGGGTCAACGACGTCGCTATTCTGGTTCTGTCACTCGCCCCGCGCGCGGATCTGCCGCGCGATGAGGCAGAGCGGTGGGACAGGGCCAACCTGGGCGAAGTCGCCTCGCAGCTGATGTCGGAACTGTCCAAGGCCGAAGACGTGGGCCGCACCTATATCGTAGGCGACAGCCGCACGGAAATCCGGGTGGAGCCGGACACGGCGGCGCTTGCCCTTTATGGTGTCACGCTGGAGCAACTGGCCGAGAAGGTGCGCAATGCCAACCGGTCTGAGTTGTTGGGCCGGGTGCGCCAGACCGGTGCCTCCCGCGATTTGCTGAGCGGGCAGAGCCTGGTTGGCCAACCCGATCTGGGCCTTTTGCTGGTCACCACCCGTGACGGGCGCCCGGTCTACGTCAAGGACGTTGCCCGCGTCAGCATTGCGCCCGCCGATGCGGACAACCGCGCTTGGACCCTGCACCCTGGAGAGGCCACACCACGACCGGCGGTCTCGCTTGCCTTTGCCAAACGCGAAGGCGCCAATGCTGTCAACGTGGCCAAGGAACTGCTGCAGCGGCTGGAGATTGCCGAACGCGATTTCCTGCCCGATGCGCTGGAGGTTGAGGTCACCCGCAACTACGGTGAGACGGCGCAGAAGAAATCGGACGAGCTGTTCTCGCACCTTGCGGGGGCCAGCGTGTCGATCTTCCTGATGATCGTGGTCTTCATCGGCTGGCGTGAGGGGGTGGTGACGCTGATCATCATTCCCGCCACCATCCTGATGACCTTTGCCGCCTCCTACCTGATGGGGTTCACCATCAACCGGGTGTCGCTCTTCGCGCTGATCTTCTCGATCGGGATCCTGGTCGATGACGCCATCGTGGTGGTGGAAAACATTGCCCGCCATTGGCGGCTGGATCCCAATGGCGACAAGACCAAGGTCGCCCTGCGCGGGGTAGCCGAGGTGGGCAATCCGACCATCATCGCCACGCTCACCATCGTTTTTGCCTTGCTGCCGATGCTGTTTGTCTCCGGCATGATGGGCCCCTACATGAGTCCCATTCCCACCAATGCCTCGGCGGCGATGATCCTCAGCTTTTTCGTGGCGGTGATCTTTGCACCCTGGATCATGCTGCGGCTTCAGCGGCGGAAACCGGGCGCTGTTGCGGTTCATGGGGCAGAGGATGGTCACGGCGAGGATTCCCGCATGGCCCGCATCTATCGCGCCATTGCCCGGCCCTTGCTGGCCAGCCGCAGCGGCGCGGCCATTTTCCTGATCCTCGTCTTTGTGGCCACCGGGGCCTCGGTCACCCTGTTCGGCACCCAGTCGGTGGTCGTGAAACTTCTGCCCTTTGATGACAAGTCCGAAGTGCAGGTGATCGTTGATCTGCAGGAAGGCGCGACACTGGAAGACACCGAGCGCGCCCTGTTCGCTCTGTCGCAGGCGGCCGCCGAAATCCCCGAGATCGAAAGCATCCAAGCCTATGCAGGCACGGCGGCGCCGTTCAACTTCAACGGCCTCGTGCGGCATTACTTCGTGCGGCAGAACCCGGAACTGGGCGATCTGCAGATCAACTTGGCCGACTCCGAAGAGCGTGATCGCCAAAGCCATGCCATCGCGCTGGACCTGCGCGCGCGGCTGGCCGAGGTGGATCTGCCCGCAGGCACATCGGTCAAGGTGGTCGAGGTGCCGCCCGGACCGCCGGTTCTGGCGACGCTGCTGGCCGAGGTCTATGGCCCCGATCCTGAAACCCGCCGCGAGGTGGCCACCGGCCTGCGCGAGATCTTTACGGACGTGGATTTCATCGTCGATGTGGACGACAGTTTCGGTCACCCGCCCGAACGGCTGCGGATCGAGATCGATCAGGCCAGCCTTGATTTTCACGGGGTGGAGCAAAGCGCGGTCTATGACACGCTGTCGCTGCTGTTCCATGGCACCACTGTTGGTTATTCCCAGCGCGGCGGCGGGGTGCGGCCCATTCCGATCAGTCTGAAGCTGAGCGAGGAACGCCGTCAGGTCACCGAAGCGCTGCTGGCGACACCCTTGCCCGCCCGTGGTCCCGCCGGCATCGGTGAGGGCAACGTGGAACTGGGCGAGGTGGTGCGCGTTTCGGTCGAGCAGGGCTCATGGCCGGTGTTCCGCAAGAACGGGCTGGATCTGGAGATGGTCACCGCCGATCTGGCGGGCCGGTTCGAAGCGCCGATTTACGGCATGATCGCGGTGCAGGAAGAGATCGACGCCCGCGATTGGCCCGAGGGGATGAAGCCCGAGGTCACCCTTTACGGTCAGCCGATGGATGAGAGCAATCCGATCCTTTTGTGGGATGGCGAGTGGGAGGTCACCTATGTCACTTTCCGCGATATGGGCGCAGCCTTTGGTGCGGCGTTGATCGGGATCTATTTCCTGATCGTCGGCCAGTTCCGCAGCTTCAAGCTACCGCTGGTGATCATGACGCCGATCCCGCTGACGCTGATCGGGATCACCCTGGGCCACTGGGCGATGGATGCGCCCTTCACGGCGACATCGATGATCGGTTTCATCAGCCTTGCCGGGATTATCGTGCGGAACTCGATCCTGTTGGTGGATTTCATCCGCCGCGAACAGGACAACGGACGTTCGCTGCATGATGCGCTGCTGGCGGCAGGGGGCGTGCGGTTCCTGCCGATCTTCCTGACGGCGATCACGGCGATGTCGGGCGCGGCCTTTATTCTGGTCGATCCGATTTTCCAGGGGCTGGGGATTTCACTGCTGTTCGGGCTGGCGACCTCTACCGCGCTGACGCTGCTGGTCATCCCGGCGATCTACTGGGCGTTCCGCGGCGGTCGCGACACGGCATAATGCATCGGTTTGGCGGGGCTTGCCCCGCCGTGCCCCTATCGCCGGTCGTTTCCAGAAGGAGGGAAAAGCGCCGCGCTTTGATCCTGGTCATCTGCGCGGGCCATCCCGCCACCTATGATTGTCAAAGACGCGCCCCGGCGTGGCGCGGCAAGCGGAGGGGAGGATCATCATGGCGACAGCGCCGATCACAAAACCGGCCAGCGTCAGGGCCGCTGCCAATATGACCGATTACGATACCCTCTGCGCCGGGTTTTCCTGGGACGACGCGCAGGCGCTGATCGATGGGCTGTCCGATGGCAGGATGAACATCGCGCATGAAGCCGTGGACCGCCACGTGGCATCCGGCCATGGGGAGCAGCTGGCGCTGCGCTGGATTTCAAAATCAGGCTCGCAGCAGGATTTTACCTACGCCGCGCTACAGACGGAAACCAACCGCTTCGCCAATATGCTGCGTAGCCAGGGTCTGCAAAAGGGTGATCGGGTCTATGCCTTGCTGGGGCGGGTGCCGGAGCTATACATCGCCGCCCTTGGCACGCTGAAGGCAGGTTGCACCTTCTGTCCGCTGTTTTCGGCATTCGGTCCCGAGCCGATCCGCTCGCGGATGGAGATCGGCGGTGCCAATGCGCTGATCACCACCGCGCGGCTTTATAAGCGCAAGGTGAAAGCCCTGCGCCCGGATCTGCCGGATCTGCGGAAGGTCTTTGTCATTGATGAGGCGGCAGAGGATACCCTGCCGCTGACCGACCTGATGGCGGATGCCTCGGAGGAGTTCACCACCGAAGCCATGAATCCCGAGGACACAGCCCTTTTGCATTTTACCTCGGGCACCACTGGCAAGCCGAAGGGCGTCGTGCATGTGCATCAGGCGGTGGTCGCCCACAACTGGACCGGGCGCATCGCGCTGGATCTGCGGGCGGGCGATACCTATTGGTGCACCGCCGATCCGGGTTGGGTGACCGGCACGTCCTACGGGATCGTCGCGCCCCTCACCAACCGCGTTTCGATGATCGTTGACGAGGCCGAGTTTGACGTCGCTCGCTGGTATGACATTCTGGAAGGCGAGGGCGTCAACGTCTGGTACACAGCGCCAACAGCCATCCGCATGCTGATGAAGGCTGGCACCGAGGCGCTTCAGGGGCGTGATTTCCCCGCCTTGCGGTTCATGGCCAGCGTCGGCGAGCCGCTGAACCCCGAGGCGGTGATCTGGGGAAACACGGCCTTTGGTCAGCCGTTCCACGACAATTGGTGGCAGACCGAAACCGGCGGCATCATGATCGCCAATTATGCCGCGATGGATGTGAAACCCGGCTCCATGGGAAGGCCGCTGCCGGGGATCGAGGCGGGAATCGTCGAAATGGACCCGGAAGGAGACTCTCTGCGCGCCCTGACCGAGCCGCAGGCGATGGGAGAATTGGCCCTGCGTCCCGGCTGGCCGTCGATGATGCGTGGCTACCTGCATGAACAGGCGCGCTATGACAAATGCTTCCGCGATGGCTGGTACCTGACCGGTGACCTCGCGATGCGCGATGCGGACGGGTATTTCTGGTTTGTGGGCCGCGCCGATGACCTGATCAAAAGCGCAGGCCATCTGATTGGCCCGTTTGAGGTCGAAAGCGCCCTGATGGAGCACGAGGCCGTCGCCGAGGTCGGCGTTATCGGCATTCCCGATGAAACCGCGGGTGAGCTGGTGAAGGCCTATGTGGCGCTGAAACCGGGGTATGAGCCGGATGAGGATCTGCGGCTTGATCTGCTGGGGCACGCCCGCAAACGGCTGGGGCCTGCGGTCGCCCCGAAAGAGATCGCCTTTCGCAAGAACCTGCCCAAGACCCGCAGCGGCAAGATCATGCGCCGCCTTCTGAAGGCGCGCGAGCTGGGCCTGCCCGAGGGCGATATCTCAACCCTGGAAAGCGACGAGACATGAGCATCGACCATGTGAAACCCCGCCTAGACCACGCCCATGTCCGCGAGCTGCTGAAGGCGATGATCCGCATCCGCCATTTCGAGGACAAATGCGCCGAACTCTACTCCCGCGAAAAGATCCGTGGGTTCCTGCATCTCTATGATGGGGAGGAAGCGGTTGCGGCGGGCATCATCCCGTTGCTCAGCCCGCAGGACCGGGTGGTCGCCACCTACCGCGAACACGGTCATGCGCTGATGCGCGGGGTGCCCATGGGCCGCGTCCTGGCGGAAATGTACGGCAAGGCCGAAGGCTGCGCCGGGGGGCGGGGCGGCTCGATGCATATGTTCAGCCGCGATCATAATTTCTACGGCGGCAATGCCATCGTCGGCGGTGGGTTGCCGCTGGCCGCTGGCCTTGCGCTGGCCGACCGGATGCAAAGGGCCGAGGCCGTCACCGCCTGTTTCTTTGGCGAGGGCGCGGTGGCCGAAGGGGAGTTCCACGAAAGCCTGAACCTTGCCGCGCTCTGGGATCTGCCGGTTTTGTTCGTTTGTGAAAACAATGGCTATGCCATGGGCACGGCGCTGGACCGATCGGAATCCCAAACCGATATCCATGCCAAGGCCGCCAGCTATGGCATCGACAGCCACGTTGTGGATGGCATGGATATCGTCGCCGTTGAAGGCGCTGCGCGGAACGCTCTGAAGGCCATCGCCGACAACGGCAAGCCGCAATTTCTGGAATGCCGCACTTACCGTTTCCGCGCTCATTCCATGTTCGATGCCCAGCTTTACCGCCCCAAGGAGGAGGTCGCCGACTGGCGCGCCAAGGGGCCAATCGTCCGGTTCCAGACCTGGGCCGAGGAAAATCATCTGCTGCGCGCGGGCGAAGTGGATGACATCACCGCGGAGGTTGACGCCGAGATTGCCGAGGCCGTCGCCTTTGCCGAGAGTGGCACAGAGGAGCCGGTGGCGGACCTCGCCAAATATGTAATGTCGCCTGATCGGCCCGCGCCGCCCGAGGTCGCGCCGCCCGGAAAACCTGTCACCACCACCTACCGCGCCGCAGTGCGCGCGAGCATCATCGATGCCATGACCCGCGATCCCCGTGTCTTCCTGATGGGAGAGGACGTTGGCCGTTACGGTGGCTGCTATGCGGTCTCCAAGGGGCTGCTCGATCAGTTCGGTGAGGACCGCATCCGCGATACACCGCTGTCGGAATCCGGTTTTACCGGCGCCGGGATTGGCGCTGCCATTTCCGGGATGCGGCCTATTGTCGAGGTGATGACGGTCAACTTCTCGCTGCTGGCGCTGGACCAGATCCTCAACACCGCCGCCACCTTCCGCCATATGTCGAACAACCAGTTCGGGGTGCCGGTGGTGATCCGCATGGCCACCGGCGCGGGGCGGCAGCTGGCGGCGCAGCATTCGCATTCACTCGAAGGCTGGTACGCCCATATCCCCGGCCTGCGGGTGCTGGCGCCTGCCACGGTCGAGGACGCGCGTGGCATGCTTTGGACCGCGCTCAACGATCCTGACCCGGTGCTGATCTTTGAAAACGTCATGCTCTATAACCGCGAGGGGGAGCTGGCCGAAAACGCTGGTCCCGTGGATATCGACCGCGCCGTGGTCCGGCGGGCGGGCACGGATATCTCGCTGATCACCTATGGCGGATCCCTGTTCAAGACGCTGGAGGCGGCCGAGGCGCTGGCGCAGGAAGGCATCGACGCCGAGGTGATCGACCTGCGCTCGCTGCGGCCCCTGGACCGGGAGACGCTCCTGTCCTCGGTGCGCAAGACCCGCCGCGCGGTAATGGTGGATGAGGGTTGGAAGAGCGGCAGCTTGGCCGCTGAGATTGGCATGATCCTGGCCGAAGAGGCCTTTTGGGATCTGGACGCCCCCTTGGCCCGGGTGTGTAGCGCCGAGGTGCCGATCCCCTATGCGGCGCATCTGGAACAGGCGGCGATCCCGCAGGTGGCGGAGATCCTCGCCACCGCCCGCCGGGTGATGGGGGCGACCCCATGAGCGATTTCCTCATGCCCTCGCTTGGGGCGGATATGGAGGCGGGCACCCTGATGGAACAGGTGGTGGCCGTGGGCCAACCCATCACGCACGGCGATATCATCGCCGTGGTGGAAACCCAGAAAGGCGCCATCGAGATAGAGTGCTACGAGACCGGAACGGTGACGGAATGGCTGGTCGGCATCGGGGAGAGCGTGCCCGTAGGAACGCCGCTGGCACGGATCGATACCGGGGAGACAGCAGATGGGCGGACTGCTGAACCTACGCCTGTGCCAGAGTCCGAAAAGCCCAAACCCCGGGCGGTCGCAGAGCCTTCGCAACCGGCACCATCTGTTCCCACCGGTAAACGCATTGTCGCTTCTCCGGCGGCACGACGCTTGGCGGCCGAAAAGGGTGTGGACCTCAGTGCAATCTCGGTGCCATCCGGCCAGCCGATTCGCCACGCAGATGTCGCCGCCCATATCACGGCAGGCGGCAAGACTGCGCCGCAGGACACCGGCCTCAGCGCCATGCGGCAGGCGATTGCCGCCGCGATGTCGCGCTCCAAACGGGAAATTCCGCATTTCTACCTCACCCATCAGGTGGATCTGACCACGCTTGATGACTTCATCACTGAGATGAACGAAACCCGCGCGCCCGAGGACCGTGTGCTACCGCCGGTGTTCTACCTGCGCGCCATGGCGCGGGCGCTGAAGAAATACCCCGAGTTCAATGGCCATTTCGAAGGTGGCACCTTCACCCCAGCCAAGGAGGCCCATATCGGTCTTGCCATCGCGCTGCGCGGTGGCGGGCTGGTGGCGCCCGCGCTGTTCGATGTGGCCGCGCAGGAGCGCGACGGGTTGATGGCGCAGATGCGCGATCTGATCGGACGGGTGCGCGCGGGCCGCTTCAAGGCGCGCGAATTGTCGGATGCCACCATCACCCTCACCAGTCTGGGGGACCGCGGCACCGACGGGCTGTTTGGGGTGATCTACCCACCACAGGTGGCCATCGTCGGCATCGGTACGCCCGCGCTGCGCCCCTGGGTGGTGGATGGCAAGGTGGTGCCGCGCCAGATCGCAACCCTGACACTGGCCGCAGACCACCGCGTCAGCGACGGCCATCGCGGCGCGCTGTTCCTGCGCGCCATCGACCGATTTCTACAGGAGCCCGAAACCCTATGACCCGCACCGAGATAGAACAGGCCCTTGGCGAAGAGCTGACCCGGATCGCGCCGGATATCCCGCTGGACGACATCGACAGCAGCGCCGATCTGCGGGATGAGTTCGACATCGATTCAATCGATTTCCTGAACCTCGTCACCGCGCTGGGCAAACGGTTCTCTCTGGAGATGCCCGAAGCGGATTATCCCCAGATGGACAGCTTCGATCATCTGGTGGAGTATCTCTCCGCCAGGGTGTCCTGACTAAAGCAGCGCCCGGCCCAAGCCGATAACACACAGCGCCAGAAGCAGCCACAGCACGATGCGGCGAAAACGCCTGTCGTGGCTTCCATAGCGGGCAAAACAGATTGAGCCCAGCCATAGGCCGATGAACAGCAGGGGCAGGGCGGCTGCGATATGCCACAGGATCTGCCCGCCGTAGTGGCCGGAGACCGTCAGAAGCGCGCCAGCCCAGAGATCGGTGAAGAAGAAATAGGCGATCATCGTCGCCCGCATGGCCCGTGAACTGATCGCGGTTGTGGTGAAGAACAGGCCCAGCACCAGCCCGCTCATTGCAGTGGCGCCATTGACCACACCGGCAACGAAGCCGGCGAGGGACAGAACCATGGCGGTTGGAACTGTGGGCCGGATGGGCCGCAGCAGCAGCGTCAGAACCGCGCCGATGATCAAGACGTGCACGCCGATCCGCATCGCCTGATCCGGTACATGATCCAGCAGTGCCACCCCGATTGGATTGCCGATCAACCCGGCCAGCAGCAGATAGGCAAGGGCGCGGCGTTCCACATCCCTGAGCACGCTGCGCGATTGTCCCAGAGATGCGATGATCTCAAGCGCGATGGACATCGGCGCGATCTGGCTGGCAGGCAGCCAGAAGATCAGCCCTGCCATCAGGACGGTCGAAAAACCGAACCCCGAATAACCACGCAGAAAGGCCGCTGTGAAAACCACGGATCCAGCCAGAAGCAGATCAACCGCGTTCAACGTCGCGCCCCCGAAGGCTGGCCCGGCCTGACGGCTGCGTTCCCAGCTCGCGGTCATGTCCCGGTGTGAGGTTGAACAACAGTAGGATCTGCCCGGCAATCAACGGCACCAGGCTGAGCGCTGCAGCCAGACCCAATCCCGGCAGGCCGGGGTCGGGAAGATCCAGCAGCGCCGACAGCGACGGCAGCCACAACGCCAGTGCCAACAGACCAGCACACAGGGCCAGCGCTGCCCAAATGTATGGGTTCCCCGTCACGTCGTTGACCAGTTGCCGACCGCTGTCTCCCCGCACATTGAAGACATTCCACAGCTGCGCCAGGGCCAGTGTCACGAAGGCCACCGTGATCGCCTGCCCGGTCTCCAGTCGCAGCCAGTAGAGCGCCAGAGCAAACCCCAATAGCGTCGCGCCGGTAATCAGCAGGCTGAGAACACCGATCAACGCCCATTCCGGCCGTCCGGCAATGGGCTCCAAGGGGTCACGGGGCGGCCGGGACATGATCGCTCTGTCTCCTTTGCCCAGCCCCAGTGCAAAGGCCGGGAATACATCGGTTACAAGGTTCAGGAACAGGATCTGCAAGGGCAGAAGCGGTGCGGGCAGACCGGCGCCGACGGCGATGCCGACGACCAGCACCTCGCTGACGTTGCAGGACATCAGGTAGACGACGAATTTGCGGATATTGTCAAAAATCACCCGCCCCTGCCACATGGCCTCAATCAGGGTGCCGAAGGCATCGTCTTTCAGCACCACATCGGCCGCCTCGCGCGCGACCTGTGTACCGCGTTTGCCCATGGCGATGCCGATGTCTGATTTCTTCAGCGCCGGGGCATCGTTGACGCCATCGCCGGTCATGGCAACCACATGCCCGGCCTGCTGGAACAGGCGCACAAGCGTCAGTTTCGTTTCCGGCGCCACACGGGCAAAGACATCTGCCGCCAGCACCCTGTCACGTAAGGCGAAATCCGCCGTATCAGGGTCGAAATCCCGCAGGTCATCGCCTTCGATCACCGTGAGGTCGCCCAGAGTTAAACCGGCGTCCCGGGCAATTGTTGCCGCAGTATCTGCATGATCGCCGGTGATCATCGCGACCCGCACCCCGGCCGCCAGGCTGGCGCGGATCGCATCGGGCACATCAGCGCGCAGCGGATCCAGGAAACACACCAACCCCACCAGCGTCAGGCCCTGATAAGGGTCTTCGTCAGGTGTTTCGGCGTGCTTGATTGCCAGCGCCAGCAGCCGCAGCCCCTCGCGCGCGGCGGCGCTTTGCCGGGCTGCCCATTCCTGCCGCGCTGGGCCATCCAGCGGCGCCGGACCATTCGGCAGCAAGTGAGTGTCGCAGGCTTCGATCACCGCTTCGGGCGCGCCTTTGATGGCGTAGATGAACCCGCCCCGGTCCCCGTCCGCGGCGCGGTTGACGCTGGCCATCATCTTATGCTCGGGGTCAAAGGCGTGTTCGGCCACCTGGGGAAAATCTTGCTCAAGCTCCGCGCGGGTCATCGCGGCTGCTTGGGCAGCGTGCAGCAGTGCGACCTCCATTGGCTCACCGCTGGCGCTGTCTCCGGTGGCCGGATTGCCGGTTTCGGCATTGTTGCACAGAACCCCGATCCGCAGCGCCAGATCGAAGCGGTCGTCAGCCGGTGCGGCGGCATTTTTCGCGGGCCGGACCTCGGCGCCTTCGAACAGGTAGCGCACCGCCGCCATTTTGTTCTCTGTCAGTGTGCCGGTCTTATCAGTGAGGATCAGCGTCGTTGCCCCCAGAGTTTCTACCGAGGACAACCGGGTGATCAACGCATTGTGCGCCGCCATGCGCCACATGCCGCGCGCCAGACAGAGGGTGGCGACGATCGGCAGGCCTTCGGGCACCGCCGCTACCGCCAGCGCCGTACCGGTGCGGATCATGTCGATCAGCGCGTGACCGCGCAGAACGCCCGCTGCAATCATCAACGCGGCCAGAGCCAGCGTCAGCCAGACCAGCCGGTGGCCGAGCCTGTCCAGCCGCCGCTCCAGTGGCGATATCTCGGCCTCGGCGGTTTCTGTCAGGGCACTGATCTGGCCGATTTCGGTTGTCATCCCGGTGGCCACGACGATGGCCTCTCCGGCGCCGCGGGTGATTGCGGTGCCCTTGAACACCATGTTGTGACGGTCCGGGATCCCGGCCTCCGGGGCGACCGGGTCGATACTCTTGGAAACGGGCAGGGATTCCCCGGTCAGGATCGATTCATCGCTTTGCAGGTTCGAGGCCTGCAGCAGACGGAGATCGGCGGTGACGATGTCTCCGGCATCGAGGATCACGATATCTCCCGGCACCAGCGCGCGGGCATCGATCCGGCGCACTCTGCCGTCGCGGCGCACCAGCGTCCTGACCTCGGCAATGCGCAGCAATGCCTCCATCGAGCGGACCGCGCGCAATTCGGTGAAAAAACCGATGGCGCCGTTGAACAGGATCACCACCAGGATCGCCAGACCTTCTGGAATGTCACCGAAAGCAAAGGACAACCCGGCTGCCATGGCCAGCAGCCAGATGATGATGCTGCGGAACTGATGCGCCAGAAGCAGCAGCGCGCTTTGCGGCTTTTGGGCCCGCAGCTGGTTCCTGCCGTGGCGGGCGCGGCGGGCGGCAACTTCGGCGGCGTTCAGGCCGCGGGCCGGATCGCAGGCCAGCGCCGCAGCGACATCCGCTGCAGGCAGGGCGAAAGGCAAGGCGTCTGGTGCTGTGCCCGTCACCGGTGCCATATCACTCTCCGTCACGCGGTGCGGGACAACCTGGAAACTGCCCATCCGGAAATGTCAGGTGGCGGCCGGGTCACACCGGAATTGCGTGGCCGTGCTCTGCATCCTCGACCGCAGCGGAGACCGAATCCAGCGTTTCCTTGTTGGCGCTGACTTCACCGGCGGTGACATATTCTGCACTGCGGGTGCAGAAATCGACCCATTCCTGGACGTCTTCGGCCACCCGCTCGGCGGATTGCATCTGCCAGTCGTGCAGCACCTTGGCCGCCGCACCGGGATCGACCGGAGCAGTGCCGAACAGCTCTGCCGTGGCCTGCAATGCGGTGCGGGCCGCCGTGTGGCGGCGGTCGAACCAGTGTTTTGAAAATTGTTCGGCCTCTTGCAGGATCTTTTCCTGGACTTCCCAGAATTGATGCGCCTGCGGGCCCAGCAGAGGATTGGCGGAAAACAGAGCCTGCGCCGCCTGATCAAAGCCGCCGGAGGTTTTCGATTCAGATTGAGTTTTGGCCATGGGACACCTTTGGTTGTGCGTCATAAGACAAACACCGGGTGCAGCGGATCCGCTCCGCCCGGGTGCGGAAATCATAGGCAGAATAGTCTGATTCCCATGTCATTGAATTGACTCCAATCAAGGTGAATGCGCCGATGGGTCATAATATCAGCACCAAACGCCTGTTTCTGATAGGCTTGCAGCACAGGTGCAACAAAAGGATCCGACGTGTCCGACAGCGCATCCATTGGCCATATCACTGCCATCGAGGGCAGCATCGCCGATGTCCGGTTCGCGGCAGAGCTGCCCGCAATCGGCACTCGTCTGGTCACCCTGTCCGATCCCGCGATCACCATCGAGGTCGCCAGCCTGCCGGGGCGGGAGACCGCGCGCGGGCTGATCCTCAATCCCAACACGGAGCTGCGCCTTGGCATGCCGGTGCGCAACACCGGTCTGCCGCTCTCGGTGCCGGTGGGGCCTGCCCTGCTTGGACGCATGGTCAACCTGTTCGGCGATCCCATTGACGGACGCCCGCTGCCCGGTGACATGCCGCGCCGATCGATCCATGGCACGCCGGTGCCGCTGTCCCGGCGCCGGGCCGAGGGTGAGTTGTTTGAGACGGGGATCAAGGCGATTGACCTGCTCAGCCCGCTGGAACGCGGCGGCAAGGCGGGGCTGTTCGGCGGTGCAGGCGTTGGCAAAACCGTTCTGATCACCGAGATGATCCACAATATGGTCGCCGAATACGAGGGTATCAGCCTGTTCTGTGGCATCGGGGAACGCTGCCGCGAAGCCGAGGAATTGCATCGCGACATGGAGGAGGCCGGGGTGCTGGACCGCACCGTGATGGTCTTTGGCCAGATGAATGAAACCCCCGGCGTGCGGTTCCGCGTCGGCCATGCGGCCCTGACCATTGCCGAGTATTTCCGCGACGATCTGAACCGCGATGTTCTGGTGCTGATCGACAATATTTACCGTTTCGTGCAGGCCGGCTCTGAGGTTTCGGGCCTTCTGGGGCGGATCCCGTCGCGGGTGGGTTATCAGCCGACGCTGGGCACCGAGCTGGCCGATCTGGAAGAGCGGATCTGCTCCACCAGCCGGGGCAGCATGACCTCGATTCAGGCGGTCTACGTGCCGGCCGATGATTTCACCGACCCGGCGGCGACGCATACGTTTTCGCACCTGTCAGCCTCGATCACCCTGTCGCGCAAGAAGGCCTCCGAAGGGCTGTATCCCGCCATCGACCCGCTGAAATCCTTTTCCCGGATGCTGACGCCGGGGGTTGTCAGCACCCGCCACTACATGATCGCCAGCGCGGTGCGCAACACTCTGGCCGAGTACGAGGATCTCAAGGATATCATCGCCATGCTGGGGCTGGAGGAGCTTTCGGAAATGGACCGCGCCACCGTGCGCCGCGCCCGGCAGATCGAACGGTTTCTGACACAGCCGTTTTACTCCACCGAAAAGATGACCGGCATACCGGGGCGTTTCGTGCCGCTGAGTGAGACGCTGACCTCCTGTGAGCGCATCCTGAATGATGAGTTCCGCGACCATCCCGAAAGCGCTTTTTACATGATCGGAACGGTGGCGGATCTGGAGCAGAAAGAGGGGGCGGGATATGCGGCTTAAGATCCTGCTGCCCGACCGGCTGTGCCTTGATCTGGAGGTCGTGCGTATTGTGGCCGAAGGGCCGGATGGCGCATTCGGGATGTTGCCGCACCATATCGATTATGTCTCTCAGCTGGCCCCGGGCATCCTGACTTACGAGGAGACGGGCGGCCAGGTGCGCTATGCCGGGATCCATTCCGGAACCCTGGTCAAGGTCGGGGATGAGGTGCTGGTCTCCACCTCCGGCGCGGTGCTGGGCGATGATCTGCAGACGGTGCAACAGCGGGCGCAGGCCGATTTCCGCGCCGCCGAGCAAAGCGAACGGGCCGCCCGCGCAGCCTTGGCTCGGCTGGAGGCACAGATCGTGCGCCGGTTCCTGGAACTGGAGCAGGCGCTATGAACGGCGAACGGCCCGACGCAGAGGAGGCGGAAGAGATCGTCCGCAAGGCCCGTCGCAAACAGGCGGCACAAAAGCACCCGCAGCGCAGCGCGCTTTATGGGCTGGGGATGTTCGGTCTTGTCGGCTGGTCAGTTGCGGTGCCGGTGGTTCTGGGCGTCGCGCTGGGCGTCTGGATCGATGGACACGTCCAGTCGCACCGGTCCTGGACGCTGATCCTGCTTTTGGCTGGTGCGGCGCTGGGTTGTCTCAACGCCTGGTACTGGGTGCAGCGCGAAGGGGGTGATGAATGACACAGGCGGAGACACTGTGATGCAGATCAGTCCCGATCAATGGGTATTGGCCGAATGGCACGGGTTGCAGCTGACCGCCACCGTGGCGTTCACTTGGCTGGTGATGGCGCTGCTGGCCGCCGGGTCCTGGCTGGTCACCTCGCGCCTGTCGACGGGCGAAAAGGTCTCCCGCTGGCAGGTCATGCTGGAGGTCATCGTCACCGCCATCCGCGACCAGATTTCCGAGATTAGCGGCGGTGACGGCGCGCGCTATCTGCCCTTTATCGGAACCCTGTTCCTGTTCATCGCCGCCGCCAACCTGCTGTCGGTGGTGCCTGGCTATGTGCCGCCTACCGGCTCCCTCTCCACCACTGCGGCGCTGGCCATCGCGGTGCTGGTGGCAGTGCCCGCCTTTTCCATCGCTCGGCAGGGGATCGGCGGTTACCTGAAGACCTATGTGCGGCCCAGCCCCATCATGCTGCCCTTCAATCTGGTGTCAGAGGCATCGCGGACCGTTGCCCTGGCCGTGCGCCTATACGGCAATGTCATGAGCGGCACGATCATCGTCGGCATCCTGATCAGCGTGGCGCCGTTCTTCTTCCCGGTGGTCATGCAGGTTCTGGGCCTGCTGACCGGCCTGATTCAGGCGTATATCTTTGCCGTTCTGGCGATGGTCTACATCGCCTCGGGCGCCCGCAGCAGCCGATCGCCGTCGTCTGGTGTCGGCGCCTCCCCTGCCAACCAAACCGGTCACAGCCAAACACGAAAGGAACCCTGATCATGGACGCTTCCGTCTGGATCGCCATCGCCTCGATTGTCACGGCGGGGCTGACCATCACCATCGGTGCCATCGCCCCCGCGCTGGCCGAAGGCCGGGCCGCGGCGCAGGCGCTGCAGTCCCTTGCACAGCAGCCGGACGCCGCCCCGACGATCACCCGCACCCTTTTCGTCAGTCTTGCGATGATCGAATCCACCGCGATCTACTGTTTCGTGGTGGCGATGATTCTGCTGTTTGCCAACCCATTCGTGGACATCGCCGCTCTGACTGCGGCGCTCCCGGGCGGAGGATGATCCGGTGCAGATCGACTGGCTGACCGTCGCGGCGCAACTGGTGAACTTCCTCGTTCTGATCTGGTTGCTGAAACGCTTTCTTTACGGGCCTGTGACCAAGGCAATGGCCGAGCGGGAACAACGGATTGCCGAGCGGCTTGGCGATGCGCGCCGCGTGCGTGAAGAGGCTGTCACCGAAGCCGAAGCGCTGCGGGCCGAGCGGCAGGCGCTGGACAGCCATAGGGAGGCCGAGATGGCAAAGGCCCGCGCCGCAGCCGAGGCGTTGCGCCAAGAGCTGGAGGCCGATCTGCGCGAAGACATGGAGCAGAAACGTGCGGCCTGGCTGGACCATTTGCAGGAGGACCGCACTGAAATCGTGCTGGAGATGCAAAAGCGCACAGCCGCCCACGTGGGGCAGGCGCTGCGCCGTGTTCTGGCGGATTTCGCCGGGGCCGATCTGGCGGAGCAGATGGCGGCAGAGTTCGCCCGGCAATTGTCCTCGCTCGACCTTGAGGAGCGCAGGCGGCTGGAACGGGCAGCGGAAGGCATGCCGGGGGCGGCGCTGGTGGAATGCAGCATGGAGCTGCCAAGCGCGGCGCGGCGTCACCTGACCCGCGCCATCCACGACGAAATCGCAGAGGGTATCAAGGTGGATTATGCCACCGCCGGGGATGTCACCTTTGGCATCCGTCTGACGCTGGGTCATCAGGTGCTGGACTGGTCGGCGGGGCGTTATCTGGACCGGCTGGGCCTGCTGATCGAAGAAAGCCTGGATGCCGTGGCAAGCGAGGCTGCCGATGCCGCATGACGGGCAGAACGGCGGGCGCAATGACAAGCGCACAGACGGGCAGGGCATGGCGGGCCGGATTGCCGCAGGGCTGGTCGACCGGATGGACCGGATCCTTGCCGAAACCGCCCCGGTGGCCGAAATCACCGATGTTGCCCGGGTGCTTTCTGTTGGCAATGGCATTGCGCGGATCGCCGGGTTTCCCGACCTCAGGGCGGATGAGCTGGTGGTCTTTGCCGGTGGGCAGACTGGTATCGCCTCCAGCCTGGCCACCGACCGCATCGGGGTAATTGTACTGGGTGACAGCGTCGGCATCCGCCCCGGTGACAAGGTGCACCGCACACGCCGCGTCGTTGACACACCGGTTGGTGCCGCGCTGCTGGGGCGGGTTGTCGATGCGATGGGGCAGCCCATCGATGGTGCTGGATCGTTGCAGTGCCGCGACCGCGCCCCCATCGAACGTGCGGCCCCGCCCATCATGCACCGCGCCCCGGTCAGCGTGCCGCTGCAGACCGGGATCAAGGCGATCGATGCCGCCGTGCCCATCGGGCGTGGTCAGCGCGAGTTGATCGTCGGTGATCGGCAATCCGGCAAGACGGCCATCGCCGTCGATACCATTCTGAACCAGCGCGACACCGGGGTGATCTCGATCTATTGCGCCATCGGGCAGCGGGCCTCGGCGGTGGCGCGGGTGATCGATAGCCTGCGCAAGGGCGGCGCACTGGAGCGGACCATCGTCGTGGTGGCCGGCGGAGAGGACGCGCCGGGGTTGCAGTTCATCGCGCCTTATGCGGCCACTGCCATGGCTGAACATTTCATGGACGAAGGGCGTGATGTGCTGATCGTCTATGACGATCTGACCCGCCATGCCCGCGCCTATCGCGAGCTGTCGCTTCTGTTACGCCGCCCGCCCGGCCGCGAGGCCTATCCCGGTGACATTTTCTATATTCATTCGCGGCTGCTGGAACGCGCCACTCCGCTGCGCGAAGAACACGGTGGCGGTTCGCTGACTGCTCTGCCGGTGATCGAAACACAGGCGCAGAATATTTCCGCGTTTATTCCCACCAACCTCATTTCCATCACGGACGGGCAGATCTACCTGTCGCCCTCGCTGTTCGAAAAGGGCAGGCTGCCGGCCATCGACATCGGCACCTCGGTCAGCCGCGTTGGCGGCAAGGCGCAATTGCCTGCCTTTCGCGCTGTGGCGGGGGATTTAAGGCTCTATTACGCGCAATTCGAAGAGCTGGAGACCTTTGCCCGCTTTGGCACCCAGATCGATGCCGAGACACGGCAGCGGCTGGACCGGGGGCTGCGGGTACGGGAAATCCTCAAGCAGCGTGAACATCACCTGCTTGAGGTGGCGGACCAGATCGCGGCGCTGCTGGCCGCGACCGAAGGGTTGTTCGATGCCATTCCTGCTGACAGGGTCAGCGATGCGGGGCTGCATGCGGCTCGGGCCGCCCGCCGGACCTGTTCCGAGATCTGCGATGCCATCGAGGGCGGCGCGCCGCTGGACCCGGCGCAGCGGGCGGCCCTGATCACGGCGATGCAGGCGGCGCTGACCGGGTTCTATCCCGACGATCCGCATTCGCCGCGGCGCGAAGGAGTGGGTGATGCAGACGCTTGAGGCGCTTTCGGCGCGGATGCACACCACCGCCGAGATCCATTCCATCGTACGCACCATGAAAAGCCTCTCTTCGGTCAGTATCCGACAGTACGAACGCGCAGCTGCGGCTATGCTGCAGTATGAACGCACGGTGGATCTGGGGTTGCAGGCTGTGCTGCGTGATCAGTCTCTGCAGCCGCAGGTGGGGTCACCCGCAGAGGTGGCGCCGGGATCGGCGCTGATCGTCATCGGCTCTGACCGGGGGCTGTGCGGGCGGTTCAACGACAGGATCGGCGGTCGCGCGGTCGTGCGGCTCTTGGAGGAGAGCGATTGCCGCCTCTGCGTGCTGGGCCAGCGGGTGGCCGCGCATCTGGAGGCAGAGGGTCACAAGCCCGATGCGCTGTTTGCGCTGCCCGGATCGGCCGCCGGTCTGACCGCCACGGTACATGCGGTTGCGGTGGAAATCGACCGTTGGACCGAAGCGGGCGTCGGGACAGTCTCGCTTTTGTTCAACCGCCGCGCCGGGGCTTCATTGGCGGTGCCGACCGAGTGGCCGCTGCTGCCGGTGCCGCGCGGGGATCTCGATGCGCTGGCCCGCAAACCCTGGCCATCGCGCAGCCTGCCGACCTACCGCATGGCGCCGACCAAGCTGTTCTCCTGGCTGATCGGGCAGCGGATCTTTGTGCAGATCTATCGCGCACTTGCCGAATCCCTGGCCAGCGAACACGCCGCGCGTCTGGCTGCCATGCGCCGGGCAGAGGGCAATATCAGCGACCACCGCGAAGAGCTGATGGATGCCTATCGTCAGAAACGGCAGGAGGAAATCACCCGCGAGCTGCTGGATATCATTTCAGGCTTCGAGGCGGTGGATCAGGGTGATCCAGCCTGACAGTCCTGTGTCGGCGCGGCGGACTGGATACAGGCGCCGTTACGGGCGTTGCAGCTGGCTTTTCGGCATCATCATATGCACGCCTTTTTCGCGGTTCACCGTCTGGGTGATGCGCAGATCGGCGGCGAGGCTGCAGAGCATATAGGCGTCTTCCCGGCTGATCCCCAATCGCGCCTCGGTCACGGCAATCATGTCCCGCAGGGCCATTTCGGCGCAGACATCCAGATCGGCATGCATGCCCATGGTGATGTGATGCGATGGCGTTTCTGCTTGTGGGTAGTCCAGCGACAGGTCCCTGCGCAGGGTCAGGCGGAAATGCCCGCGCAGCGCCGTTTCGATGGCGGTGACGCAGACCTCGCCATCGCCCTGCGCGGCATGACCGTCGCCACAGGAAAACAGCGCGCCCGGTGCCAGAACCGGCAGGTACAGGGTGGTGCCCGCGATCAGTTCCTTGTTGTCGATATTGCCGCCATGCCGACGCGGCTCGATGGTGGAGATCCGCCCCCATTCCGTCGGCGGCGCCACCCCCATGACCCCAAAGAACGGCGCCAGCGGCAGATCGGTGCCCCAGGGCAGGCGGGCCAGTTGCCGCTCGGCGTCCAGCGGCAGGATGGTGCGCTGGCGTTTGGGAAATTCCAGCGGCAGCGTCCCGGCCAAGGGCCGGATCATGTTGTAGCCCCAGTCCTGCCGCAGCGAGATATCGAGGATATCGACTTGCAGTACATCGCCCGGCTGGGCGCCGCGCACCTCGACCGGGCCGGTCAGGATATGGCCCGGCATGCCCGGCAGACCGGCGGCGTGAATTTCCAGCAATTCTGGCGGCACGTGAAAACCATCCCCGGGCAACATGTCAGGGCCGCCCGAGACGGTGTCGATGATGACCTCTTCGCCGCTGTCGATGGACAGGGCAGGCGGATGGGCCGCGTCGAAAAAGCCCCAGTGGCAGCTCTGCACCGATGCGGGAAGGGTGGATGTCATGATGCGTCTCCTGCCGGTTCCGTTGTGATCTGTGCGCCGCTGTTACTTGCCGGTGTCAATGTCGAACAGCTCGGTCTCCCAGCTGTCGTCGCCGGGGTCCATTTCGCTCCGCAGCGCGTCAAAGCGGGTGGTCAGATGTTCGCGCATGGCTGTGCGGGCCACATCGCTGTCGCCGGTGGCAATCGCCTCGATGATGGTCACGTGCTCGCAATGCGACACTTCCAGCGACGGGCCGCTGCGGGCGCGGGCGCGGATGCGGATCCATTCCGGGTTCTCGCGGATCCGGTCAAGCAGGGCAAAGGAGGTCAGCAAGGGCCGGTTGCGGGCGCATTGGGCGATCAGCCGGTGAAAGGCGCCATCCCAAAGTTCGATCGCTTCCGGACCGTTGGATTCAAACTGCCGCTGGGCCAGACGGCGCAGGCGCATCAGCTCGTCCGGCTGCATCCGTTTGGCACACAGCGCGGCAAGCTCCGGCTCGATACACAGGCGCGCTTCCATCACCTGCAGCGCGTTGGTCTCCCCGGCGATCTTGGCGGCGAGGTCGCCGGTCGGATCGGCGGGTTGTCCGGCAAAGGTGCCCTTGCCCTGTTTGCGCCAGACCAACCCCTGTTCTTCCAGACTGTCGAGTGCCAGACGCACCGCCCTGCGGCTGACGTCGAACTGTTCGGACAGCACCCGTTCGGTGGGCAATTTGCCGTCCGCGGCGAGGCTGCCCGATTTGATCAGGGCCAGAACCTTTTGTTTGATCGGCTCGATAGACGAGCTGCGGGAGTGTGATGACATGACAGACTTTTTCTCAGACAGGGTCTGCATATTGAAGCAAAAAATGGCGCAAAGGGTAAAAACAACAGCGCCCGGGGCATACCGGGCGCTGTTTGATCAATAATCGACGGCCTGCGATTTGCTGGGGCGTCCTTCTGCGATGCGGCGGGCCTCTGCCGCGGCGATATCGGCGTCGATGCCTTCGCGGGTGGGCAGGCCAGAGAACCGCTCGGCCGTGGGCATGCCCTTGGAGAAATGCACATAGCGTTCCTGCGCGACCTCCCAGAGGCGGGCCAATTCACCCAGGGGGTCCGCGTGGTCATCGGCCCGGATGTCGAGCCAGGCATGCTCTTGTCCGCGATGGATCACCAGTCCGGCGGCCTGACGGCCCCGTTTGTCGCCACCTGCGGCCTCTCCGGCTTGCATGGCCACGATCAGACGCTCGGCAAAGGGCAGATCCGCGTTGTCCTTGTAGGCCGCCGAGGTTGCCTCGATCACCTCGGGGCCGGTCAGCATATTGCCCGCCACCGAATGATCCTCGGCCAAGAGGTGCCCGGCCCAGTCGACGCAATCGGCGCCGGTATGGGCGACAAAGCGACCTTCGGCATCCATCATATGGGCCTGGCGGATCGCCTGCCCCTGATCGCGAAGGGCGAAATCGGCGAGCACCGCCTGGGCGCTTTCACCGGCGGCCATGCGCCTGCGTCCCTCGGTGCCCCAGACCGGATTGCAGAAGGCCTGCGACGCCACGGCGACAGTCGGCCCGACAAAGGGCACCACCGCGCCGCAGGCGAAGAACCGGGAGGCGACGATCACAGCGATCGCGCCATCCTCGGGGTTCTTGGCAATCAGCGACCAGGTCATCGGCCGACCGCATAGGCCTGCATCAGGCGCGGGGTCGCCGCCGCGCGCAGCATGCCGTCCGGCTCGCGCAGGGCAGCGGTCAGGCGACCGACGGTCCAGGGATCCGCCACCACGACGTTGTGACCCCGGGCGCGCAGATCGGCGATCACCGCCTCGCCAAAGTTCGGCTCGACCATCATTTCGGCGGTGCGCACTTCGCGCGGGAAGAAGGATCCCTGGAAGTGCATGGAATGGAACAGCGGCGCATCCATGCATTGCTGCAGCTCCATGCCGAAATGCACGAAACGCAGGAACCAGATCAGCTGCCACTGGTCCTGCTGGTCACCGCCGGGGGTGCCAAAGACCATCTGCACACCGTCTTTTTCCGCATAGCTGGGGGTCAGGGTGGTGCGGGGGCGGCGGCCCGGCGCCAGCGAGGTCGGCAGACCGTCCTCCAGCCAGAACATCTGGGCGCGGGAGTTGAGCGGGAAGCCGAGGCCCGGAATGACCGGGGAGCTTTGCAGCCAGCCGCCTGAAGGGGTTGCGGCGACCATGTTGCCCCAGCGGTCGATCACGTCGAGATGCACGGTATCGCCGCGCTTTTCGGTGAGGTGCGACATGGTCGGTTCCTGCGCCGCCACCTGGCCGACGTTGAAGTCCCGCGCCGCGCGCTCGATATAGGCGTCGGCGAGATGTTCGAAGCCCGGCACCCGGCCCGGGCGCTGCTCGGTCGAGGCCTTGTCGGTGATCAGCTTGCGGCGCTCGGCGTTGTATTCCTCGCTGAGGAGGTACTCCATCGGGATCTCGGACTGGGCGGGATCGCCGTAATAGGCCTCGCGGTCGGCATAGGCGAGCTTCATCGCTTCGGTCACGGTGTGCACGAACTCGGCGCCGAAGGGATCCATCGCGCCAAGGTCAAAGCCCTTGAGGATGGCAAGGCCCTGCAGCAGCACCGGTCCCTGGCTCCAGGCGTGGGTCTTGTGCACCGTCCAGCCTTCGTATTCGTAAGACAGGGTGTCCTCATAGGTGGCACGCCAGTCCTTCAGGTCGTCGGGCGCCAGCACCGCGCTGTGTTTCTCGTCCGAGACATCCATCACATGGGCGTCTTTCAGATAGTCAAAGATCGCCTCGGCCACGAAACCTTCGCGCCATTCGGCGCGGGCGGCGTCGATCTGGGCGACACGGTCCTCACCTGCGGCTTCGCCCGCTTCGGCCAGACGTTCATAGGTGCGCGCCAGATCTGGATTCTTGAACAGGGCGTTGGGTTTCGGCGCTTCGCCACCCGGGGCCCAGACAGCAGCCGAGGTTGGCCATTCCGTTTCAAAGAATTCCTGCAGACCGGCAATGGTATTGGCGACTCGCGGCAGCACCGGATGGCCATCGCGAGCATAGCCGATCACCGGCTCCAGCACCTCGCGCAGGGACATGGTGCCGTGGTCGCGCAGCATCATCATCCAGCCGTCAAAGGCGCCGGGAACAACGGTTGCGAGCAGACCCGAGCCGGGGATCAGGGTCAGCCCCTGTTCGGTGTAGGCTTCGATGGTCGCCGCCTTGGGCGCCACGCCCTGTGCACAGACCACCTTGGTTTCGCCGGTTTCCGCCTTGTGGAAGATCGCGGGCATATCGCCGGCCGGACCGTTCAGATGTGGTTCGACCACCTGCAGGACCAGCGCGGTTGCGACGGCGGCGTCAAATGCGTTGCCGCCCTTTTCCAGAATGCTCATGCCGACGGTCGAGGCAATCCAATGGGTCGAGGTTGCGACCCCGAAGGTGCCCCGGATTTCGGGCCGTGTTGTAAAATCGGACATCTATGTCTCCGTTTGGTCTAGTGCTCGCGGGGGTCCAGCGCATCGCGCAGACCATCGCCAAGAAGGTTGAAGCCCAGCACCACGAGAAAAATCGAGATGCCCGGCCACATGGCCATCCAGGGGGCTTGATTGAGGAAATTCTTCGCTGTGTTCAGCATCGATCCCCAGCTGGGCGCGGGCGCCTGCTGGCCAAGGCCGAGGAAGGACAGAGAGGCCTCGGCGATGATCGCCGTGGCAATGGTCAGGGTTGCCTGCACCAGGATCGGCGGCAGCACGTTGGGCAGGATATAGCGGCGCAGGATCTTGGGCGTCGGCAGGCCGATGGCCAGGGCGCTGTCCACGTAGTCTTCGGAGCGCACGGTCAGCACCTGCCCGCGGGTCAGGCGGATGAAGATCGGCGTGGCCGAGATCCCGATGGCGATCATCGCATTTGTCAGCGACGGACCAAGAAAGGCCGCCAGCGCAATCGCCAGGATCAGGAAGGGTGCCGCCAGCAGGGCTTCGGTGCAGCGCGAGATCACCGCATCGGTCCAGCCGCCGAAATAGCCGGCCAGAATGCCGAGTGGCACGCCAAGGGCGAGGGCAATCCCGACCGAGACCACACCGGCCAGAAGCGAGGCCTGCGCCCCCCAGATCAGGCGGGACAGCACATCGCGGCCAATCTCATCCGTGCCCATCCAATGGGCGGCCGAGGGCGCCTTGCGCACGGCGCCCCAGTCGGTGGCGGCGGGATCAGGGATCGGCAGCACGGGGGCCAAGAGGGCAATCGCCACGAAGAAGGCCACCAGAATGCCGCCGAACAAGGCGCTGCGGTGAGAGCGGAACTTCTTCCAGACGCGGTTCTTGCCGTCGCTGATTGCATCCTGCTCGGGGGTGAAGGGGGCTGTTGCTTCGGTCATCTTATTGCCCTCTCAGCCGTGGATTGAGGATGAAATACAGCGCATCGGCCAGAAGGTTCATAAAGATAAAGCCGACCGCGGTCACCAGAACGATACCCTGCACCACCGCATAGTCGCGGTTGAACACCGCATCGACGACCATCTTCCCAAAGCCGGGAATGGTGAAGATCTGCTCGGTCAGGACGGCGCCAGCCACCAATTCGCCGAACAGCAGCGCGGTCAGGGTGACAATCGGGGTCAGCGCGTTGCGGAAGGCGTGTTTCAGGACCACTCGGCGTTCGGTCAGCCCCTTGGCACGGGCGGTGCGGACGTAATCGGCGCTGAGCACGCCCAGCATGGCCGAGCGGGTGTGCCGCATCATCGTGGCGGCAAGGGCGGTGCCCAGCACGAAGGCAGGCATCAACATGGTGCGGATCGACTGCGCGAAATCCTCGGACAGGGGCACATAGCCGGATGCGGGCAGCAGCTGCCATTTCACCGACACCAGCAGGATCAGCATGATGCCAAGCCAGAAGTTGGGGATCGACAGACCCGAAAGGGCAACCACATTGGCCAGGTAATCGGTCAGCGTACCCTTGCGGTAGGCCGACAGGATGCCCGCAGGCACGCCGATAGTCAGGGCAAAGATCATCGACATCGCCGCCAGTTGCAGCGTCACCGGCAGTTTCTGCATCATCAGCTCGGTGACCGGCTGGTTGGTACGCAGCGAAATCCCGAGGTCTCCCTGCAGGGCATTGGTGATCCATGTGAAATACTGCACGATGATGGGATCGTTCAGGCGGTATTTCTCGCGCAGCAGTTCCAGCACCTCGGGGTCGCGCTCTTCTCCGGCGAGCACCAGAAGCGGATCCCCCGGCAGCAGCTTTTGCAGGGCGAAGACAAAGATCGAGATCAGTATGATCGTGGGCACCGCAATCAGGATGCGGCGCATGAGGAACAGGAACATCGGGCAGACCTGACGGATTGGCTGCGACCCCGAGGGGCCAGAAGATCTGCGCCGCCCGCGCGCAGGGCGGGGCGGCGCAGGGTGGGTATCACTCGTTCCAGGTGACGCCTTCGAGGCGGATCATCCCGTCCGGATAGGCGGTGAAGCCTTCCAGATTGGTGTTATGCGCCCAGATCCAGGTCTGATGGTAGAGGTAGACAATCGGCGATTCCTCGACCAGCACGTCGCGTGCGGCATCATAGGACGCCTTGCGGGCCTCGGTGCTGGCGGCAACGCGGGCCGCGTTCAGCGCCTCATCCACGGCAGGGTTCGAGTATTTGCTGTCGTTGAGGCCACCGTTCGTGGTCATGAACTGGTGGATGTTGCCATCGGGATCGACCCGGCCGGACCAGCCGATCTGGCTGGCGGTGTAGTCACCGGCGGATTGATCGGCCAGCAGGGTGGCGAACTCTTTCGAGACGATCTTCACGTCGATGCCTGCTTCGGCGGCCATGGCCTGAACCACCTGCATCAGCTGCAGCGGAACGGTGGTGTTGGGGACCTGTACTTCCAGCTCCAGACCATCGGGATACCCGGCTTCGGCCAGCAGTTCCTTGGCCTTGGCCACATCGCGGCCCGGAACCGGGTAATCGGCGTCATACCAGGGCGAGGTCGGCGGATAGGGCTGGTTGCCAGCGGCAAAGGCGCCTTCAAAGACCACCTGGTTGATCGCGTTGCGGTCGATGGCATAGCTGAACGCCTGACGCAGGCGCGCGTCGTTGCCCCAGGGGTTGTCGCCCTTTTCACCGTTGTTCAGGTTGAAGGTGATGCCCTGATAGCCCAGCGAAACCGCGTCGGCGACGGCGATATTCGCATCTGCATTGGCCTGTGCCAGGTCGGTGGCGGCCAGACGCTCCAGCATGTCGATATCACCCGACTGCAGGTTGGCCAGACGCACGGTGGTGTCCGGGATCGGCAGGAAGGTCACGCTGTCAAAGGCAATCTTGTCGGCGTTCCAGTAGTCCGGGAAGCGCTTCAGGACGATTTTGTCCTGGGCGACACGCTCTTCAAAGCTGAACGGGCCGGAGCAGACCGGGTTGAGGCCGAAATCCACGCCCGCTGCGGCGGCGGCGGTGGGCGACATCATCATGCCAGCACGGTCGGCCAGCTGCGCCAGAAGCGTCGCGTCGGGGCCTTTGAGGTTCAGCTTGATCTCATACTCGCCGGTCACTTCGGTCGAGGTGATGGAGGACAGCTCGGACTTGCGGCGCGATTCATCGAGGGTTTTGGAGCGTTCGATATTCGCGGCCACGGCCTCGGCGTTGAAGGGGGTGCCATCGTGGAATACCACGCCTTCGCGCAGCTGCATGGTGACGGTCATGCCATCCTCGGACACCTGCCATGCGGTGGCCAGCTGCGGGATGATTTCCAGATCCGGGGTGATGTCGACCAGCTTGTCGCAGAGCGAGGCATAGACGATGCGGCCCACGAAGGTGCGCGACTGATCCGGGTCGAGCACGTCGGCGTCCGATTGCAGGCCGATGCGCAGATCCTTGGCGCTGGCGCCGGTGGTCATCATCCCCAATGCGGTGGCGCCGAGAAGGGCAGCCATCAGGGTGGGTTTCAAGTGTTTCATCGTCTTGGTCCTCTCTGTCGGGTCTTGCTTTTGGTTACGGTTGGTTCTGGGGGTGTTCTGATGGGATTATTCCGGCGTCAGCGGGGTGACCTTGGCGCCTTCGATGGCGGCGCGGTACAGGGCAAACCGTTCTTCGGCAGCAGCGGAATGGGGGGCCTGCTGCGGCGCACCGGCCGGAGCGTCGATCTCCTGCCAGTGGTGGCAGGCCACCTGATGTGATGCGCCCTCAACAGTCGAAAGATCCGGCACCGTGGTTTTGCAATCCGGCCGCGCAAAGGGGCAGCGGGTGTGAAACCGGCAGCCGGGCGGCGGTGCAGCGGGGCTGGGCATCTCGCCAGTCAGCGTCGTGATGCGGTCCTCGCCCTCCGCGCGGGGCGCCGGGATCGAGGCCAGCAAAGCCTGGGTGTAAGGATGGCGCGGGGCGCTGAAGACCTCTTCGGCGGTGCCCATTTCCACGATACGGCCCAGATACATGACGGCGACACGGTCGCTCATGTGGCGGATCACGCCCAGATCATGGGCAATGACGACCAGCGTTACCCCCAGTTCGCGGCTGAGATCACCCAGAAGGTTGATCACCTGCGCCTGTACCGAGACATCCAGCGCCGAGACCGGCTCGTCTCCGATGACCAGTTTCGGCCCGGTGATCAGGGCGCGGGCAATACCGATCCGCTGCCGCTGCCCGCCGGAGAATTCATGCGGATAGCGGCCCGCGTGTTCTGCGGGCAGGCCGACCTTCTGCATGATGTCGGCCACCTTGGCGTGGCGTTCGGCGGCGCTCAGCTCGGGGGCGTGGACCTCCAGCGGTTCCGCGATCAGCTTGCCCACGGTCATGCGCGGGTTGAGCGAGGAAAACGGATCCTGAAAGATGAACTGCATATCGCGGCGCAGCCGGGTCAGATCCGGTCCGGCGGCATGGCTGATATCCTTGCCGTCAAAGACGACCTCCCCCGACGTGGGCTCCAGCAGCCGCATCAGCAGCCGCGCGAGGGTGGATTTGCCGCAACCGGATTCGCCGACGATGGCAAAGGTCTCGCCGCGTTTCACCTCAAGCGAGATCCCGTCGACTGCCTGCACCACGGGGGATTTTTTCAGAAAACCGCCGCCGCCGAAATGTTTGGTCAGCGCGTCGGTGCGGAGAATCATGTCCTTGCTGCTCATGCCTGCACCGCCACATGGGTTTCCAGAGGGGCGAAATGGCAGGCGACGCTGTGATCGTCTGCAAGCGTTCGGAGATCGGGCCGCGTGCTGCAGGCGGCAGCGGCAAAGGCGCAGCGCGAGCGGAACCGGCAGCCTTCGGGCATGTTGCGGATCGCCGGAACCGAACCGGGTACCGTGGCCAGACGTTCGCCGGGGCGATCAAGGCGCGGCATCGCGCTCATCAGGCCGATGGTATAGGGATGCTGGGGATTGGCGAAAATTTCCTTGGTGGAGCCCTGTTCGACCACTTCCCCGCCGTACATGACGGCAACGCTATCGGCCACTTCGCCAACGACCCCCAGATCATGGGTGATCATGATGGTGCCCATGCCGGTGTCGCGGCGCAGATCGCAGATCAGATCAAGGATCTGCGCCTGAATGGTCACATCCAGCGCGGTGGTGGGTTCATCGGCGATCAGCAGCTGCGGATCATTGGCCAGCGCCATGGCGATCATCACCCGCTGACGCATACCACCGGACAATTGGTACGGATATTCGCCAAGCCGTTGACGTGGCGCGGGAATGCCGACCTTCTCCAGCATCTGATGGGCGCGTTCCATTGCCTCGGCCCGGGTACCACCCTGATGCTGCAGCACGGTTTCTGCGATCTGGTCACCAACCGTGAAGGACGGGTTGAGCGAGGTCATCGGTTCCTGAAAGATCATCGCGATCTGATTGCCACGTTGATCGGCGGGCAGGTTTTCCTGACGCAGATCGTAGGATTTCCCAAGGAAATCGAGATTTCCGGACAGAACTTCTGAGGATCCTTTGGGCAATAACCCCATGATCGACATTGCGGTTACGCTTTTGCCGCAACCCGATTCGCCGACGATACACAGGATTTCACCGGGGGAGACTTTCAGGCTCATACCGTTGACGGTGGCCTTCTCCTGGCCACGAAACCGCAGTGTAAAGTCTTCGAGGCGCAGAATATCCGCCGGTTCTGCATCTGTCTGAATCTGCCCTGTTGGCATATGCGGCCTCCCCGGCCTTTGGATTGGTCTGGATCATTTGTACCAATTCACTATTGGTTCAAATTGGGCAGCTGTCAACGCCCTCGATATCATCCAGGCGGACCACCGGGAAAATCTGACGAAAATTTAGGCAGGCGGGAAGGAAGGGGTGTGCCGAAGGTTCAGGCGCAGCGGGCGCGCTCAGCTTTGGCGGGTGGCAGAAAGGGTTGTTTTTCAGCGGGCAACGCACGGACGCCTCGTTGAAAAAGGGAGAGCTGAAAACGCCGGACGCAGCGGCAGGCCCGCGGCGTGATCGCGCTCACGCCGCGCCCGATGCTGGGAATACGCCTTTGGGATCTGCCGCTAGTGATTGAGAACTGTGATTTCCACGTCGCCATAGCCCAGGTCGCTGATGTGCTGGCGAATCTCGGCCTCGTAATTGGGGTTCATGATAATGATGGTCCGCACTCCCTGATCGCGCGCCGCTTCGGGCGGGAGGATCGGAGTGGCGGTTATCGGCATGAAACAGCCTTGCTTTGCAGTGTTGAGATCAATGGCGAAGTCAATCGGCGCGTCCTCTGCGCTGTTGAAAAGCAGGGAAAAGGTCACGCCCTTGGAAGCCGCACCCCAAAGCGCGATGGGCCCCACCTTGTGCCGGGTCTCAAGATAGCCTTGCCACTGAGACCTGATTTGATTGGTCTCGGATACATATCGTTTGGCTGCGGCATCGTCGATTGCCGGCAGGGTGGGGTCGGATGCCTCCTGTGACGGCATCATCCTGGCCGAGATCCACATGTACTGTTCATCATAGACGGGCACGACCTCACAGGCCAGGCCATGGCGGGCCAGAAGCGTTGCAACGGATCTTGGCGTGTAGATTGAGCAATGCTCGTAGAAGAAGTCCTGAAAGGCCAGGTTGCGCAGAATCCAATCGGCGTCCGGCGTTTCCAGGAAAAGGCTCCGCTCCGGCGTCATTGACGCTGCCAGCGCCTCGGCAAAGGCCTGAACATCGTTGATATGCTCGATCGTGTGGCGTGAGCAGATGACATTGGCCTCTGCGGGAATTTTATTGATCTGATCGGGGGTGAACATGACCCGGTGGACCACGGCGCCGTCAGGCAGGTTGTCATCGCCTGTGAACGAAGGGTCAAATCCGGTCAGCGAGGCAACACGGCCTTTTCCACGCGCGTGAAGCAGGGCCATGAAATCGCCCTCGCCACAGCCGATTTCAACATAGTGAATGGGCTGATCTTCGGGCACCGACGCGAGAATTCGGTCGGCCATGGCATCAAGGTGGGCCAGGTAATAGGGTGATGCGGTGACGTCGTTGTTGTATCCGGCATCATAGGAAATATGGGACGGGTCAAACTCATCGTTCCAGACGAAACCACAGGCAGCGCACCGCAGGATATGCAGCGCCCCGGTCGGAAATGTTCGCGCGGCATCCGGGGTTTCCAGAGCGACATTCTGAAGTGAGGGGACCTGCGGGCGGCGCTCAAGCGTCAGATTCCCAAGTGCATTCTCGCAAACCGGGCAGGAGGAAATTGAAGCCTTCGTCATTCAGATTGACCCTTCTAGTCACTTTTTGTGCCCGAATCCTGCCACAAGAGGATTAAGGAAAGCTTTGAGGTCCGCATGGCTTGTGCCTTGGGCGAAGGTTGGGGGGGGGCGGTTGTGAAGAGGGAATCACGCCGAACTTCTGCGTCTGGATTGGGCAGTTGCGGCAAGCGTGCGCAGGCGTGGTTGTCGTTCAGGGATGGTTTGCGTCCGAGAAAACCGGAGCATTCGCACCGATGTATCTATCGGTGTGTGATCAGTGATTTGAGTGTCTTGAAGAAAGTGGTGAGCCGTGCAGGATTCGAACCTGCGACCCACTGATTAAAAGTCAGTTGCTCTACCAACTGAGCTAACGGCCCACTATCTTTATGCTGTCTAAGCGAAATACTCCCGAAGGATCAAGCGCTTAATTCGCGTCGGTGTCGCTTGGCTTGGTCATCCATGCTGTCCCGATAGGCGGCGTATCTAGGGGGAGTACGGCGGGGGGTCAACCCCTTTTTTCAAGTTTATTGGCACAAGGCTGGATTCATCTTTGCGCGGGGTCTATATGCCCGCCATGAGCATGACAGAAAACATCGGTTTCCCCTTCATGAAGATGCACGGGCTGGGCAACGACTTTGTCGTTGTGGATGCGCGTGTGCAGGATATCGCGATCACGCCCGCGCTGGCGCAGGGAATCGCACACCGACAGTTCGGTGTGGGGTTCGATCAACTCGCTGTGATCTCAAACGGTGCAGGCGATGCGCATCTGACCTTCTACAATGCGGATGGCTCGACCTCGGCGGCCTGTGGCAATGCCACCCGGTGCATTGCCCGCCACCTGATGCTTGAGACCGGCAAGGATGCGCTGCACCTGACCACCGACCGCGGTGATCTGTATGCGCGCGATGCGGGCGAGGGCCTGACTTCGGTCAATATGGGCCAGCCGCAGCTGGACTGGCAGGAAATTCCGCTGGCCGAGGAGATGGACACGCTGGAGCTGCCGATCGAGGGCGGGCCGACGGCCACTGGTATGGGCAATCCCCATTGTACCTTCTTTGTCGAGGACGCCGATCTCATCCCGCTGGCGGAGTTCGGCCCGCGTTATGAGCATCATCCGCTCTATCCTGAACGTACCAACGTGCAGGTGGCCCATATTGTCGGCCCCGATCATATCCGTATGCGGGTGTGGGAGCGCGGTGTGGGCGTGACTCTGGCCTCTGGCTCCTCCTCCTGCGCCACAGCGGTTGCAGCGGCTCGCAGGGGGCTCACAGGGCGCCGGGTGCGCATTGACCTGGATGGGGGCACCCTGTGGATCGACTGGCGCGAGGATGGTGTCTGGATGACCGGCCCGACAATGCATGTCTTCAGCGGCACCCTCACCGCTGAATTTCTGGATTCGCTGCGATGACAGCGCCCAAGTTCACCACGCTTGGCTGCCGCCTCAACGCCTATGAAACCGAGGCGATGAAGGAACTGTCCCGCGCGGCGGGGCTGGAGGATGCCGTGGTGGTGAACACCTGCGCGGTGACGGCCGAGGCGGTGCGCAAGGCGCGCCAGGAAATCCGTCGCCTGCGCCGGGAAAACCCGGAGGCGCCGATCATCGTCACCGGCTGCGCCGCCCAGACCGAGCCCGAGACCTTTGCCGCGATGGAAGAGGTTACCCGCGTCATCGGCAATACCGAGAAAATGCAACCGGATACCTGGGCTGAGATCGCAAAGGGGCCTGATTTCATTGGCGAGACCGAGAAGGTTCAGGTCGATGACATCATGTCGGTTACCGAAACCGCAGGCCACCTGATCGATGGATTCGGCACCCGCTCCCGCGCCTATGTTCAGGTTCAGAACGGCTGCGATCACCGCTGCACCTTCTGCATCATCCCCTATGGCCGCGGCAATTCCCGCTCGGTCCCTGCCGGTGTGGTGGTGGATCAGATCAAGCGGCTGGTGGACAAGGGCTATAACGAGGTGGTGCTGACCGGGGTGGATCTGACCTCTTGGGGGGCGGATCTGCCTGCTGAGCCGAAACTGGGCGATCTGGTGATGCGGATCCTGAAACTGGTGCCGGATCTGCCGCGTCTGCGCATTTCATCCATCGATTCGATCGAGGTGGACGAGAACCTGATGCAGGCCATCGCCACCGAGCCGCGCCTGATGCCGCATCTGCACCTGAGCCTGCAGCATGGCGACGACATGATTCTGAAACGCATGGCCCGGCGCCATCTGCGCGACGATGCCATCCGGTTTGCTGAGGAGGCGCGCAAACTGCGCCCCGACATGACCTTTGGTGCCGATATCATTGCCGGTTTTCCGACCGAGAGTGAGGCGCATTTCGAAAACTCGCTGAAGCTGGTGACGGATTGCGATCTGACCTGGCTGCACGTCTTTCCCTACTCGAAACGGGAAGGCACGCCTGCGGCGAAAATCCCGAAGCAGGTGGATGGCAAGGTGATCAAGGAACGCGCTGCCCGTCTGCGCGCCGCAGGCGATGCGCAGGTTCAGAAACACCTTGCTGCGCAGGTAGGGCGCACGCATCGGATCCTGATGGAAAACCCCCATATGGGCCGCACAGAGCAGTTCACTGAGGTGACCTTCGAAGCGGCGCAGGATGAGGGGCAGATCGTGACTGCGGTGATCACAGGCGCCTCCAAGGGCCAGCTGACTGCCTGAATAATCGGCCCTCCCTGCGCCCCTTTGCGCGGGGATCAGTCCTTTGGCGTCCAGTCGGGTTGGCCTGCAAAGGAGAGCACGTCAGGGCCGAGTTGGTCCCAATGCGGCCGGTCGCGTGCAAATACGACGACTTCGATCTCCAGACCCTCCGCATCGTCCATCGTGCCAAGCGACAGGGTCAGGTGATCGGGGGTGCGGGTGTTCTGTCCGTAGATCGGGCATCCACAAGTGCCGCAGAACGCCTTGGTAACCTCTGAGGCCTTTGCGGACGGGTATCTGAAGGTGCTGACCTCACCGCTGATGGTGACCGCCTCTATCGGGAACATGGCGCCGACTGTGTGACCTGTCCCGCTGATCCTTCGGCATTCCTCGCAATGGCATTGCGCGACAACGCGCGGTTGCCCTGTTGCTACATAGGTGACGGCGCCGCAGAGGCATTTTCCGGTGTATCTGGTCATGGACAGACCCTAGAGGGCATGGCCGATGCTGCAACCACAAAGAAAAACCCCCGCCACTGGCGGGGGTTTTCTGTTTCTGCATCAGGGGAAGACCCGGTTTAGGAGGTCTTCTTGCCCTTGTGCGGCGCCCAGAGGCGTTTGTTGGTCAGGTACAGAAGCACCGACAGCACGGTCAGGATCAGCACGCCGACGAAACCGGCGGTCTGACGGGCCATCATTTTGGGCTCTGCGGTCCACATCAGGAAGGCCGCGACGTCCTGCGCCATGTGGTGCACGTCGTTGGCGTGACCGTCAGCGAATTCCACCTGCTCATCCGACAGCGGCGGCGCCATCGAGATCCAGCCGCCGGGGAAGGCGGTGTTGCCGTAGAAGGTGGTGCCTGCTTCTTCCTTGGTCTCACCGGTGTAACCGTCCAGCAGCGATGCGATGTATTCGGCACCGCCCATGCCTTTGAACAGCTGGTTCAGACCCGATCCGTAGGGACCGTGGAAACCGGCGCGCGCCTTGGCCATCAGGCTGAGGTCGGGGGCGCCGAGCGAGGTGTTCGCCGGGAAGTGATCAACCGGTTTTGCGGGGCGGAAATCGTCCAGCTCGGCATCGAACACTTCGAAGTTTTCAGCGGCGTAGGCGCGGACCTGATCCTCGGGCAGGCCGGGGCCGCCTTCGTCGGACAGGGTGCGCAGCGGCACGAACTTCAGACCGTGACAGGCCGAGCAGACCTCGGTGTAGATCTGCAGACCGCGTTGCAGCTGGTTCTGGTCATAGGTGCCAAAGGGGCCCTCGAAAGAGAACTGGAAGTCCTCCACGTGGCCGCTTCCGCCTGCCGCAAAACCTGCGGCAGGAATGAGCGCCAGAGCGAAGGCGGCACCGGTTGCGAGTTTCTTCAACATGGGTAGCTGTCCTTCTAGATTACTCGGCAGGAGTGGCTTCGCCGGATTTCTTGCCATAGTGGGCGTCGAAATCCTCTTCGATGGTGGCCGGCATTGCGGTTGGCTTCTCGATGACACCCAGCAGCGGCAGGATCACCAGGAAGTAGCCGAACCAGTAGGCCGATGCGATCAGCGAGAACGATGCATAGGGCTCTTCTGCGGGCATCGCACCCAGCCACATCAGGGCAAAGAAGTCGATGATCAGCAGGTAGAACCACCACTTGAACATCGGACGGTAGCGACCCGAACGCACGCGGCTGGTGTCCAGCCAGGGCGCCAGAGCCATCACCGCGATGGCACCGAACATGGCCAGCACGCCGAAGAACTTCGCATCGACGATACCGCCGGTGATGAAGGAGGCGATCTGAACCACCCAGACTTCGGAGGTGAAGGCACGCAGGATCGCGTAGAACGGCAGGAAGTACCATTCGGGAACGATGTGTGCAGGCGTCGCCAGCGGGTTGGCTTCGATGTAGTTATCGGGGTGACCCAGGTAGTTCGGCATGAAACCGACGACGGCCCAGAAGATCACCAGAACGATGGCCAGACCCAGGAAATCCTTGATCACGAAGTAGGGCCAGAACGGCAGGGTGTCTTTTTCGGCTTCTTCCTTGGAACCTTTACGGACATCAACACCGGTCGGGTTGTTGTTGCCGGTGGTGTGGAAGGCCCAGATGTGGACGATCACGAGGCCAGCAATCACGAAGGGCAGCAGGTAGTGCAGCGAGAAGAAGCGGTTCAGCGTCGCGTTGCCAACAGCGGGTCCGCCCAGCAGCCAGGTCTGGATCGGCTCACCGATGAACGGAATGGCGCCGAATAGGCCGGTGATCACGGTCGCGCCCCAGAAGGACATCTGACCCCAGGGCAGAACGTAGCCCATGAAACCGGTGCCCATCATCATCAGGAAGATCAGCATGCCGATGATCCAGGTGATTTCGCGGGGCGCCTTGTAGGAGCCGTAGAACAGGCCGCGGAAGATGTGGATGTAGACCGCGATGAAGAACAGCGAGGCGCCGTTTGCGTGCAGGTAGCGCAGCATAAAGCCGCCGTTCACGTCACGCATGATGTGCTCAACGCTGGCAAAGGCCAGATCAGCATGCGGAGTGTAATGCATCACCAGCACGATGCCGGTGGCGATTTGCAGCGCCAGGCAGAAGGCCAGAACGATGCCCCAGATCCACCACCAGTTCAGGTTCTTGGGGGTGGGGATCATGATTGTGTCGTAGATCAGACCGACGATGGGCAGGCGGCTGTGCAGCCACTTCTCTGCGCCAGTCTTCGGTTCGTAATGGTCGTGCGGAATACCGGACATGTGGCGTCTCCTTATCCCAGCTTGATGGTTGTGTCGTCGTGGAACTCGGCGACCGGTACGTGCAGGTTCTGCGGGGCGGGGCCTTTGCGGATCCGGCCTGCGGTGTCGTAGTGCGAACCGTGGCAGGGGCAGAACCAGCCGTTGAAGTCACCAGCGCCATCGCCCAGCGGCACACAGCCGAGGTGGGTACAGACACCCATCATGACCAGCCATTCGCCGGCTTCGTCCATGGTGCGGTTCTCGTCCGATGCGTCGGTGCCCGGCTTGTTCGGGTTTTCCGAGGCCGGATCGATCAGCGCGGACAGTTCAACCGCCCGGGCTTCGTCGATTTCGGCCTGGGTCCGGCGGCGGATGAACACCGGCTTACCAAGGAACATTACGGAAATCTGTGTTCCCACTTCCACGCCGCTGATGTCCACCATGATCGAGGACAGCGCCTTGACGTCAGCAGAGGGGTTCATCTGATTGACCAGGGGCCAGACTGCGGCACCTGCGGTGACTGCCCCGGCGCCGGCAGTGGCGTAGTAGAGGAAATCTCTCCGGGTTCCTTCGTTGTCTTCTGCGTGGGACACGAGGTTTTCTCCAATTCCAGCGCCCGTTTAGGGCAAACATGCGCATACACTGCAAGAAACCCGCAGTGCCTTATCGCGCGTATCTAGCGGGGAGAAGCCCTTTCGTCCAGCCGTGATATACGCGCCGTTGTGTCGCGTGGGCAGTTTCTTTTTACAGACTGTCACAAAAGCCACTGTTGTTTTGACAGGCCCATCCCCGGTCGCAGGCTGCGGTTCAGGCGGCTGGCGGCTGGGTGGCCTGCATCGAGGGACGCGATTCGAATTCCGCGAACCAGTCCGCCAGCGCCTCGTTGCCGTGGCGCCAGTTCGAGGTCGGGTGGCGGAAATCGAGATAGGCGAGGGCGCAGGCGACGGCGATCTGCCCCATGTCCAGCGGTCCTTTCAGATGCGCCATCCAGCGACTGTTGAGCGCCGAGCAGGCACCCAGCACTTTGCCTAGCTGAGCTTCGATCCAGTCTTCCCAGACCATGCCTTCGGGACGCAGACGCCGTTCATAGGTCATCAGGACCGCTGCATCCATCATGCCATCCGCGGTCGCCTCCAGCACCTTGGTATCCCAGGAACGCGCATAAAGATTGCTGCCCGCGCGATGGTCCAGATAGGCGCAGATCACCCGGCTGTCATAAAGGGTTGGCCCGCTGGCCCGGGTCAGCGCCGGGATCTTGGCCAGCGGGTTGCTGGCCTTCAGATCGTCGCTGGGGGCGATGGCCGTGGTGTGCACATCGACAATGTCCACATCCTCCAGCTGCTCGGTTTCATGCAGCAGCACCATGACTTTGCGCACAAAGGGCGAGGCGGGCGAGTGAAAGAGTTTCATGATGGACCTCCCAAGGTTTGCCGCCACCCTAGATCGCCAGCGGGACAATACAATGTGAAAAAAATCTGGGGCGCGCTGAAACTTTTTCGCGGCTGCTGCGTGATTTCGGGGTGAACCGACATTGGTTCGCCAATTCGAACGCTTGAAACACATCTCTTGGAAGGAGTTTCACAATGAAATCCGTTATTCTGTCTGCCGCTCTGGTAACCACTGCCGCCCTGTCCGCCCCGGTGCTCGCCGGTGGCCATATGAAGCCCATGGTCATGGCCGAGGATCAGTCGGTTGCAAACGGCATGGTCAGTGCCAGCCAGGTTGTGGCGCCCGCGAACGGCTGGCTGGTGGTGCACCGCACCAATGCCGACATGAAGCCGGGCCCGGTTGTGGGGCACGCGCCGCTGCGCAAAGGTGAAACCGCCGATGTCGCCGCCATCCTGACCGAAGAGGTCGCGGCAGGCGACATGCTGATGCTGATGGTCCACGGCGAGGACGGCGGCATGAAGACCGGCATGTTCGAATACACGCTTGGCGCCAAGGAAGACGGCCCGGTCAAGATGGACGGCAACCTGGTGATGACCGTCATCACCGCCAAGTAAAACAGACTTTGGCTGACCGCTGGCCAGATGCCTCCTTCTTGGTTGCAAGACTAAGAGCAGAGGCAGGGCACCCGGCGTTCTGCGCCGGGTGTTTTGACTTTCTGCACGACCTGTCTACCTAGATGGGAAATCAGGGCCGGGCAGATATGACAACACCAGCAGAGATCGAGACGATGATCGCACGAATCGCCCTGCGCGACCGGCGTGCTTTCGCAGCGCTCTATGATGCGACCAGTGCCAAGCTGTTCGGCGTCTGCCTGCGGGTGCTGAAAAACCGCGGCGAGGCCGAAGATACCCTGCAAGAGGTCTTTTTGCGGATCTGGGCCAAGGCGGATAGTTATGCGGTGACTGGGCACAGTCCGATGACCTGGCTGATCACCATCGCCCGAAACCTGTCGATTGACCGGCTGCGGTCCCGTCAGGCGCGGATGTCCGGTCAGGGCGACGGCGGCGATCTGCTGGAGCAGGTGCCGGACAGTAACCCCGGCCCCGAAGCCACTACCATTGCCCGGTCCGAGCAGGCCCGCATGAACGCCTGCATGGAGGAATTGCCGCAGGACCGTGCAGAGGCCGTGCGCGGCGCCTATCTGGAAGGAGACAATTACCAGACCCTGGCGGAACGTCACGGCGTTCCGCTGAATACGATGCGTACCTGGCTGCGTCGCAGCCTCCAGAAACTGAAAGAATGTCTGACCCGATGAGCGGCACCGATACCCCTCAGGCAGAGCCTCCCTTCGACGACGAGTTCCTCGCCGCCGAATACGTGCTGCATCTTCTGGATGCCGAGGCACGGCGCAGCTTTGAGGCGCGCCTGGCGGCGGAGCCTGCCCTGCGGGAAGAGGTTCATCGCTGGGAGGCGCATTTTGCCAGCCTTGCCGAAGAGGTACCCGAGACCGCGCCACCCGCCCGGGTGAAGGCGGCGCTGATGGCGCAGATCGACGCCGCGCCGGAAGGTCCAGAAGGCGTGCGGCGCATCTTCTCGGCCTGGCGCATGGGGCTTGGCGCGCTGGCGGCGGCGCTGGTTCTGGTGGCGGCGCTGGTGCTGGTGCCGATCCTGACGCGCCCGGATTTCTCACCGGCCTATCATGTTGATCTGGCCTCGGCCGATGGCGACCTCTTCGTGGCCGCCGGGCTCGATGCGGAGCAGAACCTGCTGCTGATCCGGCGTGATCAGGGCGCGCCGCGTCCCGGCCGGGCGCTGGAACTGTGGCTGATTGCCGATGGGGCCGAGGCGCCGGTCTCCCTTGGGGTGCTGCCGGATGAGAATGAGATTTTCGTGACCCTGCCTGCGGAGTTGGTGCAGCAGTTTGCCGGGGCGACTCTGGCGATCTCGGACGAACCAGAAGGCGGCTCGCCCACCGGTGCCCCCACCGGCGAGGTTCTGGCTGCGGCCGCCGTCGAGACCCTGTGATTGCTGCCCCGACCCGCGCGGGGCAGTCCGGGGATCAGGGGCGCATCATCCGGGCCAGATCATCCAGCTCGGCGCCAAAACCGGTGGTGATCTGATCCGCGACCGCCGTGCGGGCGGGCTCAGGCTTGTTCTGACTCAGCTTCCAGGTGCCCTCCACCGTTTCGATGCTGAGCCGCACCGGCACGATCATCCGCATCATCCGTTCCAGCGCCTCCGGTTCCATTTTGTCGCTGTGCCAGGGTGGTTTTGGCAGCAACCGCGCCTCGTAATACGCCGATTGCCGGTCCAGAAGATCCAGCAGTTCATCTTGCGGGCGCTGCTCCAGCCTGCCGGTCAGATGCACAGCCACGTAATTCCAGGTCGGCACCTGATCGGCCAGCCCGTACCAATCGGGCGAGACATAGCCATCCGGCCCGCTGACCGCCAGCCGCGCAGTCTGCGGGGATTTCAGCACCCGGGTGATCGGGTTCGACCGCACCAGATGCAGATCGGTAGAGGTGCCGTCTTCGCTTAGTAAGAACGGAACATGGCTGATCAGCGGCGCCTCTGCCGTGGAAACCGCCAGAACGCCAAAGGCGCGCGTCCGGGCAAAATCGAGATTCTGCGCGCGGTCTGCATCATGATAAATGGGATTGGGGTGCATATTGATCTCCTGACGTCGCGAACAGACTTGAAACACCGGCCCGCTGTTGGCAAGTTTCGCCTGTTCTCAGGGCGGGGCGAAATTCCCCACCGGCGGTATGCGGGGCGTGTCCCCGTCAGCCCGCGAGCGGCTTTTCGGGGCGTGAACCCACAGCCAATGAGGCGAACATCGGTTCCGGTGGCTTGGACAAGCGCGTCCACAGCCCGAAAAGTGGGAACCGGTTTTCGGATCAAGCTGTGGAGCAGTCAGGAAAGTGACAAGCAGATCTGGTGAGAGGCCAGAGCCGACGGTTATAGTCCGGATGGAAGAGAACGTGCGACAGGGACTGCCTTTTTCGGGGCGGGGCTCCTGCCGTTCGTTATCGCCTTGGGTGACGTGTCGAACCTATAGGAGATAACCATGACACACACCCGATATGCATTCATCAAGGCCAATTGGCACGCCGATATCGTCGATCGCGCGCTCGAAGGATTTCAGGAATTGATCCCGGCCGAGCAGATCGATGTTTTTGACGTGCCTGGCGCATTCGAGATGCCGCTGATGGCGCAGGAGCTGGCCAAGACCGGCCAATACGCCGCCGTGGCTTGCGCCGCGCTGGTGGTGGATGGCGGCATCTACCGGCATGATTTCGTTGCGCAGGCGGTCGTGGACGGGCTGATGCGTGCAGGAATGGACACCGGCGTGCCGGTGCTGTCCGTCTCGCTGACCCCGCATCATTTCCAGGAAACCGATCACCACATGGCGATCTACCGCGACCATTTCGTTCAGAAGGGCCGCGAGGCGGCGCAGGCTGCGCTGATGATCACCAAGACGCGGGAGCAGGCAAAGGGATTGGCGCAGGCTGCGTAAACCTTCGTATTTGTGACCAACAGCCTGCCGCTTCAGCGGCAGGCACGCGTCCGCCCGCCCCCATGGCGGGCGCGTTCCGCTCCCACCTCGGTCGGACGCTGAACTGTCCTTCTGAAAACAAACTACCCCAGATAAGCCTTCAAGGCAGGCGGCGGGTCGTCCAAAAGATCCGCCGTTGGCCGGGGCGGATGAGCCTGCCCCTCGGCCACCAGCACCACCTGATCGGCAATGCGCCGGGCGTCGCCGGGGTCATGGCTCACCATCAACAGCGTTGCGCCGCTCTCCGTTGCCAGTTCCGCCACCAGATCCAGCATCTCGGCCTTCAAGGCAGGACCCAGTGCCGCGAAGGGTTCATCCAACAGCAGGATATCCCGCCCCTGCACCAGCACCCGCGCCAGCGCGACACGGCTTTGCTGTCCGCCGGACAGGGCGGCAGGTTTGCGCGCCTCCATGCCTGAAAGGCCGACTCGCTCCAGCGCCTGCGCGACGCGGGCGTGTTCGGAATCGCTCAGTCGCAGGTTCGGCTGCAGGCCCAGCCCGACGTTCTGCGCCGCAGTCAGATGCGGAAACAGATTGCCATCCTGAAACAGCATGGCGACCGGACGCTTGCCGGGCAATTGATCGCTGATATCGCTCTCTCCCCAGAGGATCCGCCCGCCGGAGAGGGGCAGAAACCCGGCGACGGCCTCGATGAGGGTGGTCTTGCCCGCGCCGGAAGGGCCGATGACCGCAACCCGCGCGCCGGGGGGAATCGCGAAATCAGCAGTCAGGATAAAGCCGCCATTGTCGATGCGGATATGTTCAAGCTTCAGCATGCCAGCGTCCTCCCCGGTCCAGGATCCAGAAGGCCCCCATCGACAGGCACAGCAGCACCAGCGCCGCGCCCGCTGCCGCCTGCATCTGGTAGGCGCCCATCAGCCGGTAGACCTGCAAGGGCAGGGTGGCGACCTCGGGATCGGCAAAAAGGGCGATGACTCCAAGATCCCCCATCGACAGCGCCGCCGCCAGCCCGGCGGCAAATCCGATCTGCGCCCGCATACGCGGCAGGACCACCCACAGGATAAAGGGTCGCCCGGTCATATCAAGAGAGAGCGCAAGCCGCCGGTGCCGGGTGATGACATCGCGGGCCGCCGGGATCAGGATCCGCATGGCAAAGGGCAGCGCCATCACCGCATTGACCAGCGCCGTCACTGGCAGCGCCAGCGCAAAGGGGCTGGCCACAGGATAGATCAGGATGAACAGCCCGGTGCCGATCACCAGCGGAGAGGCGGCAAGTCCCAGAAGTCCGGCGATCTCCATTGGCAGCGGGCGCCCCAGCGCCGCCGCCAGCGCCATCGGCAGTGCCAGCGCCAGCAGGATCAGGGTGCTGGCGCCTGCCACCAGGATTGAGGCCCCCGCGGCCTGCCAGACCGAGGCGGGCAGCGACAGCACTCCCGGCAGCCCCGACAGTACCACCGCCAGCAGCGGCAGGAGCAGGAACAGGGCGGCAAAGAGGATCCAGAAGCCATCAAAGCCGCGCGCCATGGCGCCGCGCCCGTCCCAGCGGCGCAGCATTCGGTCAAGCCCGCTGCCGAACCCTTCGCCCACCGGGGCGCGCAGGGCGATCATGGCCGCCAGCGCGGTCAGCAGCAATTGCACCGCCGACAACAGCGCCGCGCGGCCCAGATCGAAATCGAAACTGAAGGCCTGATAGATCGCCAGTTCAATGGTGGTGGCGCGCGGGCCACCGCCCAGCGTCAGGGCCACGGCAAAGCTGGAGAGGCAAATGGCAAAGACCACCGCCAAGGCGCCGGGTACGACGCGGGCCAGCATCGGTGCCTCCAAAAGCTGCCACATGGCGCGCGCGTCTGCGTCCAGTTGCGCGGCCAGACGAAAACGTTCGGCGGGGATCTCCTGCCAGCCTTGCAGGATCAGCCGCGTCGCCAGCGGCAGGTTGAAAAAGACATGGGCCAGCACAACACCGTGCAGACCATAGATGCTGAGGGGTTCAAGTCCGAACAGTCCCAGCGCATCGCTGACCCAGCCCGCGCGGCCAAAGACTGCGAGCAGGCCAAGGATAGCGACGATCACGGGCAGGATGAAGGGTGCGCCCAAAAGGGCGATCAGCAGGTTGCGCCCGGCAAAGCGTCGCCGTGCCAGCGCGCGGGCCACAGGCACCGCAAGGGCGACGCTGAACAGGGCAGAAAGGCTCGCCTGCACCAGCGTGAACCGCACCGCCGCCCAATCGGCGGTGACCAGCCCGCGCCCGGGTTCGGCGCGCAAGGCGACCGCTGCCAGCGTGCCAAGGATCAGCGCCGCCACCAGCAGGGCGGCGCCATATCCCGCAGCCGGGCTTAGCGGCTGAGCGCGCCGCGCCATTCGTCCAGCGCCGCATCACGCACAGCCGCAGCCTGATCGGCGGGCAGCAGCAGCGATTTCTCCGGGGTGATCAGTGTCTCAAATCCCGTGGGCAGACCGTCTTCGGGTGTCACCGCCGGATACATCCAATTGGTGGTGGGGATGACGGACTGAAAGGCATCCGAGACCATGAACTGAAGGAACTGATCGGCCAGCTCGGGCTGGTCGCTCGCGGCGAGTTTACCGGCGACTTCGACCTGCATGTAGTGCCCTTCGGCGAACGACGCGGCCGCCTTGCTGGCGTCCTCTTCAGCGATCAGGTGATAGGCGGGGGAGGTGGTGTAGGAGAGCACCATGTCGGCCTCGCCCTCAAGAAACATGCCATAGGCCTCGGACCAACCCTTGGTGACGGTGACGATATTGTCGGCAAGACCTTCCCAGATCGTCGGCGCCTCACCCCCGTAAGCGGCCTTCACCCACATCAACAGGCCCAGACCGGGGGTGGAGGAGCGCGGATCCTGGATCACGATCCGGGTGTCGCTGGCGGCCAGCGATTTGAAATCGCCCGGCACATCGGCATCCGCATTGTGGACAAAGGCGAAATAGCCCCAGTCATAAGGAACAAAGGTCGCGTCTTCCCAGGCGATGGGCAGATCGAACTCGGCGCTGACGGAATGATCCGCAAACAGGCCGCTGTCCTTGGCGGCGGCGGTGAGGTTGGTATCCAGCCCCAGCACCACATCTGCATCGGAACGGTTGCCTTCCAGCTTGATCCGCGCCAGCAGCGCGGCGCCATCGCCCGCGCCGACCAGTTTCAGATCGCAGCCGCAGACCTCCTCAAAGGCCTTCTCGACCGCAGGGCCGGGGCCCCAGTCCGAGACAAAGCTGTCGTAGGTGTAAACGGTCAATTCGGGCGTCTCGGCGAATGCCGCCGATGCGCCGAGCAGTCCCGCTGCAAAAACAGAATACTTCATGGCATCCTCCTTTGCGGCGATAGGCAAGGGTGGTGCCGTTGACGGGTCTTATCCATAACCTTCCCTCCGCCGGTGTTAGCCGGTTCAGGTTCAACGGGTGTGATCTCAGCGCCCTTGTGCGACGCACCCCGAGGTGAGCGGCAACCTAGGGCCCGGGGGCGGCAAAGACAAGGAAAGAGGGCGGCGGCGCGGATGTTTCGCGCGCGAAACAGGTGACCAGCGCCTTGCCGCAGCGTGCGCGGGACAGGCAACGCGGGCGCAATTGCACTTGAGCCACGCCCGCCCCGCCGCTAAGCACGGATCGCAAAGGAGACCGCCCCCATGTCGATGAACAGCTTTGGCCATCTTTTCCGCGTCACCACCTGGGGTGAAAGCCACGGTCCCGCGCTGGGTGCCACCGTCGATGGCTGCCCGCCGAACGTGCCGCTGGAGCCGGAGATGCTGCAGCAGTGGCTGGACAAGCGCCGCCCGGGTCAGAACAAGAACATGACCCAGCGCAACGAACCGGATGCGGTGAAGATCCTGTCGGGTGTCTTTGAAGGAAAATCCACCGGCACGCCGATCCAGCTGATGATCGAGAACACCGACCAGCGCTCCAAGGATTACGGCGATATCGCCCAGACCTTCCGCCCCGGTCATGCCGACATCACCTATTACCAGAAATACGGCAACCGCGATTATCGCGGCGGCGGACGGTCCTCGGCGCGGGAAACGGCGGCGCGGGTGGCTGCGGGCGGTGTTGCCCGCGAGGCGATCAAGGCGCTGGCACCGGGGCTGGAGATCAAGGGCTATATGGTCGCCATGGGCGAGATGGGCATCGACCGGGAACGGTTCGATTGGGACGCCATCGATCAGAATGATTTCTGGATCCCCGATGCGGGCGCTGTGAAAGACTGGGAAGACTACCTGCAGGCGTTGCGCAAGGCGCATGATTCCGTTGGCGCGGTGATTGAGGTGGTGGCGCGCGGCGTGCCCGCCGGGATCGGCGCGCCGGTCTATGGCAAGCTCGATACCGATCTGGCGGCGGCGATGATGTCGATCAACGCGGTCAAGGGGGTGGAGATCGGTGAAGGCATGAATGCCGCGCGTCTGAAAGGCTCGGAAAACGCCGATGAGATCTTCATGGGCAACGATGGTCAGCCGGTCTATTCCAGCAACCATGCAGGCGGTATCCTGGGCGGGATTTCCACCGGGCAGGATGTGGTGGTGCGGTTCGCGGTAAAGCCGACCTCGTCGATCCTGACGCCGCGCCAGTCGATCCGCAAGGATGGCAGCCCGGCCGAGGTGATCACCAAGGGCCGCCATGACCCCTGTGTTGGTATCCGCGCGGTGCCGGTGGCCGAGGCGATGATGGCCTGCGTGATCCTGGATCACCTGATGCTGCACCGCGGACAGATCGGCGAGAACCAGGGGAAGATCGGCTAGGAGCCACAGAGCCATGGGCGCGATCCTGTCGATCACCTTTCCGATCTATGCGGCGCTGGGCCTTGGCTACGGGATCGTCTGGAAAGGCTGGTTCACCCCAGAGGATATGCGCCGGTTCGGGGCCTATGTGCTGAACATCGCCCTACCGGCGCTGATCTTCTCCGCCGTGGCAGCGCGCAACCCGGCCGAAGTGTTCCAGCCCGGATACGTGCTGGCCTATGGTCTGGGCGGCATTGCCACCATCGCGGTTTCCTTCGTGCTGTTCACCCTGCGCGGCGTGGATCCGCGTCGCCGGGCGCTGGGCGTGATGGGATCGACCTGTCCCAACAACGGCTTTGTCGGCTATCCGATCATGCTGTTGACCTTTCCGGATCTGGCCGGGGTGATCCTGGCGCTGAACCTGCTGGTCGAGAACCTGATCCTGATCCCCACCTGCCTGCTCTTGATGGAACTGGCGGGCAGCACGCCGGGCCAGCCGCTGTTGCCGAAACTGCGCGGTATCCTGTGGAACATGGCGAAGATGCCGATGCTGATCGCACTGGCGCTGGGGCTTGTGGTTTCGGCCTCCGGGTTTGCGCTGCCGGGGCCGTTCCTGCGTTTTGTCGATATGCTGGCGGCCTCGGCCGGGGCGCTGTCGCTGGTGGTGATCGGTGGATCGCTGGTGGGGCTGCCGATGCACGGCAACCGCAGTCTTGCGGCGCAGATCGCGGCGAGCAAGCTGCTTTTGCACCCGGCGCTGGTGGCTGGCGCGGCGGCGGTGCTGCTATGGGCGGGTCTGGTGACGATGCCGAAAGAGTTGCACAGCGCGGTGATCCTGTCGGCGGCGATGCCGATGTTCGGGATCTATACGGTGCTGGCCCAGCGGCAGGGGCTGGAGGGCGCGGCGAGCCTCGCTATGCTGACCGCCACGAGCCTCGCCTTTGTGACGCTGACCGTTCTGTTGTGGCTGCTGGTTTGAGCTAAGTCTTTGGGGCAGGCGGAATACTCCCGCGCCCGCAGGGGGTCGGCTGCGCCAGCCCCCTTTCGTGCGGCCTTGGGCCGGGCGCTGTCCTTTGGACAGCGCAAGTGTAATTGCTGAGAGGTCCATTGAGGGGCAGATCTGCCCTCAACGGACCTACACAAGGATCATACCCTCTGGCGCTGCCTCAAGGGTGAACCGCGCTGGCGCGCGGCCGCAGTGCGGCCCTTGACCCATCACCAGAGAGTGGGGACCGGAAGGGCAGGTCAGGAGGTGGGGATCGCGTAGCTGTTCACCGGGCGGGAGACATTGTGCAGTTCGACCTCGCCCAGAGGGATGGCATTGGAGGGGTCTTTCAGCACATCGGCGCTGACCACGATCTGGTGGCCTTGCGTCTTGCCATATTCACCCAGGCGGGCGGCGACGTTGGCGGCGCGTCCGATTACGGTGAAATCGAGCCGTTCCTGCGAGCCGACGTTGCCATAGGTGACCGAACCATAGGCGAGGCCGGTGGCGCATTGCAGCGCCGCCAGCCCGGTGTCGCGCGCCAGCTCCGGCAGTGCATCGACGATGGCGCGGGCCGAGGCCAGTGCCTGGCTGCGGGCGCGGTAGCTTTTCTGTGGATCGGCGGGGAAGACCGCCAGCACAGCGTCGCCGATGAATTTCAGCACCTCGCCACCGTTGTCATGCACGATTGTAGAGGCGGTTTCAAAGAAGCCATTCAGCAGCTGGATATAGGCATCGCGGCCCAGGTCCTCTTCGAGTCTGGTGGAATTGCGCAGATCGCAGAACATGATGGCGGCGTCGATCTCATCTCCGTCGCCGCGGCGGATTTCACCGCCCAGGACCCGCGCGCCGGAGCGTTTGCCGACATAGGTTTCCAGCAGCGATTGTGCGTTTTCGCGCTGCATGAAGACCTCGTAATAGCGGGCGATGACGGCGCTGCATTCAAATATCAGGCCCAGATTGGCGGTGGTGAACCCGTCGGGGTGATCGCTGGCCACGGTCATCACGTTGGTACGCCCGTCCGAGAACGGCAGCGGCATGGCGACGTAATCGGTGGCGCCTTCGCTGCGCAGGTCCTGCAGGATCGGGAAGGCATCGTCGGGCAGATCGCGGTGCAGCCGGTGGCGCACACCGCCAAGCCCCTGCGAGACATGGCGCAGGGGGCTGTTCTGATACTGCGGTTTGCTGAGGAGGTCATAGCTGGGTGCGGTGACGATGATCTCTGGGGAGCGGCGTTTCCAGACGTAGTTCTTGCCCGCGATCATCGGGTGCAGGGACCAGGCCAGCACCGACAGCCGGGCCAGTTGCACGCCCTGTTCGCGCAGCTTTTCCGCCAGCGCCTCGGTAAAGCTTTCGGGAGTGTTCAGCATTGCTGCTTCGCGCAGCAGCCAGTCGATCAGCGGGCCGGAGATATTGCCGGAATCGGGCGGGGTGAGCGTGTTCTCCCCCAGATCCAGCTGTGTTTCATCATCCTGCACGAAACCCACATGGCCGGTGATCCCGGCGGCCTCGGGCAGGGTGTTCTCGTAGATCCAGACCGCATTGTCGACGCGCTCGTCCTCAAGCTTCAGATCGTGATAACAGGCGGTGCCTTTGAACGGGCAGAAGGTTTGCAGCGCCACCCGTTCGGAGAGGGGCACCAACACATCGTCGCGCGGGAAATAGACGGTGGGCGGCAGGCGGGTTTCATACATCACCTTTGCTGCGCTGCTTTCGGCGAGAAGGACACCGTTGCGGAACACCCGCACCGGACCGCTGAGCGGTTCGACCAGAATGCCGTATCCCCGGGCGGGGGGCTTAACGTGCACATTCATCCGGGCTGTCCTTTTTAAAAACCGATCTGTGGAGTTGGTCCTATATGGGGCGGGCTCTGCCGGGTTTCCAGATGCGAAACCGGCAGATGCCGCACAGGTGATGTGCAGGTTGCGCACGATGTCGGTGCTCTGTCGCGCATTATACCATGCGGATGACATCCTTGCTAATGGCCAGGACATAGCCGCGTTTGGCGATGTTCTTGACCAGAAGCTCGCTGATCATCTGGTTGCCAAGGGTATCGCGCAGGCGTTTGATCCGGGTGGCGCCGGCGGCCTCGTCACAATCGCTGCTGTGACGGCCGGAAATCACCGCTTCGATTTCAGCGCCCGACAGGACATCATCATCCATCCGCGCCTCGGCTAGGGCCGCGAGGGTCTCCATCGCTGCCGGGGTCAGGCGGAAGCCCATGCTGTTGAGGTAGACGGTGTTTTCCTCGCGGCTGATCAGCAGCTCGTTGACCTGAATGCCGGCGCGTTCGATCTGCGCCATGCGCCGGTTCAGGAGCAGCAGCATGGTCAGCACCACCAGCGCCGCCAGCATCATCGCAGCGGCAAAGACCAGCAGCACAAAGATCACCATACGGTAGCTGGCCAGCGTATCGGCAAAGGCGGTGCCGGACTGGGCGAGAATCTCCAGCAGCTTGATCTCAGCCTGGGTGGTCAGGTCGTTTTCCACAAAGACCCGTTCGACACGGGCGTTAAAGGCGTTGGCATCGGGCAGGGTCAGCAGCAGCCAGGTCCCGGCAATCGCCAGCAGCGCCACGATGGCGACGATACCAAACGCGACCACCCGCCCGCCCGCGGCGCGCATTTCAGAAACGGAGGTAATAGGAGCCCGCATTGGCCTTCCTTTGTTGCAGGCCTTCGGGTCCAAAGACCGACAGCACGTTCAAGAGGGTCCATCCGGCAGGCGCCAGACGGGCCGTGATTTCCTTGCGGGCCGGGCCCTTCTTGCAGGGGCCGGACAGCTGGATGACGCCATAATGCAGTTTCAGCGGGTTGTCCTGCTTGGCCTTGTAATCGGCATAGCAATCGGCGGCCTGCGCCTGCGGTGCGCCCGCAGTCAGGGCCAGAGCCAGGAGGGGGATCAGGAGCATGTGTTTCATGACGCAACCCTGCGCCCGAACGCGCCGATATTCAATAACAACAGCGTCTTGGCGGGGCTGATATCCGATATCAGGGGGGCGTTATTGCCTGTCCGGCGGCAGCAAAGCCAGGGTTGGATCACCGGCTTCTGGCCACGATGAAACATTCAACGACATGCCGCCCTGCGCCCCTGATGAAAGGCTTTGATATGACCTACTCCGCTTCCACCCGCCGCTGCCCACAGGGCAAATCCCACCGCAAGTTCATTGCGTTGATTCTGTCGCTGTCGCTGGCCATCACCGGTATGTCCGCCGCGCCTGCCCGTGCCGACGAAGACGTGGCAAAGGTGCTGGCAGGGGTGGCTCTGCTTGGCATTCTGGGCGCGGCGATCAATGATGCGCGGCACCAGGAGCGTTACACTGCACCGGTGACCACGCCGCCGCATGGCCATGGGTATCCTAAGCACGGCGCGCACCCCCACCACGGTCGTCCGCATCACGGGTCGCGCCCGCTGCCGCCCCGGGTGGCGCGTTATGACCTTCCGGCGCAATGCGTGCGCTATTTCCCGCGCTACAGCCGCAGCCACACCTTGGTCGGGGAGAACTGCCTGAAGCGCCAATACCGGTACGAATCGGCGCTGCCGCAGGCCTGCCGGGTGACCTTCTGGAACGGGCATAAGCATCGCAGCGGTTACAAGCCGACCTGCCTGCAGAACCGAGGTTACCGGTTGGTGCGCCGGTGACGGGCAGGGCGGTGATATTTCCGCAACAGTGAGAGGCGATTTCAGAGGGGCACTGCCTCTCTTTTTCCTTTGGTCGGGCGTGACGGGATTGCAAAACTGCGCTGGTTTGGGTCTCTCGGATCCATGGACCAGCCAGATTACAGCCTTGAAGACGCCGCCCGCGCCCGCGGGTCCCTGATCATCGCCGGAGTGGATGAGGTGGGCCGGGGGCCATTGGCCGGACCGGTCACGGCAGCAGCCGTCATACTGACCCCTGAATGCATTCCCGAGGGGCTGAATGATTCCAAGAAACTGAGCCCGAAAAAACGCCAGGCGGTGGAGCAGGCGATCTTTGACAATGGGGTGGTTGCGATTGCCCATGCCACCGTTGAAGAGATTGATTCCCTTAATATTCTCCGCGCCTCGCATCTGGCGATGGAACGCGCCGTGGCAGCTCTGGACCCGCAGCCGGATTACCTGCTGATCGACGGGAACATGATCCCCAACGGGCTGCAGATTCCGGCTGAAGCGGTGGTCAAGGGAGACGGCAAATCACTGTCGATCGCGGCGGCCTCGATCGTGGCCAAAGAGGCCCGGGATCGGATCATGGTGGATTTAGCGCAACAGTTTCCGGGATATGGATGGGAGAAAAACGCAGGCTACCCGTCGAAACAGCACCGCATGGCGCTGGAGGAATTGGGCGTCACCCCACATCATCGGAGATCCTTCAAGCCGGTCCACAAGATATTGTATCAAGAGTGAACCGTAGACTGCTGTTCTAAAAAACAAATTGACCTCGAATCCCGGATGACTCATCCTGTGGATAACCAAAATGAGCGCAAAAATGCGCCGTGGTTATTGAGGCAGAGCAAATGAACAAAACCATGACGAAGGGCGCCGCGGCGCTCCCTCTAAACGCGATTCTTGGTGGCAATTGCATCGAGGTCATGGCCGGTCTCCCGGCAAATTCCGTCGATCTGATCTTCGCGGACCCCCCTTATAACCTGCAGCTGAAGGGCCAGCTTCATCGCCCCGACAACAGCAAGGTCGATGCTGTCGATGATCACTGGGATCAGTTCGACAGCTTCAAGGTCTATGACGATTTCACCCGCGCCTGGCTGCGCGAGGCGCGCCGGATCCTGAAGCCGAACGGCTCTATCTGGGTGATTGGCTCGTACCACAACATCTTCCGGGTCGGATCGGCGCTGCAGGACGAGGGCTACTGGATCCTGAATGATGTGATCTGGCGCAAGTCCAACCCGATGCCGAACTTCCGTGGCAAGCGCTATACCAACGCCCACGAGACGATGATCTGGGCGTCGAAGTCGGAAGGCGCAAAATACACCTTCAACTACGAAGCGCTGAAGGCCTTGAACGAAGGCATCCAGATGCGCAGCGACTGGGTGCTGCCGATCTGCACCGGGCATGAGCGTCTGAAGAACGAGAATGGCGACAAGGCGCATCCGACGCAAAAGCCGGAATCGCTGCTGCACCGCATCCTGGTCGGCTCGACCAACCCGGGTGACGTGGTGCTTGATCCCTTCTTTGGCACTGGTACCACCGGCGCCGTGGCCAAGATGCTGGGCCGCGAGTTCATCGGGATTGAACAGGAAGAGGCCTACCGCGAGGTAGCAGCAAAACGCATCAAGGCAGTGCGCAAGTTCGACCGTGAAGCCCTGCAGGTTTCGGCCAGCAAACGCGCGGAACCGCGTGTTCCCTTTGGCCAACTGGTCGAACGCGGCATGCTGCGCCCCGGCGAAGAGCTGTTCTCGATGAACCAGCGCCACAAGGCCAAGGTGCGCGCCGACGGCACGCTGGTCGGCGGCGAGGTCAAAGGCTCGATCCATCAGGTCGGCGCCGCGCTGGAAGGCGCACCGTCCTGCAATGGCTGGACCTATTGGTGCTTCCGCCGCGATGGCAAAACCGTTCCGATCGATGTTCTGCGTCAGCAGATCCGCGCGGAAATGCAGGCCTGATCTAACCGAGAAAACCAAACAACACCGCTGGTGCCTGTGCCCCGACCTTTGGTCAGGGGCGCGGGCACCTCACCTTGCCCCGCCGATCTGGCGGGGCTTTTTTGGTTCTACCTGCGGGATAGGGGGTGCGTCCCGCCGGGGTGATGCCTATGGTCGGATCGGGAACGAAGGAACGGACGATGGCGGATACGGCTCTGGGTGCGGCGCAGCAGATGCGCGCCGCTGAGACGGTCAATGCGGCGGATCCCGTGGGGGACAGCCAATACGCAGCGGCGGCGCTGGAGGCGCACAAGCGCGAGGGTCTGGAACTCGCGGTGCGGGCGCGCTGGATTGCGATGGCTGTCATCTCGGTCTTTCTGGTTGCCGTCAGCCCGACCTGGGATGTGCTTTATTACCATGGCATTCTGCTGCTGCTGTGCCTGAACGGCTGGCTGATCCAGCGCTATGGACAGGTGGGGCGTTCCCGGGTCGAGCTGTTGCTGATCTTCATGGACCTCTTGATCATGACGGTGGGCATGGTGGCGCCGAATCCCTTCAGCCCCAGTGATCTGCCGCTGGCGATGCAGTACAGGATCGACAACTTTCTCTATTTCTTTGTGATCCTGGCGGGCGGGACACTGGCGTTTTCCTGGCGCACGGTGATCGCGATCGGGGTCTGGACCTCTGCGATGTGGGCCGTTGGACTGGGCCTGGCGTGGTGGTTTGCGGACCCATTTCCAGAACTGACCGCCGCCACGCAGGCCGCTTTTGGTCCCGGCACCGAATTGGCGGCGATGATGGATCCGAACAGTTTCAACATTCCCCTGCGCATTCAGGAGATCTTTGTCTTTCTTCTGGTGGCGGTGACGCTGGGGATTTCCGCGCGCCGGTTCAGCCGGTTGCTGATGGACAACGCGGGGCTTGAACGCGAACGGGCCAACCTGTCGCGTTATTTCTCGCCCAATGTGGTGGACCAGCTGTCGCAGAACGACGATCCGTTGAAGCAGGTGCGCAGCCAGGATGTGGGCGTGTTGTTCATCGACATCGTCGGCTTTACCCGGATGAGCGCGGGGCAGGATCCCCACCGGGTGATCGAGTTGCTGCGGGCCTTTCATGCCCGGATGGAGCGCGAGGTTTTCCGTCATCGGGGGACGCTCGATAAATATCTGGGTGATGGGCTGATGGCGACCTTTGGTACCCCGATGGCTGGACCGCAGGATGCCACCGATACGCTGGCCTGCGCCATTGCGATGCAAGAGGCGCTGGCGGATTGGAATCGCGACCGGCGCCGCCGGGGAGAGCCGGAAATCTGCGCCGGTATCGGCATTCACTATGGCGAGACCGTGTTGGGGGATATCGGTGCAAACCGGCTGGAGTATGCGGTGATCGGGACTGCGGTCAACGTGGCGGCACGGCTCGAAGAAATGACCCGCAGACTGCAGGCGCAGATCGTGATGAGTGATGATTTGCGCGGGCAGGTCATGGCCGAGGGGCAGGCGCCGGAGCTTTTGAATGATTTCACCTGTCACGACGGACAGGATATCCGCGGTCTGGATCAGTCCATGCGCGTCTGGAGCGTAACCGCGACCTGTGGCTGACTCGGTCAGGCTACGCCAGCAGAGAAGAGCGTTTCAGGGCATTTTCGAACCGTTTAATGCGGACCCTTGGCGTAAGGCGGGGTGCACGCGGTATGCTGCTCTCTTTTTTAGATTTCAATAATCGAATTTATGGTGAATTAAAATCATTTCACCGCAAAGGTTTAGGTCGGTATTCTTGTAACTTTCACGCACGTCTTTAACTAGTCATCAAATGCTGCAAGGCAGAAAGATCACAAGTTTAACAAGGGTACGGGCGTCACATGTCATCCACAGATCATCAGAGTTTTTTCCAGTGGTTTTCTCTTGATACCGATAGCAAGGATCTGATCGCCCAGACCGAAAAACTGCTCGTGCCACACCTCGGCCGGGTGCTGGAGCGGTTTTATGATCGCGTGCTGGAACGCGAGGAAACCCGCCGTTTCTTTGCCGATGACAAGGTGGTTGCCCACGCTAAAGCGGCCCAGAAGGCGCATTGGCAGCGGCTGTTCTCGGGGCGGTTCGACCAGGAGTATTTTGATTCCGCTGCTCGGGTCGGCAGGGTCCACTACGAGTTGCGCCTGCCTTTCATTCAGTATCTCGGCGGTTATTCCTCGGCTGGGGCCGATATGATGGATATCCTGGTGCGCAAGCGGATGACCAGCCGGGCGGTGCTGTCAAAACAGGTACAACTGGTGAACCGGTTGATGATGGCCGATTGCGAGCGGGTGATCGCCTCGTATTTCGAGGCGCAGCATGCCGAACACAGCAAGGCACTGGACGTGCTGACCACCGGTATTTTCGAGCTGGAGAAGGGCAACCTGACCAGGCCGATCCGACAAGAAGACGGGATTCCGGCGCGGTTCGACGGGATCCGAGAATCTTACAACAATCTGCTTGGCCGCTGGTCTGGGATCATTTCCGATGCCACAACACGCGCCAATTCGGTTGCCGACAAAATCAGCTCAACCTCGGAGCTAACACGGGAAATGGCAGAGCGCGCTGAACAGCAGGCGGCCACCCTGGAAGAGGCCGTCGCCGCCGTCAGCCATGTCTCCGCTGGCACCACCGAGGCCACCCATATGGTCGAGAAGGCCAGTCGACACTCGGACTTGAACCGTAAGGATGCCGAAGAAGGCGGTCTTGTGGTGGAGAGGGCCATCGAAGCGATGGAACGTATCGAAACGTCCTCGTCGAAAATCGCCAAAATCGTAGATGTGATCGAGGATATCAGTTTTCAGACCAACCTTCTGGCGCTGAACGCCGGGGTCGAGGCGGCCCGGGCCGGAGAGGCCGGGCGCGGATTTGCCGTGGTCGCCTCCGAGGTGCGCTCGCTTGCGGCGCGGGCGTCGGATTCCGCGAACGAGATCAAGGCCCTGATTGCCGAAAGCTCGATCCACGTCAACGATGGCAGCGATCTGGTTCGCGCCACGGGGCAAAGCCTGTCCGGCATTCGTCAAGGCGTGATCGACGTCTCGCAGCTGATGTCGGAAATCTCCGGCGTAATCTCTCGTCAATCGCTCAGCCTGCAGGAAATCGACAGCAGCATGAGCGATCTGGGTCAGACCACGCTGGATAACGCCACCCGGGCGGGCGCGGTTTATGAAACCACCTCGAAGCTTGCCGAGGATTCGGGTCGACTGAAGACCAGCATGGATGGGTTCAGCACGCTTGGGCTTCATGCGGTGGGCGGAGCCGAGGGCCGGATGGACCAGGAGTTCGAAGCCTACCTAGCCAATTCAGTAGACGGCACCGAAGCCAACGCCGCCTGAAAACCGGGTGCGCGGGGCACGACCTGTCCGCCGCTGACACTGGTCGGTGGCGGTGCCTGGTCTGACAAGTTGCCAACGCGAAACGGCAGAACATGGGCAACCGAATACGGCGCTTTTCCAGTTCTGTGACCCGGACCCCAAACATGATCTTCCAATAGTTGATCACTGGCGACCCCGGCAGGATTCGAACCTGCAACCTGCCCCTTAGGAGGGGGCTGCTCTATCCAGTTGAGCCACGGGGCCGCGCGTTTCAGGCGATAGCAAATCACATCTGCCATCACAATGCTATGTGGCTGCGTGGTCGTATTTTTCAGATCCGGCAGGTCGGCGTGGTTGCCATTGTGTTGTCATCGCCGTCTGCGCTAACATCGCTCAGGAAACAATCAAAGAGGTCCACGCCCGTGACCACCGACAACAAGCGCCCGCTCACCCTTCGTGATGTCTCGGAAGCCACAGGTGTTTCGGAAATGACCGTCAGCCGGGTGCTGCGCAACCGGGGGGACGTGTCGGAAAAGACCCGTACCAAGGTCCTGACCGCGGCCAAGGAACTGGGCTATGTGCCCAACAAGATCGCCGGCGCGCTGGCGTCGAAACGGGTCAATCTGGTGGCGGTGATCATTCCTTCGTTGTCGAACATGGTCTTTCCCGAGGTGCTGACCGGGGTGAACAAAGTGCTGGAAAACACCGAGCTGCAGCCAGTCGTCGGGGTAACAGACTATCAACCGGAAAAAGAGGAAAAGGTTCTTTACGAGATGCTGTCCTGGCGGCCCTCGGGGGTGATCATTGCCGGGCTTGAACATACCGAGGCGGCGCGCGCCATGCTCAATGCCTCGGGCATTCCGGTGGTTGAGATCATGGATACCGATGGCAAGCCGGTGGATGCGATGGTCGGAATTTCGCACCGCCGCGCGGGCAGCGAGATGGCCAAGGCGATCCTCAAAGCCGGGTATCGTCACATCGGCTTCATGGGCACCAAGATGCCGCTGGACCACCGCGCCCGCAAACGCTTCGAAGGCTTTACCGAGGCGCTGGCCAAGGAAGGCGTCGAGATCGAAGACCGCGCCTTTTATTCTGGCGGCTCGGCGCTGGCCAAGGGGCGCGAGATGACGGCGGAAATGCTGGAACGCTCTCCGGATCTGGATTTCCTCTATTACTCCAATGACATGATCGGGGCTGGTGGGCTGCTGTATCTGCTGGAGCAGGGTATCGACGTGCCGGGGCAGATTGGTCTTGCGGGTTTCAACGGGGTTGAACTGTTGCAGGGTCTGCCGCGCAAGCTGGCCACCATGGATGCCTGCCGTCAGGAAATCGGGCGCAAGGCGGCGGAGATCATTGCCGCGCAGCTGGAAGATCCCGACGCCGAGATCGAACGCCACGTGACCCTCACCCCGACCATCGCCTATGGCGATACGCTGAAACGGCGCTGATGGCGCGGGCACGGCTGGGCAACCGGGCGGCGCGACGGCTGTTTCTGGACCGGCACGCGCTGCTGGAGGCGCCGAGCGGCCCGTCGAAGGGCGCTGACCTGCTGGATCTGATTTCGCGGCTGGGGTTTGTGCAGCTCGACAGTATCAACACGGTCGCGCGCGCGCATGATGTGATCCTCTATTCCCGCAGGCCCAGCTATCGCCCCGCCCATCTGAAACGGCTGTACGAGGCGGATCGGGGACTGTTCGAACACTGGACCCACGATGCCGCCGTGATCCCGATGGCCTATTACACCCATTGGCATCTTAGGTTTCAGCGCGATGCCGATCTGCTGCGCAGCCGCTGGCGCAACTGGCGGCGGGACGGATTCGAGGCGCAGTTCGCCACCGTGCTGGAACATATCCGCGATCACGGGGCGATCAGCTCATCGGATATCGGCAAGGACGAGAAGAAGGGATCGGGCGGCTGGTGGGACTGGCATCCTTCCAAGACCGCGCTGGAATACCTCTGGCGGTCCGGCGCGCTGACGGTGGTCGGGCGCGAGGGGTTTCAGAAATGCTATGACCTGACCGAGCGGGTGATCGACGAACGCCTGCACCCGGGCGTGGCACCTGTGGATGTGGCAGCGACGGTCGACTGGCTGTGCAATGGCGCGATGGATCGGTTGGGTTTTGCCACCTCGGGCGAACTCGCGGCCTTCTGGGATACCGCTTCGGCCACTGAGGCAAGGGACTGGGCAGCGGCGCAGCTGCAATCTGGCGCCCTTGAGGAGGTCGAGATCGAACAGGCCGATGGTGGCTGGCGCCGGGTGCTGGCGCGCCCGGGCATCGTGGAACAGGCCGAGGCGTTGGGTCCGGCACCGGGGCGGATGCGGGTGCTGAGCCCCTTTGACCCGGCCCTGCGGGATCGCAAGCGGGCCGAACGCCTGTTCGGCTTTCACTACCGGATCGAGGTCTTCACCCCCGCACCCAAGCGCAAATACGGTTACTACGTCTTCCCGCTGATGGAGCGGGAGCGTCTGGTGGGGCGGATCGACATGAAAGCGGATCGCGGCGCGGGGCAGCTGAATATCACCGCCGTCTGGCCCGAGCGCGGGGTCAGCTGGTCAGCGCCGCGTATCGGCAGGCTGGAGGCGGAACTGGACAGGGTGGCGCGCTTCGCCGGGCTGCAAAACGTTGCCTTCGCCGATGATTGGTTGCGCGACCCGATATGAGACAAGCTTGCGGATGCAATTCGGATCAACCGGTAAAGCCGCGCTCCTGGACCATGGTGATCAGGCTGGCCAGCGACTGATCCACGGTCTGATCCGAGGTGTCCAGTTGCGCCAGCGACCTGCCGTACAGGGCCTCGCGGCTGGTCAGGATCGAGCGGAGCTGTTCCATCGCCTCGGGGTTGCCCGCCATCGGGCGTTCATCGCCCTGCGCCCGCACCCGCGCCATATGTTCATCGGGCCGGGCCTTGATCCAGATGGTGTGAAAATGCGCCAGAACGTTGGTGTAGGTCTCCGGTTCGGCGACGATGCCGCCCGCGACGGCCAGGATCAGGCTGTCATGGGTTGCGATGATGCGGTTGATCGCCTGCGCCTCCAGTTGGCGGTAGCCTTCCTGGCCGTAAAGCGCCATCAGTTCGGACACCGGCATGCCGGACTGGCTTTCGATTTCGCTGTTGAGCTCGACAAAGGGAATACCAAGCTCCTTGCCCGCCATGCTGCCAAGGGTCGATTTGCCTGCGCCGCGCAGACCCACCAGACAGACGCGCCCGGCGCGCTGGGTTTCCGGCGTCTGCGGCGCCAAGAGGTCCAAAACCGCCTGCTGGGTGCTGCTGGTGGCGCCGCGATAAAGATCCGCCACCCGCACCGCGTCCGAGGTCCAGGGATCCTCTTCGCCGATCAGCCATTCGATGCGGTGATCCAGCGCCACGGCCACCCGTTGCAAGAGGCCGATGGAGATATTGCCCTCTCCGGCCTCTAGCTGCGCCAGATAGCGCGGCGACACACCCGAACGGTCCGATAGAACCCGGCGCGGAATGCCCTTGCGCTCGCGTGCCTTGCGGACCCGTTCCCCCACGCGTGAAATCAGGGCGGGAACGACCTGGTCGATCTCGCTTTTGTCCTGCGCGGGCCGGGTTTCGCCCCGGAAATTGGTGATCTCACTCATGCGGCGCCGATATATGAAACATAATGCACAAACTTAAGGCGCTGCCGCATCCGGTTCAAATGAAAACCGGTACGAGCGCGGCTGCGGAGTGCATTATCTTGCGGGACCCCACGTCAGTGGGGCGCGGGAGCGGGGAATGGGAACCTAGGCCGGGCGCAGCCGGGGTTCGACCACGGCGCGGTAATCCGGGGGTGCCGCCTTGGCGGTGAAATTGGTCGGATCGATAAAGACGCAGGTAAAGGTGCCTTCGAAACACAAAACACCGTCCTGCCGTGCATCCACCCGGAAGGTGATCGATTTGGTGCCGAGCTTGCAGGGCCAGACCTCGCACATCAGCCGGTGGCGTGGGGTCACCGGCGAGCGGAAATCGATGTTCATGTTCACGAAGGGCGTGCCGGTGCCGCGGTCCAGTTCCATCTGGAACCAGCCATCGCCATCCAGGTTATGTTCCCACCAGGCATCGATCGCCTCCAGCGCAAAGGCGGGCAGGCGGCCGGTATAGGCGATCTTGGCCGGATCGCAGTCGCCCCAACCGACGCGGATTTCGTGCACGAAGTTCTCCGTCCCGGCGTCCTGTCCGGCGGGGGCGATCTGGTCTGTCATCTGGGTTTTGTCCTGCGGCTCAATAGGTTTCGACGTGGTAACGTCCGTCGGTGCGCATCTTATCGCGCAGTTCGGCCCAGTTCAAACCATGGGAGCGGGCAATATCACGCAAGGCTTCTTCGACGCCTTGCTCCATTGCTTTCAGCCCGCAGATATAGATATGGCCCGCCGGGTTCTGCATCAGCGCGGCAACCCGGTCGGATTCCTCGCGCAGCCGGTCCTGCACGTATTGCTTGGGCGCGTCCTCCTGCCGGGAAAAGGCAAAGAGCTTGGTCATGAACGTATCGGGGATCTTTTTCAGCGGGCCGAAATAGGGCAGCTCACCCGGGCGGCGGGCGCCAAAGATCAGGGTCATCTTGCCGGTCTCATGCGGTGCCTCACGCAGGCGGCGCATGGTGAAGGCGCGGAAGGGGGCCGAGCCGGTGCCGGTGCAGATCATCATGATGTCAGCAGCCGGATCCGAGGGCAGCAGGAAGGTGGCGCCGAAGGGCCCTGTCACCTGTACCTCGTCGCCCGCAGCAAGGTCGCAGACATAGTTGGAGCACAGGCCCTGTTCCTCGCGTTTCACGGTCAGCGAGATGTTGTGATAGCCGGGGCGTTCGCCATCGCGCGGGCTGGACACGGAATAAAGCCGCGGCAGATGTGGTTTGCCTTCGGCGTCGGTGCCGGGGGGGATGATACCGATGCTTTGGCCTTCGAGAACCGGAAAGGGCAGGCCCGCCGGATCCAGGATGATGTGCCGTACATCGCTGTCGCTGTCCTTGTCGGTCAGCCGGTAATTGCCCTGCACCTTGACCCGGGCCGGTTTGCCGGGGGTGTACATGTTGATCACCGGCTTGCTGGCGCTCGCGGGGGCGGTCGCCTTGCCGCCCGCGCCGGCATGGGCATCGGCCAGCAGCGCAGCAACGGCATCGTCCATCGCCTCGACATCGCCTTCGGCAGCGTCGCCGCCGGAAATCTCTTCCTGCTCGGGCAGTTCCATCCATTCGAACTGCTCATCCACCGAATAGGGGGTGTTCACCACCCGCCATTCGTCGATTGAGCCGGTCGGGCAGACCGGGATGCAATCCATGCAAAAATTGCATTTCTCCGCGTCGACCACGACGTTCATGTCGTCATGCTCGATCGCCTCTTCGGGGCAAGTCATTTCGCAGGTGTAGCAGCGGATGCAGATCTCTGGATCGATCAGATGCTGTTTCAGCGGCGCGGTGGGGGCGTTGGTCATTCAGCTTCTCGGCGCTTTTTTGAGGATCGCATCGGGCACGGTCAGCGCATCGATCAGCTCGCGACACATGCCGACACAGTCGGAACAGCCCACACAGGGGCCTTTGAGGCCATTGATCTGAACCGACACACGGTTGGCATTGGGCGTTTCAGCTTGGCTGCGGGTGATGTCCATCTGGGGATCCTCCGGTCTGGCTGTTGAATTCCGGCGCCTGCCGGTCAGTGTGACAGGCGCCGGCAAAGAGAGGGTTAAACCCTGCTTATGCCATGTGCAGTTTCACGTATTCGAAATCGCCCGGCTTGTTGTCGATGCCGACCTTTGGCGGCGAAATCCAGCTGGCGTATTTGCCCGGCTCGTAGACCGGTTTCATCAGCGACTGGATAAAGGCACCGTCTTCCTTGTTGGGCAGCCAGTCCTTGACCTTGGCGTCCCACTGCTCTTGCGAGATGATGTTGCCTTCGGGGTCGCAGCGCACTGCGGAGAATACGCCGATCTGGCGGTGGAAGCCTTCGTGCGGCAGCTTCATCTCGAATTCGATGCCGTGCTTTTCGATGATCTTGTTCCAGCGGCCCACGCCACCTGCGGCGTCTTTGACGTAATCGTCGCGCAGACGCATGTTGATCGCGGTCAGGGCGGGGACCTCTTCGGCGACGATCTGACCATCCTTGACGGTGCGTACCACGTAGGTGTCGTTGGTCAGCTTGTGGTCGTCTTTCAGGCGCATTTCCATGTAACGCCCCTTGATGCCCGAGTTGAAGGCATTGGCGGCGTTGGTGGAGACTTCCTGGCCAAAGAGATCAAGTGACAGCGTGTAGTGCAGGTTCAGCTTTTTCTGGATGGTGGGCAGGTCAATGACACCCAGATCGCGGATCTTGTTGATGTCATAGGGGTCGGTGATCCCGGCCTTGTTCATCGCTTCGCAGGTGGCCTGAATGGTCCGGCCCACACCGGTTTCGCCCACGAACATGTGGTGCGCCTCTTCGGTCAGCATGAAGCGGCAGGTGCGCGACAGCGGGTCAAAGCCCGATTGTGCCAGCGATTCCAGCTGCATCTTGCCGTCGCGGTCGGTGAAATAAGTGAACATGAAGAAGGACAACCAGTCCGGTGTTTCCTCGTTAAAGGCACCCAGCATCCGCGGCGCCTCTTCGGAGCCGGAGGAGCGGATCAGCAGCTCGTTCGCTTCTTCGCGGCCATCGCGGCCAAAGTATTTCTGCAGCAGGTAGACCATCGCCCAGAGATGGCGGCCTTCCTCGACGTTGACCTGGAACAGGTTGCGCATGTCATAGAGCGACGGCGCGGTGAGGCCGAGGAACCGCTGCTGCTCGACCGAGCCCGGCTCAGTATCGCCCTGAATGACGATCAGGCGCTTCAGCATGTTGCGGTATTCGCCCGGAACCTCCTGCCAAGCAGGTTCGCCATAGTGTTCGCCCATCGGGATGGTGCGGCCTTCGACCTGCGGCGCCAGCAGCACGCCCCAGCGGTATTCCGGCATCTTCACGTAGTCGAATTTGGCCCAGCCTTTGGGGTCGACCGAAACCGCGGTGCGCAGGTAGACCATCGATTCCTGAAAGTTCTGCGGGATCAGGTCGTTCCACCAGTTGATGTAACCGGGGTGCCATTTTTCCAGCGCCTTCAGCACCTTCTTATCGCTGGACAGGCCAACGTTGTTGGGAATCTGGGTGTCATAGCTGACATTGATGAGATCAAGCATATCGTTCCTCCGTCACGCGGCGCCGCCTTGGGCTACCGCTGTATTTCCTGGTTACACGCGTTCCATGTTGTATTCGCCGCGCTGGCCGGTGCCGTAGCGCTGCAGGGCGCCATCGCTGCCCACCGCGTTGGGGCGCTGGAAGATCCAGTTCTGCCAGGCGGTCAGGCGGCCAAAGATACGGGTTTCCATCGTCTCGGGCCCGGCAAAGCGCAGGTTGGCCTCCATGCCGGTCATCGCATCGGGGCTGAAGCTGGCGCGTTCCTCAAGGAAGATGCGCACCTCGTCCTCCCAGTCGATATCGTCAAAGGCATAGGTCACAAGGCCCAGCTCTTCGGCCTGATCGGCCTCAAGCGGCTCACCGATATGATCGCGCAGCGCCTCGACCGACTCGGGGGTGCCGAGGAACCGGGTCTGAAGCCGCGTCAGGTCGTTGCCCATCGGATAGGTGCCAAAGTTCCCTTCGCTGAGCGTGATGGCGGCCAGCGGGCGATTGTCGCCTTCGAATTCTTCCAGCATCATGTAGGAGCGGTCGACGGCCCACAGCAGTTCCGCCAGCGGCCCGGCAAAGCAGGAGCCGTGTTCGACCACGGCCACCAGCGAGCGCGAGGTCATGTCGACGCGTTTCAGCAGGCGCTTCCAGTACATCAGGATTTCATTGGCCAGCCAGTGATCGCGGTTGTTCAGCAGCAGCGCTTCATGCGCCAGCAGTTTTTCGGCGTCGCCTTGGGTCTGGAACACCACGGTGCCGACTTCGCGTTCATTGAGGCGCAGGTGCAGGATGGCATCGTCCAGCTCACGCGCCAGACGCAGCAGGTAGGTCTGATCGCCTTCGGCCTGGAGCGCAGCGGTATCTGCCGGGGCATCGCCATCGGGGCCTTTCAGGGTCACGGTGGCACGGCCGCCTTTGCGGTCGATTTCGACCTCGACCAGCGTATAGGTGATCGAATCTTCGCCAAAGCTGCGGGTGATCGGACCCAGGGTGATACCGGTCAGCCCGTCTGCCTTACTGCTGGCAGCAGCAAATTCCTGGGCGCGTTGGGCAACGGTGTCGGCGAATTTCGAATTCGGTACCACCTCATCCACCAGACGCCAGTCAACGGCGCGCTGGCCTTTGACGCCTTCTTCGACCGAGCAGAAGATATCGGCCAGATCGCGGCGCACCTTGCGTTTGTCGGTGACGCGGGTCAGCCCGCCGGTGCCGGGCAGAACCGCCAGCAGCGGCACTTCGGGCAGGGCGACAGAGGAGGCGCTGTCATTGGTCAGCATGATGTAGTTGCAGGCGAGGGCCAGTTCATAGCCACCACCGGCGCAGGCGCCCTGAACGGCGGCAATGTATTTCTGACCCGAATCCGCCTCGGCGGCCTCGTAGGTGTTGCGGGTCTCGTTGGTGAATTTACAGAAGTTCACCTTGTGGGCGTGGCTGGCGCCGCCCAGCATACGGATATTGGCGCCAGCGCAGAATACCTTGTCCTTGCCCGAGCGCATGATCACCACCTTGACCTCGGGGTGTTCGAACCGCATCCGCTGCACGACGTCGGACAGCTCGATGTCGACGCCCAGATCGTAGGAATTGAGCTTCAGCTGGTAGCCGTCGAACAGCCCGCCGTCTTCGTCCACATCCATGTAGAGGTTTGCGATGGGGCCATCATACTCCACCCGCCAGTGGCGATACTTCGAAGGGTCGGTTTGAAAATCGATTGCCTGGGGCATGTCGCGCTCCTGAGTTCTGTTGTGAGTAACCTACCGCAGCTTTGCAGGCTGGCAAAGGAAAAGATGCATAATAATGCCTTCTTTCGGCATAATAATGCAGAATATTGCGGTGTGATTGCGGAATATCCGCTTTGAAAATGCATTATAGTGCACTTTTTGTGGTGTTCTCGGTCTGGCGGCGAAGGTCCAGCAGCTGCGCCCGAATCTGATCCTCCTGCAGGTCTGCGGTGATCCACAGCGCCCCTGGCAGGTCGGTCATCTGCGCGTCGGCGATATCGCAGAGCCGCTGCACCGCGCGCGGGCGCTGCATCTTCTGCTTCAGCGCTGCATTCGCGAGCTGGATCATCCCCTGCACTAGTCGTCGTTCGGCCGAGGGATCAGGCAGGGCCATCCAGACCGCTTCCCAGACCTCATGTGCTTCCCAGAAATAACCGGTCCGGAAATACTGACATCCGGCACGCCAGGCGTCTGACGCGAAAACAGCCCCAAGGGGCTGTTCCGGTCTTGCTGTCTCGCAGATCGCATCGAAGGTGCCTTCCGGATGCCGGGGCGTCTGGCCCGGGATATGGGCGTGCGGCGGATCCGGAAAACGGGCCATGTCAGGCGGTTTCGACCTCGGCGGCCTCGATCCGGGCCAGACGGCTGGTGAATTCGGCGACCGCGTCGATGACCTTTTGTGGCTGGTCCTGTTGTGGGCTGTGGCGACAATCCTCCAGCACCAGCATATCGCAGGGGCAATAGGTGCGTTCCTCGATCACCTCGACCTGGGCGAGGGTGCCGTATTGGTCCTCGCGGCCCTGAATGGCCAGAACCGGCACCCGCAGATAGTCGATCACATCTGCAACGTCCCAGTCACGGAAGCCTTCGTCGAGCCAAACATCGTTCCATCCACGGAAGGCGCCTTCGGGGTCCTTATGATATTTCGCCAGCTTCTCTTTCAGATCGCCGCTGTCATAAGCCTCTTTCGCCTTGGCGATTTCCGCAAGGCCGCCCGGTTCGGTGAAGAAATGCGGGGCCATCAGGATCAGCCCGCGCACCCGGTGATCCAGCACGCTGCCGCCGTAGATCGCCGCGATGGTGGCGCCGTCGCTGTGGCCCATCAGCACGCCATGCTCCAGACCGATGGTATCCAGCAGCCCGGGCAGCACGTCCTTTGCCTCGCGGGTCATGAAATCGAGCGGCCGGGGCAAGGTCACCGGATCGGACTGGCCATAGCCCTGGCGGGAATAGACAAAGACACCCCAACCGGTGGCCGCAGCCAGTTTTTCGGGGAAATCGCGCCACAGCGCCACGCAGCCCAGCCCTTCGTGCAGCAGCACTAGGGTTGGAGCCTGATCCGGCGCAGGCCCATGGCAGGCATATTCCAGATTGGCACCGCCTGCCGTGACCGTGCCACTTCCACCCCATTCAAACGCCATCATGCATCCTCCCGCAATTTGAAGCGCTGGATCTTGCCGGTTGCCGTCTTGGGCAGGTCGTCGGCATAGACGATCCAGCGCGGATATTTCCACTTGCCGACCTTTTCCTTCACAAACGCCTTGAGATCGGCGGTCAGTGCGTCGTTCCCGGTCCCGTCCTTCAGCACGATATGGGCCTTTGGTTTTTCCAGACCCTCCTCGTCGCGGGCGGGCACAACGGCAGCTTCCAGCACGGCGGGATGGGCGACCAGCGCCTGTTCCAGCTCAAACGGAGACAGCCAGATCCCGGAGACCTTGAACATATCATCGGTACGGCCACAGTAGATGAAACGCCCGTCCTCGCCACGTTCGTATTTGTCGCCGGTGCGGGTCCATTCGCCTTCGAAGGTACTGCGGCTCTTGCCGCGTTGGTTCCAGTACCCTTCGGCGGCCGAGGCACCGCGCACCAGAAGTTCGCCAATGCCGCCTGCGGGCACCTCCTCGTCGTTCTCGTCCACCAGCCGCAGTTCGTACCCCGGCACCGCCACGCCTGAGGTGCCATAGACCACATCGCCCGGCGCATTCGACAGGAAGATATGCAGCATCTCGGTCGATCCGACACCATCGAGGATTTCGACGCCCCATATGTCTTCCCATTTGCGGCCGACCTCTTCGGGCAGGGCCTCACCTGCGGAAATGCAGCGGCGCAGGGGCGCGTCTGGTTTCTCGGCGGTTTCCAGTGCCGCTACCGTGGCCGCATAAAGCGTCGGCACACCGCAATAGAGGGTTGGCTTTTCTGAATCGAGGATCGACAGCACCGAGTCCGGTGTCGGACGGCCATCGAACAGGATGGTGGTGGCGCCCGCCGACAGGGGGAAGGTCATGCCATTGCCCAGCCCATAGGCGAAGAACAGTTTTGCCGCCGAGAAGATCACATCGTCCTCGGCCACCTGAAGCACCTGCGCGCCATAGGTGTCGGCGGTAGCGGCCAGCGCCCCATGCACATGGCGCACGCCCTTGGGTTGCCCGGTGGAGCCAGAGGAATAGAGCCAAAAGGCGGTTTCATCGGGGCAGCAGGCCACGGCCTCCATCGGCTCTGCCCCGGCAAGGAAATCCTCGAAACTGTTGCAGCCCTCCGGCGTTTCGCCGCCGATCACCACGACGCGCTGCAGATCCGGGCAGGCAGCGACGGCGGGCTCTACCACCGGCCAGAGTTCGGCGCTGACAAACAGGATGGTGGCGCGGCTGTCTTTAAGGATGACCTCGTAAACCGAGGTGGACAGCAGGGTGTTGAGCGGCACCGGCACGACACCGGCCTTGAGCGCGCCCCAGAAGATCTGCGGGAATTCGATCTGATCCAGCACGAGCATGGCGGCGCGGGATTCGCGGGCTATGCCCGCCCGGCGCAGGGCGCCTGCCATCCGGTCCGAGCTTTCGGCCAGATCGCCATAGGTAAGCTGCCGCTGCGCGCCGGCGGCCTCCCGGAAGGCCACCTTGTCCGGGCGCTCGCTCCGGTGGCGATCCACAAAATATCCTGCCGCATTGCCGCTGGGTGTCATCCTCGCTCCTCCCTGATGTGCCGCGGAAGGCGCGGGGCGCTCCGGCGGCCTGCGCGGCCCTCCCCGGCGGCGCAGTCGTGTTCTGGGACGGATTAATGCACCGGTCGCAAAATAATGCAACATATCGCTGCAATAAACTGCACTATTTTGCACATATTTCCGCTGATGAAGGTCCGAGGCGGGCCGGTCTGGTGGCTCGCAGACAAAAAATCCCCCCGCCAGAGGTCTGACGGGGGGATCAATTGCAGGGGGTCGTCGGACCTGATGGTCAGTGCAGCAGCATCAGCGGCAGCAGCGTGATGATCGGGAAGGCGACCAGGATAATCACCCGGATGATGTCCGATGCCACAAAGAACATCACAGCCTTGTAGGTGTCGACCATGCGGGTGGTCCGGTCCATCGCGTTGATAATGAACAGGTTCATGCCCACAGGCGGAGTGATCAGGCCAACCTCGACCACGATCAGAACCAGAATGCCGAACCAGATGGCGACGTATTCCGATTCGATCCGGTTGACGCGGCCTTCGGTAACGCGGATGCCCAGTTCCTTCATCTGCTCGCGGGTCAGTTCCATGCCGTTGGCGATGGCTTCCTGTATCGAGGCTAGCATTTCAGCCCCCATGCCATCCGGCACCCCGTTGCGCAGCACCTCCATCGCTGCATCCGCCTGCATCGCGGGCAGGGACAACAGGCCGAAGTCCATCACCGAGATCACCGGGAAGAAGATCGGAATGGTCAGCAGAATCATCGACAGGCTGTCCATCAGGCACCCAAAGACTAGGTAGAAGGCCAGGATCAGCGCCAGAACCATCCATGGGCTCAGCCCCTGGCTGACGACGAAATCTGCCAGTTCCTGTGGTACCTTGGTGAGGGCGAGGAAGCCGTTGTAGAAACCGGCGCCCAGCACGATGAAGAAGATCATCGCGGTAGAGCGGGCGGTGACGATGAAGCTGTCGACCATGGTTTCACGGTTCAGGCCGCCATTCAGCCAGGCGATGAACCCGGTGCCGAATGCACCCACAGCCGCACCTTCGGTTGGGGTGAACCAACCGGCGTAGATGCCGCCCACCACAAGGCCAAAGACCAGCAGAACCGGCCAGACCTTGACCAGGTTTTCCATCCGTTCCGCCCAGGGAACCGAGGGGCGGGTGCCCGCGCTTTCGGGGAACATGCGCACATAGATCGAAATCGCGATGACATATCCAACCGCGGCGAGGATGCCGGGAATGAAGGCTGCGAGGAACAGCTTGGCGATATTCTGCTCGGTCAGGATGGCATAGATCACCAGCACCACCGAAGGCGGGATCAGGATGCCCAGGGTGCCGCCCGCCGCCAGTGTTGCGGTCGAGAAGCCACCGGCATAGCCGTATTCCTTCAGCTCGGGCAGGGCGACGCGGCCCATGGTTGCCGCCGTGGCCAGCGAGGAGCCGCAGATGGCGCCAAAGCCGGCGCAGGCCCCGATCGAGGCCATGGCGACGCCGCCTTTCTTGTGGCCAAGGAAACTGGCGGCCGCCCTGAACAGGGCCGACGACATGCCGCCCAGCGTTGCGAAATGCCCCATCAGCAGGAACATCGGCACGATAGTCAGCGAATAAGAGGAAAAGGTCGAGTAGGTCTCGCTTTTCAGTCGGCCAAAGGCAACCTGGGTTCCGTCGGTGACCAGGATCAACCCGACCAGGCCCACCAGGAACATCGAAAGCCCGATGGGAACCCGAAGGAAGATCAGGATCATCAGGATGGGGAATGAGGATATTCCGATTTCAAGAGCTGTCACTGCTCACCCTCCACACCGTCCCACAGCTCAATGCGGCCGGTCATAAATTCGGTTGTACGCACGATCGCGACATAGATCGCCACCACAGCAGCCATGCTGGAGGCGAAGAGGCTGGCGGCATAGGCCCACCAGGTAGGAAACTCGAGCAGGAACGACGTCTCGCCATTGTAGTACTTGCCGACCATGCCGGCGCCGAGCCGTTCTGTGATCAGGGCGAGAACCCCCGCGAACAGGATCGCGACCACCATGCGCAGGAACCGGTTCACCTTGACGGGAAAGGCGTTTGCCACAACGTCGACCGAGGCATGGCCCGATGTGATCTGGCACAGTGGGATAAACGCGAAGATGGCGAATGCCACGCCGGCCTCTACCAGTTCGAAGTCCCCGTTGATTGGTCCGATGTAGTTGATCAGCCAGTCTGACAGCGCAGGAGCGAGCCCTTGCATGAGGCTTCCGTGCAGCACGCCGTTCAGCAGGCGGCCGATGATCGAAAGGCAGGTCAGGATGATCAGGAGAACGAGGACCATACCGCCCAATATGGCCATCTTCCTGGCCAACCCCATCATGAGCTTTTGCATGGTGTTTACCCTTTTCTGAGTACGCAAAGGGCCGCGGCACGGGTGCGCTGCGGCCCTTTGACTATGCTACCGCTTACTTCACGTATTGCGGTGTGTATTTTTCGATCAGGTAGGTTGCTTCTTCCAGCAGGGCCTGCCCGTCGATGCCTTTTTCAGTCATGTCGGCCAGCCATTTGTTGTAGATCGGCTGAGCCAGCGCGCGCCACTCGTCGGTCTGTTCCTGGCTGAGGGTGATGACGTTGTTGCCGTTGTCCAGCGCGAATTCGCGGGCCGGGCCGTCGGAATCTGCTTGGGTGCCGCCGGCGAAGACGGAGAACTCCAGACCGGAGTTGTCGTCGATGGCCTTCTTCAGATCATCGGGCAGGCTTTCATACTTGTCCTTGTTCATCGCCAGAACGAAGGTCAGGGTATAAAGCGCCTTGCCGGTGAATTCGGTGTGGTTCTCGACCAGTTCCGGAACTTTCAGAGCGGTGGTGACTTCCCACGGGATGGTGGTGCCGTCGATCACGCCTTTGGACAGGCCTTCGGGGATCGCGGGAACCGGCATGCCGACGGGGGTTGCGCCCAGTTCGGTCAGCAGCGCGTTGACCGAGCGGGAACCGCCACGGATCTTCATGCCCTGCAGGTCGGCGGGGGTTTCAACCGGATCCGTGGTGTGGATCATACCGGGGCCGTGCACCCAGGTGCCCAGGATGTGGACGTCCTTGAACTCGGTGTCCTTCATGTGGCGTTCGAACATTTCCCAATAAGCGTGCGAGGTGGCACGCGCGTTGGTCATCATGAAGGGCAGTTCGAAGACTTCGGTCGACGGGAAGCGGCCCGGCGTGTAGCCGACCACGGTCCAGACGATGTCGGCAACGCCGTCGATGGCCTGGTCCATCAGTTCCGGCGGCTTGCCGCCCAGCTGCATGGAGGGATAGCGGTCGATCTTGATACGGCCATTCGAGGAGGCCTCAACGTTGTCGGCCCAGACATCCAGAACCAGTTTCGGCACATTTGCCTGCGCCGGCAGGAATTGGTGCAGCTTCAGCGTTACCTCCTGCGCGAAGGCGGATGTGGCGCATACTGCGGCAATGGCCGCCGCGCCTGCTGCGCCAAGAATCTTTCTGCGAGTGGTCATGTGATTCCTCCCTTTGACCCTACTTCCAAGCAACATAATGCAGGCAACTAACATTATTGCAATATATTGCCTATTTTCTTTCTGTTTTGGTCCCCTCCACACCCCTGCGGATCACAAAACAAACTTCGCTGACCTCCTGCTATTTGGTGCATTTGTAACCATCAACAGCAGATCATGCATTTTTCACTCATGAATTGGCTGGTCCCAAATCAGCGCTCAGACTCGTTTAGAAAATGTTACAAGATTTCCATATCTGAGCCGTACCGGATACATTCCAGCATTTCATTTCGTGAAGATCAATCACTGATTGGCGCAGGAGCCATGAAAAAAGACATTTCGGCGGATCGCTGCCTTGCCGCTGCGGTCGCAACCCTCCCTATCGCTGCGCAGGACTGTGGTACGCTTTGCGCACAGCCCTGTAATTGATAGGGCCAAGGCGCCGGGATCAGGAATGGACCCAGCGCACATATTCTTGACGGTTTCGAACCTTCGGGGCGGCTCTATGGCCCTTTGATCTTATTCAGCGGCGCTGAGGGTCAGTTCGACCTGGCTCAACCCGTCGATTCCGCCAGTCATCGACTGTTCGGATGTTACCGCTCCCACTCCTGCTGGGGTGCCGGTGAGGATCAGATCGCCCGGCCGCAGGTGGTAATAACCCGACAAGTGGCAGAGGATGTCCTCGACCGACCAGATCATCTCATCCAGGCTGGCATCCTGACGTATTTCACCGTCGACGCTAAGCCAGATCCGCTTGCCCGCTGGGCCGTCCCAGTCAGCGCTGCGGGTCAGGGGGGCGAAAACCGTGCCTTGCTCCAGATCCTTGCCCAGATCCCAGGGGCGCCGTTTGTCCTTTGCCTGCCCCTGCAGATCCCGGCGCGTCATGTCCAGCGCGCTGCCATAGCCATAAACCGCTGTGCGGGCCTCTTCCGGCGTGGCGCGGAACAGCGGCGCGCCGATGGCCACGGCCAGCTCCATCTCGTGGTGGAAATCAGAGGTGCCAAGCGGGTAGGGCACGGTAGCGCCGGTCAGAATCGCATTGGCTGCGGATTTGGTGAAGTAAAAGGGCGCTTCGCGGTCGACCTCATTGCCCATCTCGGCAGCATGTGCGGCGTAGTTGCGCCCGACGCAGAAGATACGCCCGATGGGATAGGTGCGGTCCTCTCCCAGAACCGGGATCGTAGCGGTTTCGGGCAGGGTAAACAGGGTATCGGTCATCTCGGGCGCTCCTGATGGTCACGGGCTGGGCTGTGGTATCGTGATGGATGCCTAGCACAGGAAAACCCGTCTCGCAGCCCCGCACGGACCGATCACGGACAGCGACAGATCAGAGGCGCTCGGGGCCAAGATACTACAACAATTTCAGGAGAATGATATGGTGCCCAGAAGAGGACTCGAACCTCCACGTCCATACGGACACTAGCACCTGAAGCTAGCGCGTCTACCAATTCCGCCATCTGGGCACGGGTTGGTGAGGGGCCGTATAAGCAGAGTCGCGCGGGGCGTCAAACTCAAAATGCGCCCAATGTCACAAATTTTTTGTGCGGGGATGGCTGCTGCCGATGTCCCGCGAATTCAGGCGGTTGATGGGGCCTTTCTGGCTGGACCGTTGCAATAGCCGACCGGGTGGGTGATTTTTCCCGTGCAATTTGATCCTGCGCAAAGTCAGCGCGCGCCTGAGCGGCAAAAAGGCGGTATGACACAGATTGACCGCCTTGCCGCCCTTGGCCTGTTCGACAGCCGGGTGCCCCGCTACACCTCCTACCCGACCGCTCCGGTCTTTTCTTCCGCCGTGGGTGCGGCGGAACAGGTCGGGCATCTTGATGCGCTTGATCCGGCGGTTCCGGTTTCGGTGTATCTGCATATCCCGTTCTGCGAGCGGCTGTGCTGGTTCTGCGCTTGCCGGACCCAGGGCACCCGTCGGCCCGAGCCGGTGGAAAGCTATGTCGAAACGCTGGAGGCCGAGCTGAAGCTGGTCGCGCCGCATCTGCCCGCGGGGCTGCAGATGGGGCGGTTGCACTGGGGCGGTGGCACGCCGACCATCCTGCCGCCAGCGCTGATCCACAGGCTGGCCCAGGCGGTCAAGGCGGTCTTCCCGCCGACGCCGGACTGGGAGTTCTCGGTCGAGATCGACCCGACGCTGGTGGACCGGGACAAGATCGCGGCGTTGGCCGAAGAAGGCATGAACCGGGCCAGTATCGGTATTCAGGATTTCAATCCCGAGGTGCAGGCCGCCATTGGCCGGGAACAGCCCTATGAGGTGACGCGCGCCTGTGTCGAGGATCTGCGGGAGGCGGGGATCACCTCGCTCAATGCCGATCTGGTCTACGGCCTGCCATATCAGGACGCCGCGCGACTGAAGGATACGGTTGAAAAGGTGCTGAGCCTTGCACCGGACCGGATCGCGCTGTTCGGCTATGCCCATGTGCCCTGGATGGCCAAACGTCAGGAGCTGATCGACGAATCCGCCCTGCCGGGAGACGCCGAACGCTATGATCTGGCCTGCGCGGCTGCGGATCAGTTCCGCGCCGCTGGTTATGAAACGATTGGTATCGACCATTTTGCTCTGCCCGAGGACGGTTTGGCCAAGGCGGCCAAAAGCGGCCACCTGCGGCGCAATTTCCAAGGCTATACCGATGACCGGTGCCCGACGCTGATCGGGTTGGGTGCCTCTTCGATTTCGCGTTTTGCCGGGGGATATGTGCAGAACGCCGCTGCGACCCCTGCCTATGTGGAGCGGATCGAAAAGGGGCAGCTCGCCGGGGCGCGGGGCCATGAGATGAGCGAAGAGGACCACCTGCGTGGTCGCGCCATCGAGATGATCATGTGTGATTTCCGTCTCGACCGCGCGGCGCTGGAGCGAGAATTCGGTGATCTGTCGCGCAGTATCGATCCCGATCTGGTCGCCGTTCAGGCCCGGTTCGGGGACCTAGTGACACTTGATGGCAAGGCGCTGGAGATCCGCCCCGAAGGACGCGCCCTGACCCGGCTGATCGCCAGCCATTTCGATGCGCATAAACCCGAAGGCGCCCGCTACAGCCGCGCCTCCTGAGCCGCGTGCACCGGGATTTTTGTGGCCCCGGCGACAGCAGCCTCGTTAGCGGGGCATCGGGTTGCGCGCCTTGTTGTAGGCCGTCCAGTCGGTGATTTCCGGATAATACATCTGGCGCCAGTGGCGTACGCGCGGGTTCATCACCCGGCGCCAAAGGGGCGGGATCATCGCCGCCACCGTCATCACCGGATAGCCATAGGGCAGTTGCGGCGCGTCTGCCTCGGTATAGTTCTGGAGCAGCGGGAAGCGCCGGTCGGGTTTATAGTGGTGATCGGAATGGCGTTGCAGATTGATCAGCAGCCAGTTTGACGCCTTATGCGCAGCGTTCCAGGAATGGCAGGGGCGCACCGGTTCGTATTTGCCGCCTCCCAGATGTTTGCGGGTCAGCCCGTAGTGTTCGACGTAATTGACGAGCTCCAGCTGCCAGATGGCGACGCCCGCCTGCACCAAAAACAGCACCAATCCGCCAAACCCGCCCAGCAGAACCGCCAGCACCAGCATGGCCGCCTGTAGCGCCCAGTAGCGGAAGAACGGATTGGCCGGATCGCTCCAGGGGCGGTCTTTTTTGGCCAGTTTTTCCTTTTCGGCGCGAAAAGCGGATTGCCAGCATTGCCGCAGCACCCGGGGATAAAAGCGGTGGAAACCTTCGTTGTAGCGCGCCGTGACAGGATCGCGCGGCGTGCCGACATAGCGGTGATGCACCAGCAGGTGTTCGGAGCGGAAATGCGAGTAGAGCACCATCGCCAGCAGGATATCGGCCAGCCAGCGTTCCGCCCTGCTGCGCTGGTGCATCAGCTCGTGACTGTAGTTGATGCCCACGGTGCCGCTGACCACGCCCATGCCAAAGAAGATGCCGAATTTTTCCAGCCCGTTCAGCGTTTCACTGCCCGCCACGTAGAAGATCAGGCCAAACAGCGTCAGGAACTGGATCGGCACCCAGGCGATGGTCAGCATGCTGTACCAGCGCAGATCCTCCTCGGGCGTCATCGGGTCGGCATTGTCGAGGTTGAGGCCGAAAACCCCGTCGAGCACGGCAAAGAGATACCATGTCACCAGCGGCGTCAGCAGTACCCACCAGCCACCCATGATAGCGGAAAACCACAACAGCGGCACCAGCAGGAAGGACAGCCAGAACGGCAGGGCCGATTGCCAGCGGCTCAGGGTTTCCGGGGCGATCTTGGCGGCGATCATCGTGAGCACTCCCAAAGTATGGCGCGATGGGAAAACCCTATGCCGGGTCCGGCCCAAACCCAAGAGGTCGAATGGCCTCAGTCGCCGCCGGTCTGCCCGCCACGCCACAGGTCAAAGGCCTTGCGCATCGCCGTCGGCAGGTCCGAGGGGCGGAACGCGTGTCGGGTGATGATCTCCTGTTGCTCGGCGGGTGCAAACCCCTCAGGCAGCTCTGCCACCATCACCCGCAGGATCAGGTGGAAATGGGTGAAGGTATGGCGCACCTCGGCGCCGAGATCCTGCCAATCCGCGTCAAACGGCGGCGCAGGCTGGGGCGACTCGCCCCATTCCGGGCCGGGCCAGCCCAGCATCCCGCCCAAAAGCCCCTTGTCCGGTCGCCGCTCCAGCAGCCAGTCCCCGGCGCTGCTGCGCGCCAGATAGACGATGCCGTGACGGGTGGGTTTGGCTTTCTTCGGTGTCTTCTTTGGCAATTCAGGCGCGGTGCCTGCGATTCGCGCAGCGCAGGGCTCCCGCCAGGGGCAGATGCCGCAGGCGGGCGATTTCGGGGTGCAGATGGTGGCGCCCAGATCCATCACCGCCTGTGCATAGCAGCCGGGACGGACCTCAGGGGTCAGCTCGGCGGCGCGGTCCTTCAGCAGCGGTTTTGATCCCGGCAGCGGCTCGTGAATATCATGCAGCCGCGCCATCACCCGCTCCACATTGCCATCCAGAACGGTTTCGGGGCGGTCGAATGCGATCGAGGCGATGGCCGCCGCCGTATAGGGGCCGATCCCCGGCAGTTTCAGCAGCGCCTCATAGCTGTCGGGAAAGGTGCCATCCAGCTCCTGCGCCACCACCCGGGCGCATTTCAGCAGGTTGCGGGCGCGGGCGTAGTAGCCAAGGCCCGCCCATTCCGCCATTACGTCGGCATCCTCGGCCGCGGCAAGGTCCTCGACCCGGGGCCAGCGGGCGGTGAAGCGCTGAAAATAGTCGGTCACGGCGGCCACGGTGGTCTGCTGCAACATCACCTCGCTCAGCCAGACACGATAGGGGTCGGGCCGCACCCCGGCGGCGCGGTCTGCCGGGCCGGTGCGCCAGGGCATGTCCCGCGCCTGCCGGTCGTACCAGTCCAGGATATCGCGGCTGAGCCCGCCTGGATCCGCATTCAGATCACGCATAGTTTACTCCCGGTTCCTGCCTTTTTCTGGCCCCTGCAAACGGACCCTTTACAATAGGGCGGTCAGTCACGCAAAACCACAGTTATGGCATTCAGGCGCAGCAGCACACGCGGGTTCGCACGGACTTCCAAGCTTTTGAACGACCAGATCCGCAAGGCTGGCGAAAGTCGGGGCTTTGCGGTGTCGCGCCTTTTGACCCATTGGGAAGAGATCGTCGGGGCCGATCTGGCGGCAATGGCCCGGCCGGTCAAGGTTGGCTATGGCCGCAGTTCTTTCGGAGCAACGCTGACGGTGCTGACCACCGGGGCCAATGCGCCGATGCTTGAGATGCAGAAGGAACGGCTGCGCGAAAAGGTGAACGCGGTCTATGGCTACAATGCGATTTCCAAGGTGCTGATCACCCAGACCGCGCCGATCGGGTTTTCCGACGGTCAGGTCTCGTTCAAATACGCACCCAAGGAAAACACCCCGCTGCGGCCTGATCCACAGGCCGTATCCGAGGCCGCCGCGGCGGCCGAAGGGGTGGGAAACGAAGAGTTGCGCGCCGCGCTGGAACGGCTGGGGCGCAACGTTCTGACAAAACAGAAAACAATTCGAAAGGGGTATGAATGACCCGTCTTATGTCTGGTGTCTTTGCCGTGGTGGCTGTCGCTGCCGGCGCCTATGCCATCTCTGGGCTGAGTGGCCAAAACCGGCTGCCCGAAAACCCGCTGATCGGGGCCGCCTATGCCCAGGACGCGGAGGTCGATACCTCGACCATCACCGAAATGGTGCAGGGCGCCGAGGACGCACCGGTGACCCTGATCGAATACGCTTCTTACACCTGCCCGCATTGTGCCAACTTCCACACGGGCCCCTACAAGAAGCTGAAAGAGGAATATATCGACACCGGCAAGGTGAAGTTCATCTACCGCGAGGTCTACTTTGACCGCTATGGTCTCTGGGCTTCGATGATCGCGCGCTGCGCCGGTCCCGAGAAATTCTTTGGCATGACCGATCTGATCTTCAAGGAGCAGTCCGACTGGGCCCGTGCCGGTGGCGCCACCGAGATCGTCGATGCGCTGCGCAAGATCGGTCGCCTCGCCGGGCTAGAGAACGATCAGCTGGAAGCCTGCCTGCAGGATGGCACCAAGGCGCAGACTCTGGTGACCTGGTATCAGGAAAACGCCGAAGAGCATAACGTGACCGCGACGCCGTCCTTCGTGCTGAACGGCAAGAAGATCGAGAACCAGTCCTATGACTCCTTCAAGGCGCTGATCGACGCCGAACTGGAAGGCTGATCCCCCTTCCGGATCCACGCAAACAGAAAACCCGGTCCAATGTGGCCGGGTTTTTCATTGGTCATATCAGAAGATCACGTTGATCCGCTGTGAGCCCATATTGACTTGCGCTGCAAGGTTCACGAAGGTCCTCTCAAACAACTTTAAATCTCCTTTCGAGCATTACAGCATGTCGATTCCCGGTATCCCATTCCTGATCGGTATATTCGGTTTCTGCTATCTTATTTTGGCGCTGCAGGTGAATAGCAGCTTCCCACCCTTCTATGAAAAGGGGGACATTGAGAAGGAGATGAAGCTTGATCTGCCTTACATGATGGCTGTCTTTGTACTCTTAGTCGCTTCGGCTCTCCTCCCCTATCTATTTGTTTTGTTCGGCCTAGTATCTGGGTGGTTTGGGGTCCGGATTAGGCAACGTGTCCAAAAAAGAACTCGGGGCCCACTGCCATGGCTGCTCAACCCTCTAACGATCGGCGTGATAAACCGTTGGCCGATGCTTTTGTTCGATGCTTGGACCATTGGGCTTGCCGCTCTGATGGTTATCGTGATGACCTTTTGACGGCCGTCATCTTCTTGGTCTGTTTCGCAACAGCCGTGGAGCGCCGATGCCGTCATTGGCGCAACCGCAGCGAATGCTCCCTTCTGTCCGCACATATGACCAACACGATTTTCTGACATGGCCTATTCTTTTCGTGGCTAGGGCGGTGGCGGTGCCGCCCGCTTCAGAAGATCAATCAGCGGGTCTGCCGCCGCAATCTCTAGCCGCACCGGCAGGGTGATCACCTTGTGGCGGAAACTGGCGGGCAGGCGCACAGCGTCCTTTTCGGTGGTGACCAGCTGCGCGTTCAGCGCCTTTGCATCGGATTCGAGCCGGGTCAGAAGCGCCGTTGGCAGGCTCTGGTGATCGTCCAGCGCCTCGGCTCGGGCCAGATCGGCGCCAAGAGTGCGCAATGTATCAAAGAACTTCTGCGGATAACCGATGCCGGCAAAGGCCAGAACCCGGGTGCCCTGCCAGGGCATGCCGGTTTGCAAAGGCGCCAGATGGGCCGAGACATGCGGCAGGTCCCTCAGTGTCGGGCCCCAGAGGCGGGCGAACTTCTCCTGCGCCGCAGGAGCGCCGATGGACAAGACGGCATCGGCGCGCGCCAGACCTTCGGCCACCGGTTCGCGCAGCGGCCCGGCGGGCAGGCAGCGACCATTGCCGAAGCCCCGTGCCGCATCCACCACCACCAGCGACAGATCCTTGGCTAGGCTTGGGTTCTGAAACCCGTCGTCCAGCAGGATCACCGTCGCCCCGGCAGCCGCAGCGGCGCGTGCTCCGGCGGCGCGGTCGCGGGCCACCCAGACATTGGCAAAGGCGGCCAGCAACAGCGGCTCATCCCCGGTTTGCGAGGCTTTGTGGCGGGCGGGAATGACCTCTTCGGGGCCGGTCAGCGTGCCGCCGTAACCACGGCTGACCACATGCGGGTCGTGCCCCATGGCGCGCAGGGTCTCGATCAGCCAGATCACCGTCGGCGTCTTACCAGTGCCGCCAGCATTGAGGTTGCCGACGCAGATTACCGGCACGCCGACCTTTTCGGGCGTGCCATTGGCCAGCCGCGAGCGGGTCACCGCGCCATATAGACGGCCCAGCGGCGCCAGCAGGATGGCGCGCAGATCAAAGGCGCCGGGCGCCTTGTTCCAGAACTCAGGAGGCCGCATTGCGCTCCTCCCTCAGATCGAGCAGATCCTGCACCCGGTCGATCAGCTGATCAGTCATCGCTGCGCCCTCTGTGACGGCTTCCCAGCCTGCCAATGCCATTTCCGCCGCCATATCGGGGGCCGACAGGTGCAGCACCATTTCGGCCAGCTCCTGGGGTGTGTAGATGCATTCGGCTGCACCGCAATTCGCCAGCTGGGCATAGATCTCCTGATGCCGCACGGTGCCGGGACCGTGCAGAATGGCCGAGCCGAGCGCGGCGGCGTCCAGCGGCGAATGCCCCTCGCGGCCCCGGTGCAGGCTGCCCGCCATCAGGCAGACAGGAGCCAGCCGGTACCAGAGGCCCAGGTCGTCCTTGTCCGCCAGCAGAACCTGCGTGTAGTCGTCCGGTTCATCCCCGGCGTCCCAATCGGCATATTGCAGCCCGCTGTCCTTCAGGGCGGCGCGACATTCATTGAGGCCACCATAGCTGTCCGGTGACAGCACAAGGATCAGCCGGTGCAACAGCCGCAGAGCGATCCTGTGTGCCTCCAGAACCATCGGCAATTCGTCCGGGCGCACATGCGCCGCCAGCCAGACGGGACGGCTGCCAAGAACCCTTTGCAACTCGGTCAGTTCCTCGTCGTTGCAGCCGGGCGGCGAGGTGGAGATCCGCAAGCGCCCCGCCATCTGCAGTTTGGCCGACGAAAGCCCGGTGCGCTGCAACTGGTTCTGAACCTCGGCATCGGGGGTCAGGATGGCGGAGAAACTGTCCAGCATGCGGCGGCGCTGATCGGGCAGCCAGCGACTGGTGCGGCTCGGAAGTTCCTTTTCCGTCAGGTCGACCAGCAGCGCGTCGATGCGTTGTTCGCGCATGTGCCGCAGCAGCACTCGGCGCAGCCGACCGCCGGACCAGATGCAGAAATCCGGGCGCCAGAGGTTTAGGAAGGCGCGCACATCCGTCGGGCTGTCAGGGGGCAGGTGGCCCGCGGCGATATCGCAGCCTTCGGCCTCGGGCGGGGGCGCCATGTCCGGCTCCCATGTGGCCAGAATCGACAGATCCGGCCGCGCCGTCTTAAGCCGGTTTCCGACATCGCAGAGGGCCATGTAGCGTTCGGTGCTGGTCGCATGCACCCACAGAACTTCCCCCTCCGGGCGCGGAGGCAGGTCAGTGCTGGGAACCGTCCTTGATACGGGGCGGGAGCTGCGGCTGGGCATATGGGGCGTCCAAAAATTCATCTGCGTGTCGCGGGCAACCGGTGTGGTCGGACCGTAACGTCCGGATCAGCTTGCAATGCCGGGGCCGTCGGGGTCCAGCGCCTCGATCAGCTCCTTATGCAGGGCCGGAGGTCCGGCCACCACCCCATTGAGCAATGGCACAGGATTGTTGAACCTCAGGTCGTGGCCCAGACGGTCGGTCGCCTGCCCGCCAGCCTCGCGCAGGATCAGATCGCCGGCGGCGATGTCCCATTCCCAACTGCGGCGCAGGGTTAGCATGGCCCCGGCGCGTCCGTCTGCGACCTTGGCCATGCGATAGGCCAGCGACGGGCGATAGCTACGGGTGAAACCGGGGGCATTGCGGGTGCGCCAATGTTCGGCGGCGAGGTTGGGCCGCGCGGTCAGCACCTCGGCCAGCGCCAGATCGGTCAGCGAGGAGGCGCGGATCGGGGTGCCATTCCGGGCAGCTCCCTGTCCCTGCGCCGCGGTGTACATCAGACCGCGCTGCGGCAGGTAGATCACCGCAGCGGTGACCCGGCCCGCGGTGGCAATGGCAAGAGAATGCGCCCAGGTGCGCGAGCCTTCGGCAAAGGCGCGGGTGCCGTCTATGGGGTCGATGATGAAGACGCTGTCGCGGCTTAACCGGTCGGCGCTGTCCTCGGTTTCTTCGGATAGCCAGCCATAGTCCGGCCGCGCCTCGGGCAGCATCTCTTCCAGCAGCGCATTCACCGCCAGATCTGCCTCGGTCACCGGCCCCTGACCGCCAGGCTTGTCCCAGCGCCGCGCCGTTGGTCCGCTATAGCGGCTGGCGATTTCGCCCGCAGCCTCGGCGGCGCCGATCAGCAGTTCGAGGTCCGTAAGGCCCTTTGCCTGCTCTTCTGTCTGGGCGTCGTCAATTGCCGGCAAGCGTCATCCCCTCGACCAGCAGCGATGGTACGACGCGGGACAGGTAGCTCCGCGCGTCATTGGCAGGCACGATCCGCATCAGCATGTCGCGCAGATTGCCCGCGATGGTGCATTCGTTCACAGGATAGGCGATTTCACCGTTTTCGACCCAGAACCCTGAGGCGCCGCGCGAGTAATCGCCGGTGTTGGGATTGATGGTTGAGCCGATCAGCGAGGTGACCAGCAGCCCGGTCCCCATGCCCGCAATTAGATCGGCGCGGCTTTGATCGCCTTGGGTCAGCGCCACGTTCCAGTTCGACGGCGACGGCACTGATCCGATGCCACGGGCGGCGTTTGCGGTGCTTTCCATCCCCAGTTTGCGGGCCGAGGCCAGATCCAGCGTCCAGCCGGTCAGGGTGCCGTCCTCGACGATGGCGCGGCGGCGGGTGGCCAGACCTTCGCCGTCAAAGGGACGCGATCCCGCAATGCGGGGGCGGTGGGGATCCTCGATCACCGACAGATGCGTGGGCAGCACCTGCTGTCCCAGACTGTCCTGCAGCCAGGAGGAGCCGCGTGCGATGGCAGCGCCATTCACCGCCGACAGAAGATGACCGATCAGCGATGCGGAAATCCGTTCGTCGAACAGCACCGGATAGGTGCCGGTCTTGGGCCTGCGTGCGTTCATCCGCGCCACGGTGCGTTCCCCGGCGGTGCGACCGATCTCTTCGGCGCTGCGCAGGTCGCTTTGATAGGTGCGGGAATCGCCGTCGTAATCACGCTCCATCCCGGTGCCGGTGCCGGTGCCCGCGATGCCGGTGCAGGAAATCGACCGGCCGGTGCGGGTGTAGCCGCCGGAAAACCCGTTCGAGGTCGCCAGATAGACCGAGCTGCGGCCATAGCCCGCGCCTGCGGATTGCACCTGGCTGATCCCGTCGATGTCCTGACAGGCGGCTTCGGCGGCCAGCGCATCCTCTTGCAGGGCGGCCGGGGCCGGATCGGCGGCGGGGTCGTTCAGATCCAGCGCCGCAAGATCCCAGTCCTGCGCCAACTGATCCGGTGCGGCAAGGCCGGTATAGGGGTCCTCGGGCGCCTCTCGGGCCATGGCCACGGCGCGTTCGGCCATGGCGGCAATGGTTTCGGGGCGACTGTCGGAGGAGGAGACCAGCGCCTGACGCTGGCCCAGGAAGACGCGCAATCCCAGATCGGTGCCTTCGGAGCGTTCGGCATGCTCCAACCGGCCCTCGCGCACCTCGATGCTGAGGGAATTGCCTGCAGCGGCCATGGCATCGGCAGCATCCGCGCCTGCCTTGCGGGCGGCATCGATCAGGGCATGGCAAAGCGTCTCGGGGGTCTGGGTCATGGGCGTCTCGGGCCATCCTGTTGCTGCGGGTCGCCATAGAGCTAGCCAGAGGAACCCCCTGCTGCAAGGGCGCAGGGACAATTGCCGCAAGAAAAAGGGACCGCGCAAAGGCGGTCCCGTAAAGCGTTTTTGCTGTGGGTCAGCTTATTTGATGCGCTGGCCGTTGGCGAGGATCTTGCCGTCTTCGGAAATCTCGATCTTCGAGTTCAGCGTGTCTTCGCCTTCGCCGGGAACAGCCAGCATGCCCATCATCATCCGGGCGCCCATGGCGTCATCATCGCTCATCAGGCCCATTTCGATCAGCTTGTCCATCAGGGTGTTGGCGCCGGTCAGCGACAGGTTCGCTTCGCCCGATGGGGCTGGCATGCCGTCAAAGCTGGTCAGATCATCGTTGTTGAAGGCGAAATCACCGGTACCGGTCAGCTTGGCACCCGCTGCCGAGACCAGCAGCTCCTGGATGGTGACCGCGTTCAGCTCACCCGGTGCGACCTCGCCATCCTCGACCTTTTCCATGGCTTCGGCATCGAAGACGTCGAACAACACCTTGCCCTTGCCGGTGAGGCTCAGCACGACGCTGGCCGGATCATGCGGCAGGGCTCCGGCCGGATCGACCATGCCCCAGAGCATTTCCGGAACCGCAAAGTCGCGCAGCGCCACGCCAAGCGCGAAGTCCTGTTCTTCCTCGGACTTGGCAAGGGGAATGGTGATGTTGAAACCGGCCTCGGCCATGCTGAGCGCCAGCGGGAAGGGAATGTCCGATCCGGTGACGTTGAAGGCCATGTCCTTTTGCGTGACGTCATAGGTCAGTTTGCTTGCGTCCATCGCAACGCCAAAGTTGCCGCCGCCAGAGGTGCTGTCAAAGGTCAGGCTGTCGCTGCCATCCTGAAAGGCAAAGGCAGAGGTGCCGCTCGTGTAGGAGAAATCGGTATCAAGACCAAAACCGGCGGCCAGCAGCGCGGAGAAATCACCGCTCTTGTCCAGATCGGCCGGAACCGTGCTGGTGCCATGCGCCTGAAGCTGCTGCATCGCGCCGTTAAAGGAGGCGAAATCCTCGCTGTCCGGATCCTTGAAACCAAGATCATAGCTTAGCGCTGAAGCGGTCCAGGTCTGATCGTAGCTGCGCACCCCGGCCAGCGACATGGTGGTTTTTGTCACCATGTCGGACAGGGAGACGGTGCCCCGGATCGCATCCTGGGGGATGTCCTCGCCAGTGGCTTCCAGCCCGTCCAGCGTCATCGTCATCTCGCTGGTGGCATAGTCATAGGTCATGTTCTCGGAATCACCCGAGACCGTCACCGGCGTGCCGTCGTGGGTGATGATCAGATTTACCGTCAGCTTGTCATCATCTTCGCTGGCGCGCACGGTCAGCGGAAATTCCTTGGGCACCAGAATGCTGACGGTTCCGTCGCTATTCTCGGTGAATTTGATCTCGGGCATGCTGAGCCCGGCGGTCACGTCTTCTTCGTCGGGGATCGGCATCATCATCGACAGATCGGACACCGTCAGCGTGTCGCCCGACATGCTTTCGGTGGCGGTCACCTCGTAACCGGTACCGGTCATGTAGGATTTCCAGTCGGACCAGACGTCCTTGGCGCTGAGATCGGCCAGCGCCCCCTGGGCGGAAACAGTCAGAAGAAGAGCGGCGCCACAGCTGCGCGCGAGAAAAATGGACATGGGTGAAACCTTTCGTAGCAAGCGTTGGATACCATGGTCCGTCGCGGCGCCACCGGCGTCAAGGGGCCTGGGGCTGGACCGTTCCCCCTAGGGAGTTTACCACAGAGGGGAACCACTGTCGCGATACAGGTATTGGAGAGAAATCATATGGATATGCAGGGCAAGACGGTCGTCATCACAGGGGCCAGCCGCGGTATCGGAGCCGATGCAGCAAGGGTTTTCGCCGCCGCGGGGGCCAACCTGGCGCTGCTGGCGCGCAGCACCGATGCGCTGAGCGAACTGGTCGGAGAGCTCGGCGGAAATGCGCTCGCCTTTGCCTGTGATGTGGCGGAACCAAGCGCGGTTGCGGCGGCGCTGGAAAAAGCACACGAGCATTTCGGCAGCCTTGATGTGCTGATCAACAACGCCGGGGTGATCGAACCGATCGCGCGTCTGGAAGAGGCCGATCCGGCGGCCTGGGGCAAGCTGATCGATATCAACATCAAGGGTGTGTTCAACGGCATCCGCGCGGCGCTGCCGCTGATGAAACCCGCCGGGGGCGGCACCATCATCACGGTGAGTTCCGGCGCTGCGCATAACCCGCTGGAGGCCTGGAGCGCCTATTGCACCTCAAAAGCTGGGGCTGCGATGCTGACCCGCGCCCTGCACCTAGAGGAAGGCGGCAACGGCATCCGCGCCATGGGCCTGTCGCCGGGCACCGTCGCGACCCAGATGCAGCGCGAGATCAAGGCCAGCGGCATCAACCCGGTGAGCGAGCTCGATTGGGAAGATCACATTCCCGCAGAATGGCCCGCCAAGGCGCTGTTGTGGATGTGCGGCAGCGATGCCGATGATTTCCTCGGCCAGGAGATTTCCCTGCGCGAAGACGCGATCCGCCGCCGGGTGGGCCTGATATGATCAACCTAGAGATTTCGAATGAGGGCCTCTGGGTGGTGACGATCAATCGCCCGGACAAGGCGAACTCGCTGACGGGTGAGATGTTGACGGAACTAGCCGAGATCGCTGAACGCGCGGGCGAGGCGCGAGGCTTTATCCTGACCGGCACCGGCAAGGTGTTCAGCGCCGGCGCCGATCTGGAGGCGGCGCGCGCGGGGCTTGCGACGTCGCCCCTGTGGGAGCGTCTGTCGGGCGCCATCGCGGCGCTGCCCTGCCTGACCATCGCGGCGCTGAACGGCACGCTGGCCGGGGGCGCCAACGGCATGGTGCTGGCCTGTGATATCCGTCTGGCGGTGCCTTCGGCAAAATTCTTCTATCCGGTGATGAAGCTTGGCTACCTGCCGCAGCCTTCGGACCCGGCGCGCATGGTGGCGCTGATCGGCCCGGCGCGCACCAAGATGATCCTGGCCGCTGGTCAGAAGATCGAGGCCGAAGAGGCCTGCGCTTGGGGGCTGGTGGACCGGATCGTGGAACCGGGTGCCCTGATGGACAGCGCCCGCGCCCTGCTGAGCGATGCGCTGGCGGCCAAGCCGGAGATTGCACGCGGTATTCTGGAGATGTGCCGCTAAGAGGGGCAGGGGCGGCTCCCGCCCGTCCTTGGGGCATTGATATGCCCCGCGTCCCGTTGGGCGTAGCGCCGCGCTGTCGCGCGGCGTTTTCTTTTCGCTGAGAGGCCCTGTTGAGGGCAGAAACTGCCTCAACAGGGCCATATCGAGTGTAGAGGCACCGTCACCGCCTCAAGGCGCATTGCCCCTGCTGCGCAGGGTGGCCTGCGGCCAGCCTTGACCCGCTGTCGGTGCCAGAGCAGAGCCGGGGCCGCATCAACGCTTGCGTCGCTTACCCGGTACGCGGGAGGAAAAGCCAGGTGGGCGTTTGCGGACCCAGGCGATGAAGCGGGCGAGGCGCGGATGGCTGCGCAGCGCGTCGATGGTGGCATAGTCGCGGGCCAGCTCGGCCTCGGTCAGGGCTGCGTGGATTTCGCGGTGGCAGATATGGTGTAGCAGCACGGTGGGGCCGCCCTTGCCACCTTTGAGTTTCGGGATCAGGTGGTGCAGGCTTTGCGGAACGTCCGCGGGGATGGGGCGGTTGCAGAGGGGACATATGGGTGTCGGGTTCGGCTCTGGCATCCTGACCTCTCGTCTTTGCGGCTGGACTGCATTAGATGCGGCGCAGATGGATGCGGGCAAGGGGCGGAAGGCGGAGTTTCATGGCGGGGCAATCGGAACAGTGGGATGCGGTGGTCATCGGCGGTGGGCCTGCGGGGTTGATGGCGGCTGAGCAACTGGCGCGTGCCGGGCATCGCGTGCTGGTGGCCGAGGCAAAACCGTCACTGGCGCGCAAGCTGCTGATGGCGGGCAAATCCGGTCTGAACCTCACCAAGGACGAACCCTTTGACGATCTGATCACGCAATATGGCGGGGCGCAGGACTGGCTGGCGCCGATGCTGCGGGACTTTGACGCCGAGGCGGTGCAGGACTGGGCGCGCGGGCTGGGGCGGGATCTGTTTACCGGCTCCACCGGACGGGTATTTCCCAGGGAAATGAAAGCTTCGCCACTGCTGCGGGCCTGGCTGGCGCGGCTGGAGGAGTTGGGCGTTGCGCGCCGCACCCGCTGGCGCTGGACTGGCTGGGACGGGAACTGCCTGAGTTTTGAGACGCCCGAAGGGGTGGTGCGGCTGCGCGCGGGGGCAACGGTTCTGGCGCTGGGCGGTGCAAGCTGGGCGCGGCTCGGCTCGGACGGGGCCTGGGCGGATTTGCTGGCGGCGCGGGGTGTGGCGTTGGCGCCCTTCAAGCCTGCCAATGCCGGGCTAGTGGTGGATTGGTCGGATCACATGGCGGCGCATTTCGGCGTTCCGCTGAAAGGGATTGCGCTGCGCGCGGGGGCGCTGTCTTCGCGCGGGGAGGCGGTGATCTCTGCTCGCGGTTTGGAAGGGGGCGGAATCTACGCCATTTGCGCGGCGGTGCGGGAGGGCGCGGATCTGACGCTGGACCTGCTGCCGAATCTGACCGTGGAAGAGGTGACGCGCAGACTGACTCGCCCGCGTGGCAAGGCGAGCCTTGCCAATCATCTGCGCAAGGCACTGAAACTGACGCCTGCGCAGATCGCGCTGATGCAGGAATTTGCCCGACCGCTGCCGCAGGATTCCGCAGAGCTTGCGGCGCGGATCAAGTCTCTGCCGGTGCGTCACCAAGGTCTGCGCCCGATGGATGAGGCGATTTCGACCGCCGGGGGCGTCTGCCACGAGGCGCTGGATGCGGGGCTGATGCTGAAAGAAATCCCCGGCACCTTTTGCGCCGGAGAGATGCTGGATTGGGAGGCGCCCACGGGGGGCTACCTTCTGACGGCCTGTCTTGCCACCGGGCGCTGGGCCGGACGTGGCGCGGTCGATTACTTGGCCAGCGCTGCGGTGCGCTGAAAGGCGTCGCGGCTGCGCACGGTCTTGGAATAGTCGAGCAGGGCACGGCTTTCGACCGGGAACTTGGCGCCATAGGCCCAGTTCAGGCAATGCACGCAGATGATATCGGCGATGGTGAACGCGTCCCCCATCAGGTAGGGGCCGGTCAGGCGCGCTTCGAGCCGGGCGATGTTGCGCTCGAACTCCCAGCGCAGGCTGTCCTTGATTTCGGGCACGCGCTGCTCTTCGGGCAGGGCAAAGCTGTGGCGGGCGGCGGTCCAGAGCACGGCGTCGATTTCATCCAGGATCTGATGGGTGACGGCATCCTGTTTGGCGCGGGCCATGGTCCCTGCGGGCGCGGTGAGCGCGCCGTGCTTGTCCGCCAGATAGGTGATGATGGCGGTGGAATCGGTGATCACCTCGCCATCTTCGACTAGGGCCGGAACCTTGCCCGAGGGGTTCACGGCGACGATATCCGGGCTGTGCGGGGCGGCAGTATTCAGATCATAAGGCTGGCCCAGTTCTTCGAGCGTCCAGATCACGCGGAAGGCGCGGGTCATCGGTTTGCCGATCACGGTGTACATAGGTTTCTCTCCCTCAGGTTTTGCTGCGCATCAGATGCGCGCAGCTGTCTTTGCGTCAAGGCTGAAGCCTGCCTGCACCCGTCGCTGGCCGCAGAACGTTGCGGCCTTTTGGGCCCTTACTGGCGGGCGCGGCTGAGCATCGCCAGCCGAATCAAAGCGCGCTCCATCAAGGCAAGTGCCGGGGCGGTCTGCCCGGCTGAGCGCAGCTGCAGGTCGGTGTCGGTCAGAATGGTCAGCGCGGTCTGCAGCTTGGCGGCGCCCCAGCCCTGCGCCTGCCGCAGCATCCGGTCGCGGCGCTTGCCATAAAGCGGCGGGCGCAGGCGGCCGATGCCCTGCGCCGGACCACCGGGATCGGCGGCCACGGTGTAAAGCGTGCGGAAATGGCGGGTCGCCCCGATGCAGAGCGTCACCGCATTGGTGCCCTGCGCCTGAAGGCGGCGCAGCAGCGGGCCGATCTCGGCGCTGCGCCCCTCGGCCACCACGTTCAGCACATCGTCAAGTGCGGCTTCGGTGGATTGCGGCGCGACGGCGTCGATATCCTCAAGGCTTAGGGGGCTGCTGTCCTGGTATTTGTAGAGCGCCAGTTTTTCGATCATGCGGGAGAAATCGCCGGGGCCGATGTCATTGGCGATATCGGTCAGCGCCGACATGCTGTCGCCAGGCACATCTCGGATCTGCGCTTCGGAGAGGATCCGCTCGATCTCAGCTCGCGAGGGCGGATCGTCATAGATGCCGGTGGCATAGGCATTGCGATGCGATTCGAAACCCTTGCGCAGTTTCGATGTGGCTTTCAGCTGTCCGGCGGTGACGACGATCTGGGCATCGCCTGGTTGCCAGTCCTCCAGCGCCGCGAGAATCGCAGGGGCGGCGCTGTCGTTGGCCTCTTCGACAAAGACCGCGCGCGGGCCGGGAAAAAAGCCGACCGCCTTGACCGCGTCCAGAAGCTGTGCCGGATCCTTGCGCAATTCGGAGCCGGGCATCCGGGTCAGGCGCATTTCTTCCTCAGCGGCGGCGCCCAGCAGGGCCGCCAGCATCTGTTGCCGTTTCAGCGCCACCCGCATGGCATCGGCGCCATATATCAAAAGGCCCGTCTTGTCCGGATCGGGCTTTTTGAAATAGCCCTCGGCGTCGCGCGGGGAGAGCTTCATTCCGCAGTAGGCGCCGCAGCGGCCAGATCCGCAGTGGTCAGCACCCGGGCGGTGATCTGGTCAGCCAGAATCTGCATCAGCCGCGCATTGGCATCGCGTTCCCCAGCCAGGGTTTCCACCGTTGATCCGGTGGCGGAATAGCCGGTAAAGGCATCTTCGCTGCCGCTGGCCACGATGACGCCGTCGGACAGGCGGAACAGGCTGTAGCTGGCAACGCCGACGATGGAATAGCGGGTGGTTTCATTGCCCGCGGTGATCGCCTGACCTTCGCTGCGGGTGCGCAGCGACAGGTCCAGCCGGTAATCGCCGCCAGAGGCGCGGCCAAGCCGTTCCTCCAGATTGCGGACCAGCAGGTAGGCGTTCACTTCGCTGTCGGTCTTGATCTCCTCAGGGGACTGAATGGCGATCTTGCCATAAAGCGCCGCGCCGGTGCCCCCCGGCGCATAGACCGGGGTGAAACCGCAGGCCGACAGTCCAAGGACCACGGCTAGCGGCAAGATTCGACAGTTAAGCAGTGCCATTCACAGTCCGCCTACTTGATAATCACGTTGACGATCCGATTCGGAACATAGATCAACTTTTTCCACTCTGTTGCGTCAACCGATACCATAGCAGATTGAACAGCGTTGTTTGCCGAGACAATACTCTCAATCTCTGCTTGGGTTGCGTTGAGGGGAACGACCTCCTCAGACCTTCTTTTACCGTTGATCTGGATCGGCAGGGTGACGCTGTCTTCGACCAGCATCGATTCGTCGGCAGCAGGCCAGTTGGCCGTGGCGACCAGACCTTCGCCGCCCTGCGCTTCCCAGACGGCCTCGGCCAGGTGCGGGGTCATTGGCGACATCAGCTGCGCCAGCGCCATAATCGCCTGTTTCTGCGCCGCCGCGCCCGCCTTGGATTTGGCCAGCGTGTTGGTAAAGGCGTAAAGTTTGGCAATCGCCGCGTTGAAGCCGAAGGATTCGACACCCAGGGTCACGTCGCGGATCGCTTTGTGCATCTCGCGCAAAAGGTCCTCGTCGCCGCTGCCGGATGCATTCGGGTCCATCTCGGCGATCTTTACCGACAGGTTCCAGACCCGGTTCAGGTGCTTGTAAGCGGCCTCAGCCCCGGCTGCGGTCCATTCCACGTCGCGCTCCGGCGGGCTGTCGGACAGCACGAACCAGCGCGCGGTATCGGCGCCAAAGGCCGAGATGATGTGCAGCGGGTCGACCACGTTGTTCTTGGATTTCGACATCTTGGCCGAGGGAATCACCTCAACCTCGGCGCCGGTCTCCTTGAGGAAGGCCTTGCCATCGCGCAGCTCGACTTCTTCAGGGTAGTGATAGACCGGGCGGCCATTGTCGCCTTTGGTCTGGTAGATCGCATGGGTGACCATGCCCTGGGTAAACAGCGCGTCGAACGGTTCTTTCGATTTCTCCGGCAGGTGGCCGCAGATGTGCATCGCGCGGGCGAAGAAGCGCGAATACAGCAGGTGCAGAATCGCGTGTTCGATGCCGCCGATATACTGGTCGACGTTCATCCAGTAATCGGCCTCTTCCATCACCGTGGGCGTTTCGGCGCGCGGCGCGGTGAAGCGGGCGAAATACCAGGACGAATCGACGAAGGTATCCATTGTGTCGGTTTCGCGCTGGGCAGGCTTACCGCATTTCGGGCAGGCACAGTCGCGCCAGCTGGGGTGGCGGTCCAGCGGGTTGCCGGGAACCGAGAAATCGATGGCCTTGCCGTCTTCGTCATAGGGCAGGGCGATGGGCAGGTTTTCTTTCTTTTCCGGCACCACGCCGCAGGCATCGCAATGGACCACGGGAATCGGGCAACCCCAATAGCGCTGGCGGCTGAGACCCCAGTCGCGCAGGCGGAATTTTGTGACGCCTTCGCCCCAGCCTTCGGATTCGGCCTTGTCGATGGTGGCGTTGATCGCCTCTTCACCTGTGGCCACGTCCAGCCCTGCGAAGTGATTGATCCATTTCACCTTTTCTGTCTTCGGCGGCACAAATGCCTCGTTTTCGACCGGCTTGGGATCGTCCAGCGCCAGGAAGGTGTCGGTGACCGGCAGATCGTATTTGCGGCAGAAATCGAGGTCGCGCTGATCATGCGCCGGGCAAGCAAAGATCGCGCCGGTGCCGTAATCCATCAGGATGAAGTTGGCGATCCAGACCGGCAGTTCCCATTCCGGGTTCAGCGGATGTTTTACCCGGATGCCGGTGTCGCGGCCCAGTTTCGGCGCGGTCTCAATCGCCTCGGCGGTGGTGCCGCCCTTGCGGCATTCGGCCAGGAATTCAGCGAGTTCGGGGCTTTCGGCCTCAAGCTGTTTGGCAATTGGGTGGTCCGGGGAAATCCCCACGAAGGAGGCACCCATCAGCGTGTCGGGGCGGGTGGTATAAACCTCGATCGGCTCACCACCGTCGGCGCGTTCAAAGGAGAACTGCAGGCCGCGCGATTTGCCGATCCAGTTTTCCTGCATCAGGCGCACCTTGGCGGGCCAGTTGTCCAGACCATCAAGGGCGTCCAGCAGTTCCTCGGAATAGTCGGAGATCTTGAAGAACCACTGGGTCAGCTCGCGCCGTTCCACCAGCGCACCAGAGCGCCAGCCGCGGCCGTTTTCAACCTGTTCATTGGCCAGAACAGTCATGTCGACTGGGTCCCAGTTCACCACGGCGTTCTTGCGGTAAACGAGATCCTTTTCCAGGAAATCCAAGAACAGCGCCTGCTGCTGGCCGTAATATTCCTCGTCACAGGTGGCGAACATCCGCGACCAGTCCAGCGACAGGCCCAGCGGCTGCATCTGTTCGACCATGGTGTCGATATTGGCGTAGGTCCAGTCCTTGGGGTGCCCGCCCGATGCCATGGCGGCGTTTTCTGCAGGCATGCCAAAGGCATCGAACCCCATCGGGTGCAGTACGTTGTGGCCGGTTGCAATTTTGTAGCGCGCGATCACGTCGCCCATGGTGTAATTGCGCACATGCCCCATGTGGAGCTTCCCCGACGGATAGGGGAACATCTCCAGCACGTAGTACTTCGGCTTGTCTGCCGTCCGTTTGGCCTGGAAGATTCCGGCCTTTTCCCAGGCCTCCTGCCATTTTGCTTCGATCTCAGAGGCAGAGTAACGCGACATGGATGCGGTCCTTTAGAATGAAAACGCCGGGCGATGGGGCCCGGCGCTGGTGATACTGATGTTTTCTGCGGCTTTCCAGAGGGCAGAGGGGTCAGAACTTTTTGTCTGCGATGCGCAGCTGGCGCGCACGGGACAGAATCGCATCTTCGACGGCGCGGGTTGTCGAGGCGCTGACCGGCCCCCCCTTGGAATGAAGCGAGACATTGAGCGAACGCGCGTCCAGCGCCGGGTCCTTGATATGGACAGTGGCGCGATAGGAGCGTCCGCCGCCGGGCGGGGTGCCGTAGCCGGTGATGATGACGCCGGTGAAGGGATCAACGCTTTGCACCGGCAGGAAGCTCAGCACATCAATGCTGGCGTTCCACAGGTAGCGGTTGACCTGAACCTTCTGGTCGGGCTTGCCGCCAAAAACATCCCAGATCGAGGATTTATCGCTCTTTGCGGCGTCTACGTCGTTGTTGAATTCCTGCGCAACGCTGGTGTTGGCCGGACGATCTTTGCCGCGCCCGCCGCAGGCGGCAACGCTCAGGCACAATGCGCCGATCAAGGTCGCCTGAAATATCTTATGCAGTTTCATAGCCGCTCCCGGAGCCTTTGACTTGAGGCAGTCCTATCGCATGGGCAGCAAGCTGAGCAAGGGCTTTAGCATCCGGGTGGGATGCATCGAATCGGATCCTGGGCAGCCTGATGAGGTCCTTGCAGGAGATTATGCGGCGGCTGTGCTGGGCGGCAGAGGTTAAGGTATCAACGGAAGACAGAGAGATGGCGTTGCAGCGCTTGGTCACAGTCTCGCTGCGGTCTGCCGGTGATTAAAGTATATTGTCTCTATGGCTTAGCCGCGCGGGAGCGGCAAAATCGGGGCGGCATTTACTACTGTGGCAAAGCTGCACCAGCACAGGCCACAATGATCGGCGGCCAATGGGCGGCTCTTGCCAAACCGGGGCCGAAAGAGCGAAACCCCTTGTCATACCCACGCCGGATTCCCCGGTTTGGGCATGTGAATTGAAAACCGAGGGAAAAACTATGAAAAAGGTTCTCTTCGCGACCACCGCGCTGATCGCAACCGCGGGCATGGCTGCTGCTGAAGTCAGCATGTCCGGTTACGGCCGTTTCGGTCTGGACTACAACTCCGCAAACGAGCGCGTTGTTGGCCGTTCCAAAACCAACATCACCAGCCGTCTGCGCCTGCAGTTCGACATGACCGCCGAAACCGACGCTGGCGTTGCATTCAACGCTCGCTACCGCGCACAGGCTGAAAGCCGTGACGGCGTTGCCGGCACCGGCGCATTCAACGGCGCACGTTTTGGCGTGTCGTACAACGGCGTGACCGTGAACGTTGGCAACATCATCGGCGCGGTTGAAAACGCACCCGGTCTGTACGCAACCGGCACCCGTTCGGCTGGTACCGGCATCGACGGCATGGGCTTCCACCAGATTGCCATCAAAACCAACGGCGGCACCGTGTTCAACTGGGACGCGTACTCCTCCGCTGGCGCTGGCTCCAACGGCATCGAAGTTCTGTACTCCGCAGGCGGCTTCACCGGTCACGTGTCCTACTCGCAGCGTAACGGCGGCACCGTTGCCGGTTCCGCAGGCGGCGAAGACCGCACCGGCGTGATGGCGACTTACTCCTTCGGCGACTACTATGTCACCGCAGCGATGCAGTCCTCCTCCGTTCCGCTGAACGACATCACCTTTGCTGCTGCTGGCGGTAACTTCGGTGCATTCGGCGCGAAACTGGCCTACGGTTCCACCGACCAGGTCGACAGCTTCACCCTGGAAGGCAACATGGACATCGGCGCAGCGTCGAACGTTCTGGTCTGGGTGAACTCCGCAGACGCACCGGGCTCCGTGTCCACCGTTAAAGGTGACGGCGGCGTTGACGGCACCTCCTTCGGCATCAACTACCAGTACGACCTGGGTGGCGGCGCCACCGTGGTTGCCGGTTACGTTGACGAAGCCGACGACGACAACCAGTTCCAAGCTGGTGTGTACTTCAGCTTCTAAGCTGAACCACGCTTAGCGTGAAATTGGGGGCGGGCCTGCTTGCAGGCTCGCCCTTTTCTTTTGCCTCTTAACATTTGCCGGCAAACAGTGTTTCTCTGCGCCGAGACCGAACCGCACTTTTATCGCTCGGAGGCCGACCATGTCCCTGGAAGAGATCAAGACCCGCATCGCAAAGGCAGAAGAGGCCGCAGGCCGTGCGCCGGGCTCGGTTCATCTGATCGCGGTGTCCAAGGTGCAGCCGAACGAGCGGGTCGAAGCGGTGCTGGAAGAAGGTCACCGTTGTTTTGGCGAAAACCGCGTGCAGGAGGCAGCCGGGAAATGGCCGGGCTTCGCTGAACGGTTCGACGGGATCGATCTGCATCTGATCGGCCCGTTGCAAAGCAACAAGGCCCGTCAGGCGATGGAGCTTTTTGACAGCATCCATTCGGTTGACCGTCCCAAGCTGGCCAAGGCCATCGCCCGGCTGGCGCAGGAGCTGGGCCATTGCCCGGATCTGTTCATTCAGGTCAACACCGGCGAGGAAGAGCAGAAGGCCGGTATTCTTCCAGCCGATGCAGATGCCTTCATCTCCGAATGCCGGGCGCTGGATCTGCCCATCAAGGGGCTGATGTGCATTCCCCCGGTGGACGAGGAACCGGCGCTGCATTTCGCGCTACTGGCCAAGATCGCCGCGCGTAACGGGCTGGACGGCCTGTCGATGGGCATGAGCAGCGATTTCGAGACTGCCATCGCGCTTGGCGCTACCCATGTGCGGGTCGGCTCGGCGATTTTTGGCGAGCGGGTCAAGCCGACGGAATAATTACCCGGCTGCCGGGACGGAGCCGCTGCGCGATCCAGCGGAGATCACTGCGGCTGAAGGCAAGGCAGCCTTCGGTCGGATAACCGGGCCTCCTCCACTGGTGGATAAAGATGGCCGACCCGCGCCCCTTGACCGCGTTGGGCCAGTTCCAGTCAGTGTTCAGCACCAGATCATATAAGGGATCGGCGCGGCGCAGGCGCTCGTGGCTGAAACCGTGCGGCGCGCGGACCATCAGGTTGTAATCGGGGTCCCTCACATCGTCCGACCACAGATCCCCCGGCCCGATCGGCACCGCCCAATCCGTGGGGGGCAGCATGCGGTCCGGACGGTAGAGCATCCCGGCGATGCGATGTACGCCCACGGGCGTGGCGCCGTCGCCTTCGCGCTTGCGCTGGGTCAGCCCGCCCTTGCCGATGGCACAGGGCAGGAGGCGCCCCATGAAGCGCAGACCGCGCGGGGTCAGAACCAGATCCCGGGGCGACAGCGCGGGGGGCATCACAAGAGATGCCCGGATTTCGCCGCCTTGGTCGCGAGATAACCCGCGTTATGGGCGTTTTCGCCGACCTTCAGCGGCACCCGTTCAGCCACCGCGATGCCGGTCTTTTCCATCATGGCAATCTTGTTGGGGTTGTTGGTCATCAGCCGGACGGAGCTGAATCCCATCTCTTTCAGAATCGCAGCGCCAAGGCGGAAATCGCGCTCGTCATCCTCGAACCCCAGCCGGTGGTTTGCCTCGACGGTGTCAAAGCCCTGGTCCTGCAGGCTGTAGGCGCGCATCTTGTTAGCCAGGCCAATGCCGCGGCCTTCCTGGTTGAGGTAAAGCAGCACGCCTGCGCCTTCTTCTCCCATCTGCGCCAGTGCCCCGCGCAGCTGCGGTCCGCAGTCGCATTTCAGCGAGCCCAGAACATCCCCTGTGAAACAGGCCGAATGCAGCCGCGCCAGCACGGGTTTGCTGCGGTCGGGGCGGCCGATTTCGACCGCATAATGTTCCTCGGCGCCGTCTTCGGGGCGGAAGATGTGTAACCGGCCCGCCTCGGCAGCGACCATCGGCAGGCGGGCGGCGGCCACCGGATGCAGGGGTGAGCTTTGGCTGAGCAGCGGTTCGGCAGCAGCCAGGGCGATTCGGGTCAACCCGTGCTCGGATGCGAATTGGGGGGCCGTGTTGACGGGCACCAGTAGCGCCGCGGGCAGCAGCCGCGCTGATTTCACCAGGGCAATCGCCAGACGGTGCAGATCGGCGGATCCGTCGCGCAGGCTGGTAAGCGGGCCTTTCATCGGCGTATTGAGATCATCGGCGGGATCGGCCAGCGCCTGTATCCACTGCAAGGAGGCCTGAGCGGGGACTTGGATGCGCGCGAGATCCTCATCATAGGCGCGCGCCTTCAGGGTTTCGGCGCGCCGGGCGGTCAGCGCCAGCGACACCGGGCCAAGGGCCAGAAGCTCCGTCAGCCGCTCGGGCGTCAGGCTTTCGACGGCAATCGCCAGCGCCGCGCTGTCGCCACCCTCCAGCACCACGGGCAGGCCCATGCGCAAATCGACCCGTGCGCGGGCCAGCAATTCAATCATGGTGGGCATCAGGCTCATGCGACCATCCGGAAGTTCGTGACATTATAACAGCCCTTACCTAGGCCCAAATGCAACGGAAGTGAAACAATTCCTGCCTGACGGACACGAGGGCGTGAAACTTCTGCAGCATACCTTGTCGTTGGGGGATGCTGACCGCATCTGTCTGCACACGAACTGGAGGACACCGCCATGGCGCAACTGAAGAAGATTTTGCTGGTAGACGATGACGACGATCTGCGCGAGGCGCTGAGCGAGCAGCTGATCATGACCGAGGACTTTGATGTCTTCGAAGCTGAGAACGGTCAGGCCGCCATGGAGCGGGCCAAGGAAGCGCTCTATGATCTGGTGATCCTCGACGTGGGGCTGCCCGATACAGATGGTCGCGAGCTTTGCCGCCTGCTGCGCAAACAGGGCGTCAAGGCACCGATCCTGATGCTCACCGGCCATGACAGCGACGCCGATACCATTCTCGGCCTTGACGCGGGCGCCAATGACTATGTGACCAAGCCGTTCAAATTCCCGGTGCTGCTGGCTCGGATCCGCGCCCAGCTGCGCACCCATGAACAGTCCGAAGACGCCGTCTTTGCGTTGGGTCCCTATACCTTCAAACCGGCGATGAAGCTGATGGAGACAGAGGACAACCGCAAGATCCGCCTGACCGAGAAGGAAACCAACATCCTGAAGTTCCTCTACCGGTCGAACGACGGTGTGGTGGCGCGCGATGTGCTGCTGCACGAGGTCTGGGGTTATAATGCCGGCGTGACCACTCATACGCTGGAAACCCATATCTATCGTCTGCGCCAGAAGATCGAACCCGATCCCTCCAATGCCCGTATTCTGGTAACGGAATCCGGTGGCTACCGCCTGTCGACCTGACCGGATTGTGACAGTTCGGGGCTTGAAACCTGCGGGGAAAAGCTGTTGACGCAGATCAAAGATCTGTCTGTCAGTCATCTTTACCCTGATCCCATCCCGCGCATATCCGGGTCATGATATGCACCTCCCTGTTGGACTGGGCCGGGCCTTGTGCCCGGCCTTTTTTTGTCTGCGGACTTCCGAGAGTGATGGGGGAAGCCAGGGAAATAGGCTCTGGTATCCGGTGGGCCGGGAGGGCAAGAATGGCGCCGAGCCGCTGCCATGACCCGCTGTTACGAAAGAGACGCGCAATGCCCTTTACCCTTGCCACCTGGAACATCAACTCTGTCCGCCTGCGCGAGCCGATCGTGCTGAAGCTGCTGCAGGAAGAGGCGCCCGATGTCCTGTGCCTGCAAGAGTGCAAGAGCCCGGTCGACAAGATCCCGATGGAGGGCTTTGCCGCGCTTGGCTATACCCACATGATCGCGCGAGGGCAGAAGGGGTACAACGGCGTCGCCATCCTGTCGCGGATGCCCATCACCGAGGTCGTCAGCATGGATTTTGCCGATTTGGGCCATGCCCGCCATATTGCAGGTCAGCTGGACAATGGCGTCACCATCCACAACTTTTACGTCCCGGCCGGCGGCGACAAACCCGACCGCGAGATCAATGAGAAATTCGGTCAGAAGCTCGACTACCTCACTGGCATGCGGGACTGGTTCCACGGCGAAAAGCCGCGGAAATCCATTCTGGTCGGCGACCTCAACATCGCCCCGCGCGAAGACGATGTCTGGGACCACAAGAAACTGCTGAAGATCGTCAGCCACACCCCGGTCGAGGTCGAACACCTCGCCGAGACGCAGGATGCAGGCGACTGGGTCGATATCACCCGGCAGGATATCCCCGATGGGCGCCTCTATAGTTGGTGGTCCTACCGGGCAAAGGACTGGGATGCAGCGGATAAGGGGCGGCGTCTGGATCATGTCTGGGCGACGGGCGACATTTCCAGCGCAGGTCACTCTAGCCGCGTTCTGCGGGACGCCCGTGGTTGGGAAAAACCCAGCGATCACGCACCGGTCTTTGCCACCTTCGACCTTTAGGCGCAGGGCGGGGGCGCTCCCGCCTGCTTTGGAGCAATCGTTGATTGCCCCGCCGCAGTTGGGCCGGGCGCCGTGCTGACGCACGGCGCGGTGCCGTGTTCAGACGTTACCGTCGTGGAGAAACAGCAGCGCGGTAACGTGCTGCCCGGCCCAAGGCCGCATGAAGGCGCCCCATGGGGCGTCTGCGGGCGCGGGAGGGCATGCCATCAGTGCAGCCATTTTGCATATTCCGGGCGTTGCGCTTGCATGTCCTGATATAGCCAGACCATCCTGTCAAAGAACCAGAGTTTTCCGCCGACCATCAGGCTGAGACCGAACAGTGTCAGACCTGGGTCCAGCTGCCACACCCCATAAACCCACGGAACAACGCCCAGCCCGGAGACCAGGGTCAGGATCCTGGCCCATTGCGCGTGATGCGGTGGGATCGGCACCTTGGCACGGTTCAGAAAGACCCGTTCGCCGAAGGTGCCCCGCGCTGCCCAGCTGTCGGTTGTGGCTGGCGGGCCAAAGGCGCGCGGGTTCCACCATGTCCAGATCAGTACCAGAGCAACCGGCGCCAAAGCGCCCCACCCGAGCCAGAGATGAGACCAGACCGCGAGGGTCATAAGCGGGAGAATCGACACCCGGCTATAAACGCTCAGCGGGTTTGCGTGACGGGCCCAGGCCGCGTCGTCCATAGCCATCAGGCGCTCGGACAGGGCAAAGATGTCGATGCGCGGAACCGGCACGCGGCAACTCCTCTCTTGGTTTCTTGGCCTTGGGATTCCATATAGGGGGCAAGTTCCAAACGGAGAACAAGAGCATGATGGATATTCTCGGAGGCGCAGGCGCGCCCACGCCCGCAGGTGATCTGATCAAGGACGTCACAGAAGCGACCTTTATGCAGGACGTGGTTGAGGCCTCGATGCAGGCGCCGGTGATCGTCGATTTCTGGGCGCCCTGGTGTGGCCCTTGCAAGACATTGGGTCCGGCGCTGGAGGCGGCTGTCACGCGCGCCAATGGCGCGGTCACCATGGCCAAGATCGATGTGGACCAGAACCAGCGTCTGGCGCAGGCGCTGGCGCAGCAGGGGCTGCCGCTGCAATCAATCCCCACAGTGGTGGCCTTTGTGCAGGGCCGCCCGATCGACATGTTCCAGGGCGCGCTGCCGCCAAGCGAGATCGACGCCTTCCTGAAAAAGGTGATTGAGGCCGCAGGCGGGGAAGCAGGCGGTGGCCTTGGTGAGGCGCTGGAGGCGGCTGAGGAAATGCTCGCCGAAGGCGCAGCGGCCGATGCGGCGCAGACCTTTGCCGCGGTTCTGGGCGAGGATGACAAGAACGCCGCCGCCTATGGTGGTCTGGCGCGGGCGCATATCGCGATGGAAGATCTGGATCAGGCCGAGGCAATTCTGAACGGCGCGCCTGCCGAGATTTCCGACGCGGCCGAGATAGAAGCGGCTCGGGCCCAGATCGAGCTGGCCCGTCAGGCGCAGAATGCCGGTCCGGTAGCCGATCTGCGCGCCAAGGTCGAAGCCGACCCGGCCGACCACGCAGCGCGTTTCGATCTGGCGCAGGCTCTGCATGCGGCTGGTGATGCCGAGGCGGCGGTGTCCGAACTTCTGGAGCTGTTCCGCCGTGATCGCGAATGGAACGACGGCGCGGCCAAGGCGCAGCTCTTCACCATCTTCGAGGCGTTGCCTGCCAACGATCCGGTTGTTCTGAACGGGCGCCGCAAGCTGAGCTCGATGATATTTGCCTAAAGGCACCTGCGCGCTAAACTGAAGGCTATGTTTAAGCCTGCAGATCTGCCTGACACGATTCCCGTGTTTCCCTTGCCCGGGGCGCTATTGCTGCCCCGGTCAAAGCTGCCCCTTCATATCTTCGAACCGCGTTATCTTCAGATGCTGGAAGACACGCTGAAGACGCGCACGCGGCTGATCGGCATGGTACAGCCCTGTCCGCTGCGCAGCGGTGATGCCGAGGGGCTGCATGCCATCGGCTGTGCCGGGCGCATATCGCAATTTTCCGAAACCGATGACGGGCGCTATCTGATCACCCTCTCCGGGATATCCCGGTTCCGGGTGGTGCAAGAATGCGATGGCTTCACGCCCTACCGCCGCTGCGAGGTGAACTGGAGCGGCTTTGAGGGTGATCTGGGCCGGAGCGAACCGGATTGCGGGTTCGAACGGGGGGACCTGCTGGAGCTGTTGGAACGCTTTTTCGCGGCACGCGGCCTGTCGACGGATTGGGAATCGTTGCAGGAGGCCGATGACGAGCTGTTGATCAATTCCCTGTCGATGCTGCTGGATTTCGACCCCGAGGACAAACAGGCCTTGCTAGAGGCGCCCTGCCTTGCCACAAGGCGCGAAACCCTTGTCACCCTGATCGAATTCGCTTTGCGAAGCGGTTCAAGTGAGGACCCCCTGCAATGAGTGAAGAACACACCGCCGCGCCCGCCTTTGACCGTCGCATGCTGGAGGCGCTGGTCTGCCCGGTGACCAATGCAGTTCTGGAATACGACGCCGCGGCGCAGGAGCTGATTTCCAAACCTGCCAATCTGGCCTTCCCGATCCGCAATGGGATCCCGGTGATGCTGGTGGACGAGGCCCGCCCGCTGGAGTGAGGCGAAGCTTGGATACTCCCGCGTCCGGCCTGTCCTTTGGCTTTGCCAAAACAAAGGCGCGGCCTAAGGTCCGGCGCCGCACTAACGCGCGGCGCGGTTGCGTCCTGATCAGATGGGTTTGCCCTGCAACAGTCGCGGCAGATCGCCGGTCAGCCCGGCGGCTTCGCGCATGAAGCCGCGGCGCAGGCCCGGGACGGCGCCTGCCAGACCCATGCCGATATCGCGACCAAGCCGCAGCAGCGGGTTGTCGTTCGAGAACAGCTTGTTGAAGGTATCCGTCGCCAGCGCCAGCGTTGCGGTGTCAAAGCGGCGCCACTGCTGATAGCGGTCCAGCACCAGCGATGATCCGATATCCTCGCCGCGCCGGGTGGCCTCGGTCAGCACCTCGGCCAGGGCGCCGACATCGCGCAGCCCGGCGTTGAGACCCTGGCCAGCAATTGGATGCATGCCGTGGGCCGCATCGCCGATCAGCGCCATACGGTCCCCGATAAAACTGTTGGCGAGCGTCAGGTTCAGCGGATAGGTAAAGCGCTTACCCGCAAGAGAAATCTCACCCAGGAAATCGCCAAACCGGGGTTTCAGTGCGGCGATGTAATCGGCGTCGTTCAGGCCCTGAATGGCTTCAGCGGTCTCTGTCTTTTCACTCCAGACGATGGAGGAGCGGTTGCCGGGCAGGGGCAGGATGGCCAGCGGCCCCGCTGGCATGAAGAACTGATGCGCGATGCCGTGGTGGGGTTTTTCATGGTCGATGGCGCAGACCAGCGCGGTCTGGCCGTAGTCCCAGCCGGTGCGTTTGATCCCGGCGCGGGCGGCGGTGCCGCTTTTTCGTCCGTCCGAGCCGACCAGCATGCGACCGCGCAGCTCGGCGCCATCATCCAGCGTCAGGGTGACGCCGCTCTGATCCGGTGCCTGCGCCACCACGCGGCGGCCATTCACCGTGGTGATCCGGGGCGCGTCCTCCATCGCCTGCTGAAAGGCGCGGCGCAGAAAGCGATCCTCGACCATATAGCCCATCGGCCCGTCTTCGATCTCGGTATGGTCGAAATGGATGAAGAACGGCGCGGGCCCCTCTCCGGCGTGTCCGTCGGAGGCCTTGATCTCCAGCATCGGCTGCGCATTGTCCGCGACGTGTTGCCAAACGCCGATCCGGTCGAGCAGACGTTTGGAGGCCAGCGCCAGCGCATAGCCGCGCCCGTCGAAGCCTTCGTCCTTCAGGGCGACCTTGGGCAGCGCATCGATGACGGTGACGCTGTGGCCGGTCTGGGCCAGCGCCAGGGCCAGGGCAGGGCCGTTCAGCCCGCCGCCGACAATCAGGATATCGGAGCTGTTCTTCATGCCCTGCAATATGCGCCTTGCATTCGGAATGTCCATCGCATTGTCCGGTCTTGCGAGTGCGCGGGATTGTCCCTCAGCGCTGCTGCCGTTACCGTCCCCGGCAAAACATATGGAACACGCGACGGGAGACTTTGCGGATGCAGGACTGGCTGAAGATGACGGCTGCGGATCTGGGGCGCGGCATTGGGGCAGGGGAGATCGATCCTGTTGCGCTGACCAAATGCTATCTGGAGGCCATTGACGCGCATCCGCTGCGCGACCGGATCTATACCGAGGTCACGCATGAGCGCGCCCTGGCCGAAGCGGAAGCCGCGGCCGAGCGGGCGCGGATGGATTTGCGGCGCTCGCCGCTGGATGGGGTGCCGATCAGCTGGAAAGACCTGTTCGACAGTGCCGGAACCGGTACCGAGGCGGGATCGGACCTGCTCAAAGGCCGGGTGCCGGATCAGGACGCACGGGTTCTGGCCAATGCCACCGCCATGGGCACCGTCTGCCTGGGCAAAACCCACATGAGCGAGCTTGCCTTCTCCGGGCTGGGACTGAACCCGGTTAAGGAAACCCCGCCCTGCGTCAATGATGAAGGCGCGGCGCCGGGGGGATCGTCCTCTGGTGCGGCGGCTTCGGTCGCCTTTGGTCTGGCGGCCTGCGGCATCGGTTCGGACACCGGCGGTTCGGTGCGCATCCCTTCGGCCTGGAACAATCTTGTGGGGCTTAAGACCACGGCAGGTCGGATCAGCCTAGAGGGCGTGGTGCCTCTGTGCCTGAAGTTCGACACTGTCGGTCCGCTGGCGCGTTCGGTCGAAGATGCGGGCCTGATGCTGGGGCTGCTGGAGGGCACCAAGGGGCCGGACCTGCGCAACCCACCGTCGCTGCAGGGGCGCCGCTTTGCCGATCTGCGCACCGTGGCGCGCGATGATCTGGAGCCTGAAGTCGCCGCTGCCCATGTGGAGTGTCTGGGCAAGCTGAAGGCGGCCGGCGCAGAGATCGTACCGCTGGAGGTGCCGGAGCTGCAGGACGCCATGGACCTGAGCGGAATTCTTTATACCACAGAGGCTTATGGTCTGTGGAAGGATGTGATCGAGGCGAGCCCGGATCTGATGTTTGCCGAAATCCTGGAGCGGTTCCGCGCTGGCGGTCAGCACAGTGGTCCCGATTATGTGGCGGCCTGGGCCAAGCTGGAACAATGCAGGATGGTCTGGGATCAGGCGGTGGCGGGCTTTGACGCGGTTCTAACGCCCTCCTGCCCGATTCTGCCGCCGAACATGGCACAACTGCAAAGCGATCATGACTATTACGTCCGGGCCAATCTTCTGACCCTGCGCAATACCCGGATCGGCAACCTGATGGGGCTTTGCGCGCTGTCCTTGCCCACGAGTAAACCCAGCTGCGGCTTGCAGCTATTGGGGCAACCGGATTGCGAAGAGGCACTGTTGCGGATCGGGGCCAGCGTCGAGGCGGCGCTGTGTTGATCTGACGGCTATCGCACGTTGTTGCAAAAGCACAACTGGACCGTGGGTGCCCTATGCGGCTGGACGCAGGCGCCCACGCTCTGTACCTTATCTGCAAACGGGGCGCTAATGATCCCGAAACTGAGGCAATTGTGATGAACTTCCCAGAGCGGTTTTCGAACCTGCCGCCCTATGCGTTTCCGCGTCTGCGGGCGCTGCTAGACCACCATACGCCCGGCGGGGATGTGGTGCATATGACCATTGGTGAGCCGAAACACACCTTTCCCGCCTGGGTCACGGATGTGATCGCGGAGAATGCGGCCGGGTTTAACAACTACCCGCCAAACGAAGGCTCCGAGGAACTGCGCGGCGCAATGTCTGACTGGATCGCGCGCCGCTATGGCGTGAAGATGGATGCGGACCGGCAGGTAATGGCGCTGAACGGCACCCGCGAAGGGCTCTACAATGCGGCGATGGCCCTGTGCCCGGAAACCAAGAACGGCGCCCGCCCTGCGGTGCTGATCCCGAATCCGTTTTATCAGGTCTACATGGTGGCGACGATTTCCGTCGGGGCCGAGCCGGTGTTTGTGCCTGCCACAGCCGAAACCGGCCATCTGCCCGATTACGCCAGCCTGCCCACCGAGGTGCTGGACCGCACAGCGGTGGCCTATATCTGCTCGCCTGCCAACCCGCAGGGCGCAGTGGCCACGCGCGAATACTGGGCCGATCTGATCCGGCTGGCGGAAAAGCATGACTTCCGCATTTTCGCCGACGAATGCTACTCCGAAATCTACCGCGACGCTGCGCCCGTAGGCGCGCTGACCGTAGCGCAGGAACTGGGCGCCGATCCCGAACGTGTGGTGTTGTTCAACTCCCTGTCGAAACGTTCGAACCTGCCCGGGCTGCGTGCTGGTCTGATCGCGGGCGGCCCCGAATGCATTGCCCGCCTCAAACAGCTGCGCGCCTATAGCGGCGCACCGATGCCCGGCCCGTTGCAGGCTGCGGCAGCGCGTGTCTGGGCCGATGAGGCGCACGTAGAGGAAAACCGTGCGCTCTATCAGGAGAAATACCAGATCGCCGATCAGGTGTTTGACGGTCTGGATGGCTACATGTCCCCCGAAGCCGGGTTCTTCCTGTGGCTACCGGTCAAGGACGGCGGCGAGGCGGCAGCGCTGAAGCTGTGGCAGGAAACCGGCGTGCGGGTGCTGCCAGGCGCCTATCTGGCGCAAGGCGCGCCGGGGCAGAACCCGGGCGAAGGATATATCCGCGTGGCGCTGGTCGCCCCGGCGGAGGCAACACAGACGGCGCTGACCACCCTGCGCAGCTGCCTGTACTGATACGACTGCCACGCGGCCCCGGCTGGGGGCGCGCGGCCAAAATCAATAGACCACCGGATGCCAGGATCCCGCGGCACAAGCGGGGCAGGCGCCAAAAAATGGAACCGAGGTAGGCATGGCATTTCAAACCCGCAGCCGCGATCCGTTGCTTGACAGCAACATGCAGGCAGCCATCGAAAAGCGCGGTAAGGAACTGATCGGGATCGCCCTTCTGGGGCTGGGCCTGATGGCCGCCGCGATGATCGGCTCTTATACGCCGGATGATCCCAACTGGATGGTCTCCACCGATGCGCCGGTTCAGAACTGGATGGGCCGGATGGGGGCTTCTGTGGCGGCGCCGCTGTTCATGGTTGTCGGTTGGGGCGGCGTGGCCCTCGCGGTGACGCTGCTCGCCTGGGGTGTTCGCTTCCTGCTGCATCAGGGCGCCGAGCGGGTCATCGGGCGGATCGTCTTTGCACCGGTTCTGATCGCCGTGGGCTCGGTCTATGCAGCGACGCTGGTGCCGGGCGCAGAATGGCGCGCCACTCATAGTTTTGGCCTTGGGGGTCTGTTTGGCGATACCGTGATGGGGGCGCTCCTGACGCTGGTGCCGATCAGTTCGCATTTCGCGGTCAAGCTGATGTCGCTGCTGATGGCCATTGGCATGCTGGCGCTTGGCACGTTTGTCTGCGGCTTTTCGCGTGCGGAACTGCAGCGGGCCGGACGGTTCCTGCTGGTCGGTCTTATCCTGGCCTATGGCACGCTTGCCAGCCTTCTGGGCCGTGGCGCCTCCAGCGGTGTCCAGGCGGCGCTGTCCTATCGTGAAAAACGCGCTGCCGCCGCAGAACAGGCAAGGGCCGCCGAAGATGATACGGCCTGGTTCGGACAGGAGGAGGAAGAGCCTCAGATGTTCGAAACCGATGTGACTGCGCCTCCGCCGATCGAGGTCGCAGCGCCTGCCGCACCGACAAAAACCGGATTGTTCTCTCGGGTGCCCAATCTGATCCGCCGCGCTGATCCCGATTTGGCTAATGCGCCGATGCCGCAGCCCGAGTTGGTCGAGAGCGCACCGCAGATCAGTGATGAGGATCTGCCGGGTGATGACCGGATTTCGCAGAAGATCGCAAATGCCGTGCGTGTGCGTCGCGCTGCTGGGCAGCCGCCGGAACCCGATCCGAACCTGCCCCTGACCAAGGGGCGCGGTCGCCGCCCTGAGCCGCTGGTCTTCAATCCCGATCCCGCGCCCCATGCGGGGCTGCCGCCCGAACCACCACTGACCGCAGCGCATGCCCCTGCTGCTCCGGCAGAATTCAGTGCCGAGGCGCCTGCCGCCCCCGGGCTGTCGCAGGTTCCGCCCGCGCCGACCGTTGGGGCGCCTGCAGCAGACACCGGATATGGCGCCGATCTGGAGCCCGATCGGGTCCCAGCCGAGGAGTTGCCGACCCACGCGCCTGCTGAAGCCGCTGAGCCCGCGATCACGGCTCGCGCAGAGCAACCCGCCGAGGGCCTGACCATCCCGGTGGCAGAGCCGCGCAAGGTGGTTGTGGAGCAGCCCCAGCGCCGCGCGCCGGAGCCATCGACCCGCGCCAAGGCGGAAGCCCAGCCGCGGCTGGCCTTTGAAGAGAACGATTCCAGTGATTTCGACCTGCCGCCGCTGTCGCTGTTGGCCAATCCTGCCGCGGTCGAGCGTCATCATCTGAGCGATGAGGCGCTGGAAGAGAACGCGCGGATGCTGGAATCGGTGCTCGATGACTATGGCGTCAAGGGTGAGATCGTCTCGGTCCGTCCCGGCCCCGTCGTCACCATGTACGAACTGGAACCAGCGCCGGGCCTGAAGGCCAGCCGGGTGATCGGTCTGGCGGATGATATCGCCCGCTCCATGTCAGCCCTGTCGGCGCGTGTTTCGACCGTGCCGGGCCGCTCGGTGATCGGCATCGAACTGCCCAATGAAAAACGGGAAATGGTCAGCTTCCGCGAAATCCTGTCGAGCCGCGATTATGGCGATGGCACCCAGAACCTGCCGCTGGCGCTGGGCAAGGATATCGGTGGCGACGCCATGGTGGCGGACCTTTCGAAGATGCCGCACCTATTGATCGCGGGTACCACCGGATCCGGTAAATCGGTGGCGATCAACACCATGATCCTGTCACTGCTGTACAAGCTGACACCGGATGAATGCCGCCTGATCATGATCGACCCCAAGATGTTGGAACTCTCTGTCTATGATGGCATCCCGCATCTTCTGTCGCCTGTTGTGACCGATCCGAAAAAGGCGGTCGTCGCCCTGAAATGGGTCGTGGGCGAGATGGAAGACCGCTATCGCAAGATGTCCAAGATGGGCGTGCGCAATATCGCAGGCTACAATGGTCGCGTGAAAGAGGCGCTTGCCAAGGGTGAGATGTTCTCCCGCACAGTGCAGACCGGGTTTGACGATGACACCGGCGAGCCAGTGTTCGAGACCGAAGAGTTCGCACCCGAGGCACTGCCCTATATCGTTGTGATCGTCGACGAGATGGCCGACCTGATGATGGTGGCTGGCAAGGAAATCGAAGCCTGCATTCAGCGTCTGGCGCAGATGGCGAGGGCTTCGGGCATTCACCTGATCATGGCCACTCAGCGTCCCTCGGTCGATGTGATCACCGGTACCATCAAGGCGAACTTCCCCACCCGGATTTCCTTCCAGGTGACCGGCAAGATCGATAGCCGCACCATCCTTGGCGAAATGGGCGCCGAGCAGCTGCTGGGGATGGGTGATATGCTCTATATGGCGGGCGGCGCCAAGATCACCCGCTGCCACGGTCCCTTCGTGTCGGATGAAGAGGTCGAGGAAGTCGTCACCCATCTGAAGCAATTCGGCCCGCCTGCCTATGTGGGCACGGTTCTGGATGGCCCGGATGACGAGAAGGCCGACGACATCGACGCGGTTCTGGGGCTGTCCACCGGCGGCAATACCACGGGCGAGGATGCGCTGTATGACTCCGCCGTGCAGATCGTGATCAAGGACCGCAAGTGCTCTACCTCTTACATCCAGCGCAAACTGGCGATTGGCTATAACAAGGCCGCGCGTCTGGTTGAGCAGATGGAGGACGAAGGGCTGGTGTCTCCGGCGAACCATGTCGGCAAACGGGAAATCCTAGTCCCCGAACAGTAGATCGGCGGATGGGTGCGCAGGGTCTCCCGCAGCGGCGGGTGGCTCTTCCTTTTCCACAGTCAGGGCTTATCTAAGGGTCATGAAACAGATTGCACTTGTCGCGGCGCTGATCCTGTGTGCCCCTGCTGCCTGGGCGGCAGAGAAGCTGAGCCTGTCGGAACTGTCGGCTTACCTGAACGCCATGACCACGGCCGAAGCCAGTTTTACCCAGATCAACGATGATGGCACGCTGTCCACTGGCAAGCTGTATATCCATCGGCCGGGCCGGATGCGGTTCGAATATGATGGCGAAAATGGCGCCACGGTGGTGGCCGGGGCCGGGTCGGTGGTGATCCACGATCCGAAATCGAACCAGCCGCCGGAGACTTATCCGCTGAAGCGTACGCCGCTGTCGATCATCCTGGCCAAAACTGTGGATCTGGGACAGGCCGATATGGTTGTGGGCCATCAGTTCGACGGAACGACAACGATCCTTCAGGCGCAGGACCCGGAGAACCCCGAATACGGCGGGCTGGAGCTGATGTTCACCGATGACCCGGTCGAATTGCGCAAATGGGTTGTGCATGACAGCGCCGGGGGCCGCACGACGGTGGTTCTGGGCGCTCTGGAAACCGGGGGCAAGCTATCCTCCTTCCTCTTCACCACGGGCGCAGGCAGCGGATCCCGCTGACTACTGTAGAGTCTGACCTCGGCAGCCGGTAGGCCGTCAATCATACAGCTGAATGCTCCCGCCCCCGCAGGTGCCCGGGCTTTGCCCGAACCCCTTGGCGGTGTTGGGCCGGGCGCCACGCCAAGGCGTGGCGCGCTCGGTGATATCTGAACATTCCGTGGAACACTGGCGCCCGTGGCGCGGGTCGCACCGCCGTCAGGCGGTGCCGGGCCCAACGGGGGAGGGCCTTCGCAGAAGGGTTCGAGACTGGCGGGAGTGCCCCCTAAGCGTTTCCCTGGGGCAGCCCGGACGGGAACCAATTCGTTGTGGCACGTGCCCGGAGGGTCAGCGGAACTTACGGCAGGTGGCCAGTTGCGCCTGATACATCAAGGAGCGAGATTCCACCTTGCTCGCCACCCGCATCAGCCAGGATTTCGCACGGTAGCTGCCGCGGGCATAGCCGCTGTGCCCTTCGTGATAGGCAAGATACTGATTGCGGGCATCATAAAGCGCGATGCCGTTCTTTTCGCGGCTCTTGTTCATGTACCAGCCCATGAAATCCGCGGCATCCTTGATCCGGTCGCGCTTGGCCCGACGGCGTCCTGTGTCGCGCCGGTAATCGTCCCAGGTGCCGTCCAGGGCTTGGCTGTAGCCATAGGCGCTGGACTGGCGGCCCATCGGGATGACGCCCAGAAGATAGTTGTGCGGCGTGCGGGCATCGCCGTCAAAACGGCTCTCGTGATAGATTGTGGCCATCTGCACGTGCACTGGAACACCCCAGCGCCGTTCGGTCGCGCGGAAGGCTTTCAGGTATTCAGGCCGCTGTTTGATAATGCTGCAGGCATTATCAAGATTGCGCGGCGGGGACTTGTACCCACCCCCACAGGAGGCAACCGCCAACAGGAGGATCAGGGCGACGATGATTCTGCTCATTGCCTCTGCCTTTTTTATTTTGGCGGCAGTCTAGCGAATTGCGCCTGTGGATGAAATCACAATTCCAGAAGCAGGGACAGCAGGAGAGGCAGAGCTGCAACGGACATCAGCGTGGAAACCACCACCATGCCAGCAACCGCCTGCGCATCGGCTTCGAATTTTTCGGCCAGCAGGTAAGAAGTCACCGCCACGGGCGTTGCCAGCTGCAGCACCAGAACGCCGAATGCCGTGTAATCGAGCCCGAATGCCAGCCCCAGCCCCCAGCCGATGGCCGCGCTGAGCGTGACCTTGATCAGCGACAGTAACACGGCAAGCCCGGTCTTGCCCGGTGTCAGCCGCGCTACCGCAACGCCAAGGGTGATCAGCATCAGTGGAATTGCCATTTGCCCGATCAGATCCAGCGCATTGGTCAGGAATTGCGGCGTCTGCCAGCCCTGCCACAGAAAGAGTGCCCCCAGAAGCGTGGCCCAGACCATCGGTTCACGCAGCGCCTTGCCGCCGCCGCCTTCACCGGCGACCAGATAGATGCCAAAGGTGAAGGACAGCACTGCAGAAACCGCGAGCATCGCTACCGCATAGCCAAGGCCCGCCTCGCCAAAGGCAAAGAGCGACAGCGGAATGCCAAGGTTGCCGGTATTGCCGAAAATGAAGGGCGCCAGATAGCTGCGCCGCTCCAGCTGCATCACGCGCACCAGTGCTGCGCCTGCCAATGCCAGCAGCGCATGCCCGGCAAGGGCAGCCAGCACGAACCAGCCGATCGCGGCCTTGTCCAGCTCGGTTTTCATCAGCGCCGTGAAGATCAGGCAGGGCACCGCCAGCGTCATGGCCAGACGGGTAACAAATTGAATCCGATACTCAAATCCAAGCCGCACCCAAGCGAACCCGACCCCGGCAAGCAGGAAGACGGGGGCCACGATTTCAAGCACTGTCAGAGCAAGGTTCACAGTCTGTTTCCTCGAAAATTTGCCTCAAGAGTTGGACATCTGCCGCGCATCCGCGTTAGTAACAAAAGACGGGGGCAGCAAGACCATGTTGAGAACGCGCGCAAAATATAACCTGGGCCAGGTCGTCCGCCACCGGAAGCATCCCTTCCGCGGGGTGGTGTTTGACGTCGATCCAGCCTTTGCAAATACCGAGGAATGGTACGAATCCATTCCCGAAGAAAGCAGGCCGGTGAAGGATCAACCCTTCTATCATCTGCTGGCCGAAAACGATCAGACCTATTACGTGGCCTATGTGTCCGAGCAGAATCTGGTTGCGGACTATTCCGGTGAACCGATCAGCCATCCGGATCTGTCGGAAATGTTCGGCAAATTCGACGGCGCGGCCTATTCCCTGCAATACCAGCTGAACTGATCGCCGGATCGCGTCCGGTGCCCCGCTGCGCCTTTGCTGCAGCGAAGCACCGGTGATGCCCGATCAGTAGCCGAGCGCGCAGCCATCCTTGCGCGGATCGCTGGCGCCTTCCAGCAGATCGCCATCGTGGATGCGAATGCCCTGCGAGCCGCCAATCGCGGTTTCGGGGATCTCCACCTTGTGGCCCATCTCGGTCAGCTCCTGACGCACCTTGTCGGAATAGCCACGCTCGACCTTCATGACACCTGCGTCCGAGAAGCTACGCGGTGCGTCCATGGCGGCCTGCGGCTCCATGCCGAAATCGGTAAGGTTTGAGACGAAACGCGCGTGGCCATTGGGCTGATAGGCACCGCCCATCACACCGAAAGGCATCGTCACACGCCCGTTCTGGCGCAGCATTCCGGGGATGATCGTATGCATCGGCCGTTTGCCTCCGCCCAATTCGTTGGCGTGGCCTTCTTCCAGGGTGAAACCGGCGCCCCGGTTCTGCAGCAGGATGCCGAATTTGTCCGAGGCGATGCCCGAGCCAAAGCCGTGGAAGATCGAGTAGATCAGCGACACGGCCATGCGGTCCTTGTCGACCACGGTGATATAGATCGTATCCTTGTGCACGGCCTCGCTCAGCGGGGCGGCGGCGGCCATGGCGCGTTTCGGATCGATCAGTGCGGCCAGTTTGGCCGCGGTTTCGGGCGCCAGCATGTGGTCCAGCCGGGTGGTGTGATCGGCATCGGCGATGAAGCGGTTGCGGGCATCATAGGCCAGCTTGGCGGCTTCGGCCTCGATATGGGCGCGTTCGGCGCCAAAGGGGTCCATGCCCGCGATGTCGAAATGTTTCAGGATATTCAGCATCAGGATGGCGGTCGCACCCTGACCGTTCGGCGGATGCTCGACCAGATCGGTGCCTTTGTAATCGCCGGAAACCGGCGTCACCGACATGCAGGCGGTAGCGGCGAAATCATCAACCGTGTGCACGCCGCCAAGCGCGTTGAGCGCGGCAACCATGTCTTCGGCGATTTCACCGGTGTAAAAGGCATCGCGACCGTCCTTGGCGATCCGGCGCAGAACTTCGGCCTGGCCCGGGGCGCGGAAGATCTGCCCAACGGTCGGGACCTTGCCCCCGATAAGATAGCTGTCGCGGGCCGCGCCCTGCAGGGTGTCCGCGTCATTGGCCCAGTCAAAGGCAACACGCGGCGCTACCGGAACGCCGGTTTCGGCATAGTGGATTGCGGGGGACAGGATCGCATCAAGGCCCAGTTTGCCTTCGGTCTGCGACAGGTGGCAAAAGGCGTCGATGGCGCCCGGCACGGTAACCGCATGCGGGCTGCGCAGCGGCACGGCGCTCAGCCCTTCGGCGCGCAGATCTGCGGCATTGGCGGCGGCAGGTGCCCGGCCGGACCCGTTCAGCGCGTGAATTTCATCGCTGCCAGGACGGGTATAAAGCACAAAGCAATCGCCGCCGATCCCGGTCATCTGCGGCTCGCAAATGCCGAGCAGAACCGCCCCAGCGATGGCCGCATCCATGGCGTTGCCGCCGCGTTTCAGAATGTCGATGGCGGCACCGGCCGCAAGGGGGTGCGATGTGGCGCAGATACCGTTCTGTGCAAAGACCGCAGAGCGTCCGGGTTGTTGAAAATCGCGCATATGCCTCTCCCTCTTGACTAGCAGCGAAACACTAGTGGCTTCGCCGCCGAAGGCAATGCGAAAGGCATCCATGCTTGTCGCGTCTTCGGCGCATCAAAAGACGGCCATTGCCGGTAGCGGTGCAAAACCGGGGCTGAGATTTCCATGCATGCAGTGGAAGGGGAGAGGATGTTCCCCGGCGCAACATGCACGATGGGGGCAGTGGAACGTAGCGCCAGGGACAGCTATCAAAAGCTTATGATGTAACAGAAAGCACACTTTACAGGCGATTTAGGGGTAAATATGTGGCGCAATTGCGGCGAAGTCCGGAGCCACCCCTTCGGCGCACTCGGCGTGCTATTGGCAGGACGCTTTAGAAAATACGGGTTTGGAGCAATAAAAGCTCTGCCGCTGGTACAGCGACAGGTCGGTACCAGATCAAAACAGGGGGCAGGTAACGGGGGTCAGGCCCGGGTCACCTGAATTTCGAAACACAAGGACAGCTGGTTGTTGCCGGCGCTGCGTTCATAGTGGATGTCGCTTGTCAGCTCCCGGATCAGAAACCAGCCAAAGCCACCTTCGGGGAGATCTTCCGGCGCCACATCCAGATTTGCAGGCTTGCCTTCGGGCAGTTCGCCTTCGGGGAAGGGGGCTCCGGCATCGGTGATATTGATCCACAGACGCTCAGGTTCCAGGGAACAGCGGATCCGCACGTCTCCCGGGGTCTTGCCCGCATAAGCGTGCTCGACCACATTGTTCACGGCTTCGGCCAGCGCGATCTGGACTTCATCGACCCGCAACTCGGGGATGCCCAGTCCGCGCAGCCGTTTCACAACCTGCGTAATGCCGGACCGGGCATCAAGCTCTGTTGCCGTGAACGAGCAGGCAAAGGTTTCAACCATTCGTTTCTCGCTTTGCGCGGAGGATCATATACGGAATCACGTGCCGACTTTGGGTTCAGACATCGCTTCGGTCAGCGAGCCATATAGATCGAAAATCGTGTCCATCCGGGTGAGGCGGAAAACCTTTTCCACCATCGGGGTCGGGCCAGCCAGATCAAGGCGGCGACCGCTGCCAAGCTGTTTCATGGCTGCGACAATGGCGCCAAGACCGCTGGAATCGATGAACTGGACCTCGGACAGGTCCAGGATCACGCGGTCGGGTCCGCTTTCGGTGGCAGAGCGCATGTCTTCCTTGAACCGAATCGCGATGGCCGCGTCGATCCGCTCCGCATTCACTGTGACGATCTGCGCACCGTCCGTTACCGTACTGGATAAGCTCATGTTTGTTCCCCGAGGGTCTCTCTGTACTTCACACTGACTCTAGACCTCAAACCTTAGCATTCTGTATGGATAATTTCGACGATTGGAGGAAAATTTCATGAAACACGTTGTAATTGCCGGAGCGGCGCGCACCCCCATGGGTGGGTTCCAGGGCGTTTTCGATGGCGTGACTGCTGCCGAACTGGGTGGCGCCGCGATCAAGGCAGCGCTCGCCGGGGCCGGAACCGACACCGTCGATGAGGTTCTGATGGGCTGCGTTCTGCCCGCGGGGCAGGGGCAGGCGCCCGCGCGGCAAGCTGGTTTTGCAGGCGGTCTGGGCGAAGAGGTCCCGGCCACGACGCTCAACAAGATGTGCGGATCGGGCATGAAGGCGGCGATGATTGCCTTTGATCAGATCGCTCTTGGTCACACCGACACGATGATCGCGGGCGGTATGGAGAGCATGAGCAATGCGCCCTATCTGTTGCCCAAGATGCGCGGGGGTGCGCGGATCGGTCACGGGCAGGTCATCGACCACATGTTCCTCGATGGTCTGGAGGATGCCTATGACAAGGGGCGCCTGATGGGCACCTTCGCCGAGGATTGCGCCGAGAAGTTCCAGTTCACCCGCGAAGCGCAGGATCAATACGCGCTGGCCTCGTTGTCGAACGCGCTCGACGCCGAACGCACCGGTGCTTTTGCGGATGAGATCACCTCGGTCACGCTGCACACCCGCAGTGGTGAACAGGTCATTACCACCGATGAGCAACCCCAGTCGGCCCGCCCGGAAAAGATTCCGAACCTGAAACCGGCCTTCCGCAAGGATGGCACTGTGACCGCAGCGAATGCCTCGTCGATTTCGGACGGGGCGGCGGCGCTGGTGCTGGCCTCGGAAGAGGCGGCAGAAGCAAAGGGTCTGACGGTGCGGGCGCGGATCATGGGCCACGCCAGCCACGCGCAGGCACCAGGATGGTTCACCACCGCACCGGTTCCGGCGGCCCAGAAACTGCTGAAACAGATCGGCTGGTCGGTCGAGGATGTGGATCTGTGGGAAGTGAACGAGGCTTTTGCGGTCGTGCCCATGGCCTTCATGCACGAGCTGGGCATTTCCCGCGACAAGGTGAATGTGAACGGCGGCGCCTGCGCGCTGGGTCACCCGATCGGTGCCTCCGGTGCGCGGATCATGGTGACGCTGCTGAATGCGCTGGAAAAACGCGGGCTGAAACGCGGTGTTGCGGCGATCTGCATCGGTGGCGGCGAAGGCACCGCCATCGCTATCGAACGGGTCTAATCGCGGATCAGTGAGTGAAGGGCAGAGGGGGCGACCTCTCTGCCCTTTTATGTGCCTGCAGCCTGCCGTGGCTTGCGCGGTTGCCCTCTCCTCCGCAGAGTAGCCCTGTCTCCGCCGTGAATTCTGGCGGGGTGCAGGTGATTTCAGTGCGGGGGATTTCCAATGAAGAAAGTGAAGTTGATCTGGGCCTTGCTGCGGGTGCTGCTGCCCGAGAGCGCGGTGCGCCTGCTTTATGGTGGGGCCTTGCCCGTGGTCGATGGGCGGCAGGCCGATCCCAAGGCGCAGGCGGTTGCGGATCTGGTTGGTCTGGTGCGCGATCCCGCAGCCCAGCCGACGGTCCAGGAAAGCCGGGTGCAACTGGCCGGTTTTGTGGAAAAATTCGATGCCCCCTGCCGGGAACCGGTTACGCGAAACGATATGACCCTGCCGGGCGGTGATGGTCCCCGGCCTGCGCGTGTCTATGTCCCCGGCGGATGCGACGGGGCGCAGAGCTTTCCGACGCTGATCTACCTGCATGGTGGTGGCTGGATACAGGGCAGTATCGACACCCATGATGCGCTCTGTGCGAAACTGGCGGCGCGGGCCGGGGTGCGGGTGGTTTCAGTCAGCTACCGTTTGGCACCGGAACATCCCTTTCCGGCGGCGGCGCAGGATGTGCTGGCCGCCTATCTGGCCTTGCTGGAGCGGGCCGTGGATCTTGGCATCGATCCGGCGCGCATTGCTGTCGGGGGCGACAGCGCGGGGGCGAATCTGACGGCCAGCCTGATGCACAGCCTGTCGGAGGCGGGCAAACCTTTGCCCCGGGCGCAGCTCTTGATCTATCCGGCTGTGGATGCGCGGCTCACCTCGGCCTCGGTGCAGGCCTTGCAGGATCACCCGCTGCTGTCGTTGCCGCGGATGCAGTGGTACATGGATCAGTATATTCCCCAAGGTCAGGACCGTCTGGCGCCCGAGATATCGCCGCTGATGTCGACACATCTGGCCGGGCAGCCGCAGGGATTCGTGCTGGTGGCGGGGCATGATCCCCTGTGGGACGATGGCCTGTCCTATGCGGCAGCGCTGGAGCAGGCAGGCGTTCCCGTCACGGTGAAGCAGTATCCGGGGCAGATCCACGGCTTCCTGAACCTGACCAAGGTGATCCCGCAGGCGGATGAAGCCATATCCGATGCTGCAGGCTGGCTGCGGGGCGCGCTGAACACCGCCGCGTGAAGGGGGCCTTGCGTCGGCTGCGCCCGCGCGGGATACAGCAGCACCAGAACAGACCGACCCGGGAGCCGACCAGATGAGCCTCGATTACACCACTTTGGCAAAGACCATCGCCGCCCTGACCGAGGGCGAAACCGATGAGGTCGCCCTGATGGCCACCGTCGCCTGCGAGGTGCATCACAGCGATGACCGGTTCGACTGGACCGGGTTTTATCGCGTGGTGGCGCCCGAGCTGCTGAAAATCGGCCCCTATCAGGGCGGCCACGGCTGTCTGCAGATCCCGTTCTCGCGCGGCGTTTGCGGCGCGGCGGCGCGCAGCGGACAAGTGCAACTGGTGCCGGATGTCGAGGCCTTCCCCGGCCATATCGCCTGTGCTTCCTCCACCCGGTCTGAACTGGTGCTGCCTGTCTGGAACAAGGCGGGCGAGGTAATCGGCGTCTTTGACATCGACAGCGACCAGCCCGATGCCTTCACCCAGGAAGATGCGGATCAGCTGGGCGCCATCCTCAAACAGGTCTTTGCCGCCTGACAGGCTTTCTGCGGTTTCCGTGAAAAAATACTTTGAAATTTCACGCGATGTGAGTCAGCGTGAAAAAGAGATGTATTTTTTCACGAAGCGGAACCGGCATTGAGTGATCTATCCCCGCAGACAGCGACCCTTGGCGCGGATATCCGCGCCCTGCGCAAGGCGCGCGGGCTGACGCTGTCCGATATCGCGGCGCGGCTGAACCGGTCGGTGGGCTGGCTCAGCCAGGTTGAGCGGGACCTGTCCGAACCGTCGATTTCCGACCTGCGCCAGATCGCGCAATGTCTGGGCGTGCCCATGTCCATGCTGTTTGCCCATTCCAACGTGCCCGCGGACGAACAGGGCTATGTGGTGCGCGCAGGTGCCCGCCGCCCGATGGGATCGGGCGAAGAAGGCCTGATCGAGGAACTGCTGTCACCTGACCTGACCGATGATTTCGAGATGGTGCATTCTACCTTTGCACCGCAGTCCCGCATGCAAACCCCGGCCAACCGCCCCACACAAGAGGTTGGCTACATGATCTCGGGGCAGCTGGATCTGGTGATCGGCGGGCATGCCTTTACCGTCGGTCCCGGCGACAGTTTCCGCATTCGTCACGAACCCTATCAATGGGCCAACCCCTATGACGCGCCCGCCGTGGCGGTCTGGGTCATTGCCCCGCCTGTTTATTAAACCATGAGATATGACCGATGAGTTTTGAAGCCTGGACCCTGTTTGCCCTGTTCTGGGTGGTCTTTGTCACCACGCCCGGCCCCAATGCAGTGAATTGCATTTCGAACGGGATGACGCTGGGCCTGCCCAAGGCGATGCTGGGGGTGCTGGCGATCCTGACGCAGGCCAGCGCCTTTCTGATCCTGTCGGCGCTGGGGGTGACGGCGCTGATCGCGGCCTCGCCCACCGGGTTCTTCGTGGCCAAGGTAATCGGGGCGGGCTTTCTTATCTTTCTTGGCGTGCGTGGTTGGATCAACGCAACGCGCCCTACGCCCGCAGTGGAACGCCCGGCACGCCATGTTTACCTGCACGCGCTGGCGGTCGCCACGATCAACCCCAAAAGCGTTGCCGGATACCTTGCCGCCTTTTCCCAGTTCGTGCAGCCCGGTGTGCCGATCTGGGAGCAGATGTCGGTGATCATGCCCACGGCACTGGTGCTGACGACGCTCAGCTATACGGGGTTCACCCTATTGGGTGTGTTGATGGGCAAGGCGGCGCTGAAGGCGGTGTTCAACGTCTGGATCCGCCGCCTGCTGGCGGTCTGCTTCATCGTCTATGGCGTGCTACTGGGGGCCAGCAGCACACCGCAGTTGGAGGGCGTGCAATGATCCGAGGAGCCTGCCTGTGCGGTGATATCCGCTTTGAAACCGCCGCTGCGCCGCAAGGGCCGTCGATGTGCCATTGCAGCCAGTGCCGCAAGCAATCGGGCGGTGTCTGGGCTTCGGCCTATGTGCCGGAAGCCGAGTTGATCCTTCACGGCCCGGTCAGCTGGTACGCGGCCAGCACGGGGGCCGAACGGGGATTTTGCGCGCGCTGCGGCTCCTTTCTGTTCTGGAAGGCCCACGACGAGGACACGATCAGCTTTGCCCTTGGCGCGGTCGAGGACCCCAGCGGGCTGAAGATCGAAAAGCACATCTTTTGCGCCAGCAAGGGCGATTACTACGAGATCGCCGACGGGCTGCCGCAGAAACCATAACACCCGCAGCAACAGGGAGCGGATATGTCTGATTTTCCATCAAAGGCCCGCGTGGTCATCATTGGCGGCGGCGTTGTCGGCTGCTCGTCCCTGTATCATCTGGCCAAACGCGGCTGGAGCGATTGCGTGCTGCTGGAAAAGAATGAGCTGACCGCGGGATCGACCTGGCACGCGGCAGGCAATGTGCCGACCTTTTCGATCTCCTGGTCGATCATGAACATGCAGCGCTACTCGACCGAGCTGTACGCACGTCTGGGCGATGAGGTCGATTATCCAATGAACTATCACCAGACCGGATCAATCCGTCTGGCGCACACCAAGGAACGCATGCAGGAGTTCGAGCGTGCTGCCGCCATGGGCCGCTATCAAGGCATGGGCATGGAGATCCTGACCCCGGAAGAGGCCAAGGCGCGCTATCCCTTCCTTGAAACGCATGATCTGGCGGGAGCTCTGTATGATCCCAATGACGGTGACATCGACCCGGCGCAGGTGACGCAGGCCCTGGCCAAGGGCGCGCGCGACATGGGGGCGAAGATCCTGCGGTTCTGCCCCGCGACCGGCGTTACGCAAACAGACGACGGCTGGATCGTTCACACCGACAAGGGCGATATCGCCTGCGATTACGTGGTCAACGCCGCCGGATATTACGCGCAGCGGGTGGGGGAATGGTTCAAACCCTACGGCGGGCGCACCGTGCCGATGATGGTGATGAGCCACCAGTACCTCCTGTCCGAGGAAATCCCCGAGATCGAGGCCCATACCAAGGAGACCGGTAAGAAGCTGCCGCTCCTGCGCGATGTGGATGTCTCCTACTACCTGCGGCAGGAAAAACATGGTTTCAACCTTGGGCCCTATGAGCCGAACTGCCGCGCCCATTGGGATACCGACGCCGACCCCATGCCCGAGGATTTCTCCTTTCAGCTGTGGAACGACGATTTGGACCGGATCGAGGAAATCGTCACCGACGCCATGGAGCGGGTGCCTGCGCTGGCGACCTCGGGCGTGTCCCGCGTAATCAACGGGCCGATCCCCTATGCGCCCGACGGGCTGCCGCTGCTTGGCCCCATGCCGGGCGTCAAGAACGCCTTCGAGGCCTGCGTCTTTACCTTTGGCATCGCGCAGGGCGGCGGCGCGGGCAAGGTGCTGGCGGAATGGATTGTCGATGGGCAGACCGAATGGGACATGTGGTCCTGCGATCCGCGCCGCTACACCGATTACACCGACCATCAGTACTGCGTCGACAAGGGAATGGAGGTCTACGGTCACGAATACGCCATGCACTTCCCGCGCCACGAATGGCCTGCCGGACGGGACCGGAAACTGTCGCCGGTTCATGAGCGGGTCAAGGCGCTGGGCGGTCAGATGGGCGCCTATAACGGCTGGGAACGGGCCAACTGGTTCGCGAAAGACGGCGATGACACCTCCGAGGAAGCCACCCGGACCTGGGGCCGTTCCGGTCCCTGGGAGGCGCGCATCCGCGAGGAATGCGAGGCGGTGCGCGACCATTGTGGTGTGCTCGATCTGCCAGGATTTTCCCGGTTCGAGGTCAAGGGACCCGGCGCGCGCGACTGGCTGCTCGGCAAGATCACCGGCGGCTTGCCCGGTGAGGGGCGTATGGGGCTGGCCTATTTCACCGATCCCCGAGGCCGTATCCTGACCGAGATGAGCGTGATGTGGCATGGCGAGGATCACTACATGCTGATCACCGCCGCCACGGCGCAATGGCACGATTACGATGTTCTGGCACATGACCTGCCGGAATGGATCACCCTCAGCGACAGGACGAAAGATTTCTCGACTCTGATCGTCACCGGCCCTGCCGCGCGCGAGATCTTCACCACCATCGGAACCGAGGCGGATCTGTCGCTGCCGTGGCTTTCAGTGCAGACCGCGCGGGTTTCCGGGCGCGACTGCGGGTTGGCGCGCGTGTCCTTTGCCGGGGAGCTGGGCTGGGAAATCCACGCCGCGCCAGAGGATATTCCCGCGCTTTATGACGCGGTTCTGGCGGCAGGCGCGAAACCCTTTGGCATGTACGCGCTGAATTCCCTGCGGATCGAGAAGGGGTATCGCGCGTGGAAGGGCGACCTATCCACTGACTATTCGGCCATCGAAGGGGGCCTCGACCGGTTCGTTCGACTGAACAAGCCGCATGATTTCCCCGGCAAGGCGGCGCTGGCGGCAGAGGCGCAGGATGGCCCGGCCAAACGGTTTGTCACTCTGATTGTCGAGGCGGGTGAGGCGGACGCGCCCTATATGTCCTGCATCTGGAAGGATGGCGAGATCGTGGGCGAGACCACCTCGGGCGATTGGGGATACCGCGTCGGCGCCTCTGTCGCGCTGGGCATGGTGCGCAATGATCTAGCCACGCCCGGCACCGAGTTGGAGGTGGAGATCTACGGACAAATGCACCGGGCCGTGGTCCAGAAGGATGAACCGCTCTGGGATCCGGAAAACGCGCGCCTGCGGGCCTAACGTCCTGTTTGAATGAGGGTACACGGAGTGGATCAGAAGGGTTCGGATCTGAAAGAGGCCTCGCAAGGCTGGCATTTCGACATTCTGGTCTGCGATGGGTTCGTGCTGACGGAAATGGCCGCAGTCACCGACACGCTGCGCATTGCCAACCGGGTGCTGGCGCGCCCTCTGTTCGACTGGACGGTGCGCTCTGCCTCTGGCGGGCAGATCACCTGCCGGTCGGGGTTGAGTGTCGAAACCCAGTGTTTCGCCGCAAAGCCAGAGGCCGATTTTGCCTTTGTCCTTGGCAATTCCGATCCGGCGCATCCGGGCCTGTCGCTGGGCCGGGTGGTCCAGAGCTACACCAGCCGCGGCGCGCAGGTCTATCTGCTGGCCGAAGCCGCCGCCCGCCATATCCGCAGCCAGTCCGGCGGGGCGGGGGCGCACACCACCCATTGGGAGAACTCGGACCTGCTGCGTGAACAGCTTGGGCTGGATCTTGGTGCCCATGCGCTGGCCCGTCAGGACGGTCCGGTGGTGACCTGCGCCGGGATGGGCGCCACCACCGATGTGGTTCTGGCCCTGGTCGGGCAGCTGACCTCGGCGGCGGCGCAGGTCACGGTGGCCAATATCCTGCTGCACGACCACATCCGCGATTTCGCCTCGCTGCAACCCTTTGCGGGTCATGCGCCGACCACATCGGGCGACCGGGATCTGGACGATTGCATCCGCCTGATGCAGACCAATATCGAGGAGCCGATGCCGATCCGCAGTATCGTCACCGAACTGGGCCTGTCCAACCGCTCGTTGGAGCGCAAGTTCCGGACGTTTTTCGGAACCACGCCCAACGGGTTCTATCGGGAAATGCGGCTCAGCAAGGCGAACAACCTGCTGCTGAACACCACGCTCAGCGTGCGTGAGATTGGCCTTGCCTGCGGGTTTCCCAACGGGTTTTCCTCGCTCTACAAATCCGTTTTCGGGATCACCCCCTTTGCCCTGCGCAAACAGCGCCGCACCCGCCCGGAGTCTGAAACCGCCCACAGTGCGCATTCTGGGGCGCCAAGGCCGGTTTGAAAAAACGGGCCGGGGATAAGACGTTCCCGCGTTTGACGTTTTTGATGCATTTTCTGACGTAAGTCTGTGCCACTCTGATCCGTAAATCGGTTCGGAGAGCATGAGATGAGCGATCTTCCAAAGTCGGCCCGCGTGGTCATCATCGGCGGCGGCGTGGTGGGCTGTTCGGTGGCCTATCACCTGACGAAACTCGGCTGGCAGGATGTGGTCCTGCTGGAGCGCAAACAGCTGACCTCTGGCACCACATGGCATGCGGCCGGGCTGATCGGGCAGCTGCGGGCATCCTCCAACATGACGAAGCTGGCGCGCTATTCCGCCGATCTGTACCTTGGGCTGGAGGAAGAAACCGGCGTTGCCACCGGTATGCGGCAGGTGGGGTCAATCTCGGTCGCGCTGACCGATGAACGGCTGGAGGAGCTGTACCGAAATGCCGCCATGGCGCGGGCTTTTGGCGTGCCGGTCGAGGAGCTCTCCCCGGCAGAAGTGAAAGCGCGCTACGACCATATCAACCTCGATGGCGTCACCGGTGGTGTCTGGCTGCCGACCGACGGTCAGGCGGATCCGGGGAATATCGCGCTCGCCCTGGCCAAGGGTGCCCGCCAGCGCGGTGCGCTGGTCAAGGAGAGGATCAAGGTCACCGGCATTGCCCGCGAAGGACGGCGGGTGACGGGAGTGGACTGGGTGTCCGATTCAGGCTCTGATACGGGGCATATCGCCTGTGACATGGTGGTGAACTGCGCTGGCATGTGGGGGCATGAAGTGGGCCGCATGGCGGGCGTCAACGTGCCGCTGCACGCCTGCGAGCATTTCTACATCGTCTCGGAACCGATCCAAGGGCTCAGCCAGATGCCGGTGCTGCGGGTGCCGGATGAATGCGCTTATTACAAGGAAGATGCGGGCAAGATCATGCTGGGCGCCTTTGAACCCAAGGCGAAACCCTGGGGGATGAAGGGCATTCCCGACAGTTTCGAATTCGACCAGCTGCCCGAGGATTTCGATCACTTCGAGCCCATCCTGGAGGCCGCCTGCAACCGGATGCCGATGCTGACCGATGCCGGGATTCATACCTTCTTCAACGGGCCCGAAAGCTTTACGCCCGACGATGCCTATCACCTGGGACTGGCGCCCGAGATGGACAACGTCTGGGTCGCTGCGGGGTTCAATTCGATCGGGATCCAGTCGGCGGGCGGTGCGGGCATGGCGCTGGCGCAATGGATGCAGGATGGAGAGAAGCCCTTTGATCTGGGCGATGTGGATATCACCCGCATGCATCCCTTTCAGGGCAACAAACACTACCTGTTCGAACGCTCCAAGGAAACGCTGGGCCTGCTTTATGCGGATCACTTCCCCTATCGGCAAAAGGCAACCGCGCGCGGGGTGCGGCGCTCTCCTTTCCATCACCAACTGACTGAGGCGGGCGCTGTCTTTGGCGAACTGGCGGGCTGGGAGCGCGCCAACTGGTTTGCCGAGGCGGGGCAGGAACGGGAATACCGCTATAGCTGGAAGCGGCAGAACTGGTTCCAGAACTCCGCCGCTGAACACCGTGCGGTGCGCGAAAACGTTGGCATGTACGATATGTCCTCCTTCGGGAAAATCCGTGTGGAAGGACCGGATGCGGAAAGCTTCCTGAACCATATCTGCGGCGCGAACATGTCTGCCCCTGTGGGCAAGATCGTCTATACCCAGTTCCTGAACAGCCGCGGTGGAATCGAGGCGGATGTGACAGTCACACGCCTGTCAGAGACTGTATACTTGGTTGTGACGCCTGCCCTGACCCGGCTGGCGGATGAGACCCGCATGCGGCGGCTGGTCGGGGATTACCGCGTGACCATTACCGATGTGACCGCGGGGGAGGGCGTCCTGGCGGTCATGGGGCCACGCTCGCGCGAGTTGCTGCAGAAGGTCTCTCCCAATGATTTCAGCAACGCGGTGAACCCTTTTGGCACCGCGCAGGAGATCGAGATCGGCATGGGGCTGGCCCGTGCGCATCGGGTCTCTTACGTCGGCGAACTCGGCTGGGAGCTCTATGTTTCGTCCGATATGGCAGGGCACGTTTTCGAGGTGCTGCAGGATGCCGGGCGGGACATGGATCTGAAGCTCTGCGGCATGCATATGATGGACAGCTGCCGGATCGAGAAGGGCTTTCGCCACTTCGGCCATGACATCACCTGCGAGGATCACGTGATCGACGCGGGGCTGGGATTCGCAGTGGATCTGAACAAACCTGATTTCATCGGCAAGGCGGCCGTTGCCGCGCGCAAGGAGAGCGGCCCAAAGGCCCGGATGCTGCAATTCCGCCTGACTGACCCTGAACCGCTGCTTTATCACAACGAACCCCTGCTGCGCGATGGAGAGATCGTCGGCTATCTCTCTTCGGGTGCCTATGGTCATACGTTGGGTGCTGCCATCGGCATGGGCTATGTGCCGTGTGAAGGGGAAAGCGCTGCCGAGGTTCTGGCCTCGTCCTACGAGATCGACGTGATGGGCATCCGGGTGCAGGCAGAGGCTTCGCTGAAACCGATGTATGACCCGAAATCGGAGCGGGTGAAGGTCTGAATCAGGCTTTAATACGGGCTAATTTGTCATACTTCGGTCTGACGAGCCATGCAGGCGATGGTGCGGCGTGATCTGTTTCGTGATCAATTCCTTTGCGTTTTGGGCATTCCCTTCGCCTGCAAAGCTGCCATAAAGGCCGCGTAGGAGAGCTGCCATGACCACCCATACGCGCGAGAACGTCGACACCCCTCAGGGGCTGGCCTTTGCCATTACGGCCTATCTGCTGTGGGGGTTCCTGCCGCTCTACATGAAGGCGGTGTCGCACATTCCGGCGGCCGAGGTGGTGGCCCATCGGGTGATCTGGTCGGTGCCTTTGGCAGGGGCGCTGCTGATCGTTCTGCGCCGCACCGGCGATCTGCGCGCGGCCCTGCGCAGCCCGCGCACCCTGCTGATGGCCTGCATCACGGCGGTGCTGATTTCGGTGAACTGGGGCATCTATGTCTGGTCCATCGCCACGGATCACGCGCTGGATGCAGCACTTGGATATTACATAAACCCCTTGTTTAGTGTCGCATTGGGCGCCCTTTTGTTGGGGGAGCGGCCGAGTCGCACTCAGATGCTGGCGATCGCCTTGGCGGCGGCCGCGGTTGTGGTTCTGACCGTGGAAACCGGAAGCCTGCCCTGGGCTGCTGTCGGTCTGACGTTCAGCTGGGGCTTTTACGCCTTCTTCAAGAAATGGTTGCCGGTCGGCCCCAATCAGGGGTTCCTTCTGGAGGTGCTGATCCTGTCGGTGCCCGCGCTGGCCTATCTGTCCTATCTGACCGCGACAGGCACAGGCAGCTTTGGCATCAGCTGGGGGCAAAGCCTTCTGCTGATGGGGTGCGGCGTGGTGACGGCGGTGCCGCTGATCATCTATGCCAATGGTGCCAAGCTGCTGCGGCTATCGACCATCGGTATCCTGCAATATATCGCGCCGACGCTGATCTTTCTGGTCGCCGTCTTTGTCTTTGGTGAGGAGTTCGGCCACGCCCGCATGATCGCCTTCCCGATGATCTGGGCGGCGCTGGTGATCTATTCCATTCCCCTGATCCGTCAGATGCGGCGCAAGCCGAAGGTGCAGAAGCTTACCTAACTCAGGCTCTGATCAAGGGTTTTCGATCTCTTTCGCCAGCCGGTCCGCCCAAAGCGCATAGGCGCGCGGATTTGGGTGATAGCCATCCTCGGCGGCCAGCGCCGGGTCACTGGGCAATTCAAACGGAAGATGGTGAAACCCGTCGATCTGCCCGGAGAGGTCTGCAAGCCTGCAATCCAACCGCCGTGCCTGACACCCCAGCGCCCAGGCAAGCGGCTGCGGCAGGGCGGGGAAATACTCCATCTGTGGCACCCCACAGACGAGGATTCTTTGCACACCAAAGCGATCCGTTAGAAGCCGTGCCAGATCGCGTTGCTGCCGTTCAAATTGCCCTTGTGGAACGGCTCCGGTCACATCGTTCACTCCCAGCGCCAGTACGGCTACGTCAAAGGGCTGCGCGGGCAGGGCCATCAGCCGCTGCAACGTATCTGCCGTACGATGCCCGGTGGTGGCCTCAAGGCGCCAGTGAACCTGCCACCGGGGCGCCAGCCGCTGCACCAGTTGCCCGGTAAGCGCCTGCTCCTGATGCGCAGCGCCCACACCGGCGGCGGAACTGTCCCCGGCAATCAGCAGCCGTAGCGGCGCACCGGAACCCGCAGTTCCCTGTCGCGCTCCCTCCGGCTCAGGCAGCCGCAAGGCCCGGCGCCGGAGGTGCAGCCCCTGCGCAATCAACAGCGGGAGCAGCGGCAGGCGCAGGATCTGGTCGGCTGCGATCATGGGTTATCTGCCAATATGTGGCTCTAACATGAGGGAATCAGCTGAGTGCCTCACGGAATTTCAGGAAGCGCGCATCGGTCTGCACCCGTGCATTCATCGCATCGCGCAGGGCGCCGACGGATTTATAGGGGCGCATGACCACCTCGAAGACCTCGATCAGCCCGTCATCACCCAGAGTGATCAGATCCACGCCCACGGCGTCGAACTCGCCGATCTTGCACTGGAATTCCAGCGCCCAGTCGTTGCCCTCTCCCATGATCCTGCGATAGCGGAAGTCCGAGAACACTTGCCCCACATGACCCAGCACCGCCGCCACCGGCGCGCGGCCGGTCCAGGTTTTCCAATAGGTGGGGGGCAGGAATTTCACGTCCTCGGACAGCAGCTCTGCGATCAGCGCCTCATCGCCCTTGGCGACGACCTCCTGCATGCGGGTGATGGTTGGATGCATGGTTTCTCTCCCTTTGTTGATGCGATCCTGCCCTTGCGGCGGCGGGCCGGGCAAGACGGACGTGGCGGGAACTTGCTCCGGCGGCAGCAAGGCAGTAGGCAGGCGGCCATGACGGTATCGAGCGATTACACCCCGCCGCAGGACCCGCTGGAGATCCTGCATCATGATGCGCAGATCCTTGCGGTAAACAAACCGGCGGGATTGCTGAGCGTGCCGGGCCGGGGTGAACATCTCGCCGATTGCCTGTTGTCGCGGGTGCAGCTTGCCTTTCCCGAGGCGCTGCTGGTGCATCGGCTGGACCGCGATACCTCGGGGGTGATGGTCTTTGCGCTGACGCCCCATGCGCAGCGGCACCTGTCGATGCAGTTCGAGAAACGCAGCACGCGCAAGGTCTACGTGGCCCGCGTCACCGGGCGGCTGGAGCCAAAGGCGGGCACGGTGGATCTGCCGCTGATCGTCGACTGGCCGAACCGTCCGCGCCAGATGGTCTGCCATGAGACGGGTAAACCTGCGGTGACCGACTGGCGGGTGATGAAATACGGCGAAGGGGAGACCCGAGTGCGGCTGACGCCCAAGACGGGCCGGTCGCACCAGTTGCGGGTGCATATGCTGTCGCTGGGGCACGCCATTCTGGGCGATCCGCTGTATGCTGAAGGCGCGGCGCGGGATTTCCCCCGCATGATGCTGCATTCCGAAGAGCTGCGGATCAAACACCCCGATAGCGAACAGTCGATGAAGTTCCGGGCCAAGGCGCCCTTTTGATCAGGCGTCGATCCGGTGCCAGCTGTCTGGCAGGATATCGGGGTTGGAGAGCTTCGGATCTCCGAACCACTGCGCCGGGCCGGTGACGCGTTTCTCCGGGTTCTGGTTCAGCCAGGCCGCCCACCAGGAAAATGAACTGTTGGCGATGATATTGTGCTGGCACAGGGTCATCAGCCGCATGTCCTCGAAATCGGTGTCTGGGCCGTTGAAATCCACCACCACCTTTTCGCAGGGCAAGGGCAGGTTTTCCTTGGCCCAGTCCGGATCGTCGGAGAAGACAAATACGGTTGGCGTACCCTCCAGCCCCTCCAGAACGCGGGCGAGGGCGGCTTCGTAATAGGCTTGATCGCAAAGCACATGGGCGGCAAGCGCCACGTAATCACCGCGCCGCACGTGCAGTGAGATGGCATTGCTACCTTGGATACGGGCGGCCATGTCGGCGTTCTGCGTGTTGGTGAACTCCGGGAAGCTGAAATCGGCCCGGATGCGGTCGGCGATCGCGGCAAAGTATTTCTCGCTTTGCCAGTAGCCATGCAGGTAGCTGCCATCGCCCCAGGTCGCGAAACCGGGATTGTAGCCAAGGCCGCGTTCGCGCCGGAAAGTTGGAGTGGAGCCAAAGGCGCGCCACAGGGCATAGCGCAGCGGTGCCTCCTGTTTCAGGGGCGGCAATGGAGCCGGTTCGGTCAGGTCCAGATCAAAGACCCGGGTCAACACGCCTTCGCCGCGCCGCACCGCTTCGCGGCTATCGAGAGCGACAGCCACGCCAAGGCGCTCGGCCAGCGCGCGGGCGGCGGCGTATTGAAACATCTGATTGCCAAGGCGGCCGTGCAGGCGGGCGGTGATCATCGCGGCTGTCTGTCCTTGCAAAGGGGAGGATCCGATACCCCTGCATATCGGTGCCGCAGCCACATTGGAAGGTCGATAGGGACAGGATGATCCGATCTGGGTCCGGCGATGGGGCGTCCTCCCGCCCGTCGTTCGCCTTTTTGGTGAAAGGCTGCCTCCCGTTGGGCGCGGGAGGTTCTGTCTTTAAGGGGTCAGATAAAGCTGCGGATGGTCTTTAGCGCGCCGTCCAAGGCTTCACCTTTTTCGTCCTGCAGCGCCGCTTCGCGAAGGCGGGCGACCCATTCGGGACCGTCGTCGCGGGTTTCGACCAGTCGCGCGCCGTCCAGAACCCGGTCGAATTTCGACAGGCCCCGTGTGTGGGTGTCGGAATAGCCCTTGATCAGGCGCCGACAGCGCAGCACTTCCACCGCCATGTCATAGCTGCTGGGCAGATAGCCGATCGCGCGGTTCAACCAGTCGTCCAGATGCGCCTGTTCCAGCGCGTGGCGGCGGCTCTTGCGGCGCCAGCCGCGCAGGCCGCCCATCACATAAAGCAGGGCAAAGCCACGGAAGCGGTCGGTGCGGATGCGGCGGCCCTTGTTGAACAGCCGGTCGAGACGTTTCATCCAGACCGGGCTGGCCTCGATCCGGGCGCCAAGCCCCGCGGGCAGCAGACCGGCGATCTCTTCGGCGCGCGGGTGTAGATAATCGGTCAGGGTCATCAGCTTGTCAGCACTGCCAACCTGATCCTCGATCCGGTCGAACCGGCTGGCGCGGGTTTTCAGATCCGCCACCCGGATCACATCGTCATAGGCCATGGCATTGGCGATGTATTTCGCTGCCTCGCGCGACAGGACATACCCCCGGTCAGCGCTGTCGCGGCCCAGGATGCCTTCGAGCCGGTCCAGATATTCGGCGCCATAGGCGATGTCCTGAAAATCCACCACCTTGCGCAGGCCCGGCAGCGCCAGTTCCTGCACCGCAGCTGGCAGTGCGTTGATCCGGTCCAGCAGCGCGCCATAGGCCCGCAGCTTTCCGGCGGATCCCGCCGGTTTCGGCGCTTCGGCGGGGGTGGAGGCGGCTGCAGCCGGGGCCTCTTTCCCGCCCTGGGCCAGATCATATCCGGCGGCAAAGGCACGCAGGCTGGCCTCGACGCCCTTACCTCCCGCGCGGATCGCCTCTTCAAAGGCAGCACGTTTGAACGGCAGGGCGCCGGATCCGGCCAGTGCACCGAACAGCGACGCGGAGATCACTGAGCCGACACCGACAGCGGCCTGCTCCATATCGGCCATGACCAGCTGCCGCGCGGCGGTTTCGGCGGCGGCGCGCACTTCGGCGGCATCGGCCATGCCGTCACCCGGCACCATTTTCTCAGAGACTGCCAGCGCCCGGTGGGTCGATGCGATCAGAGTGGTACGATCCGGGGTGACAAAGCCGCGCATGATGGCGCGCCCGGCTTCCATCATTTCGGCGGCGATCATCACGTCGATGTCGCCCTGCGCCGGTGCGAGGGAGAAGACAGGCGTTGGCACCGATGCAGGCGCCATTTCGATGTAATAGATGGTGGCGCCGGTACGCTGCGCCACGCCCGCGACGCTGGTCGCCTGCGCAGAATAGCCTTCGGCGCGGGCCAGGGATTCGATCCAGTTGGTCAGGACGCCGCCGCCCTGTCCGCCCACAGCAAGGATCGCGACCTTGATCACGCCGTCCAGATGGGTGGCGCCTCCGCCAGATGCGATTGGCAGTTCGATGGACATCACGCGGCTCCTTCGCTCAGGTCGGTGGAAAAGGTCAGGCGTCGCGCTGCGCGGCGGTTCTGCAGCCAGGAGATCATCCGGTTGCGCAATCCTGCGGTCCAGCGTTCAAAACCGGTCGGGTTGTGCACCACGCGGGCCTCGTAGAAGGACGGGCAGAGGATCGCAGCATCAGCGACCTCGCCGCAGTTGCCGCAGCCGACGCAGGTCTGGTCGATATGGGCGACAGGATCGTCGCGCAGCGGGTCGTCCAGTTTCTTCAGCGACAGTGAGGGGCAGCCGGACAGGCGGATACAGGCGTGATCGCCGGTGCAGATATCCTCATCAACGCCAAAGCGGGGCACCTCGACGCGGGTTCCGTCCTTGATCGCGGCATTGCGCTGGGGTTTCTCCCGGCGCTGCCGGTTCAGCATGCATTCCGAGGAGGCCACGATCACCTTGGGCCCGTCGTAATCGGTGGTCAGCGCCTCGCGGATGGTGGCGCGCATCTGGGTGACATCATAGGTGCGGTCGATCTGCCGGATCCATTTGACGCCCGCGCCCTCCAGCGCCTTGGTGATCGGGTTGTTGGTCGCCTTGCTGGGGTTCTTGGCGCGGCTGGATGGGATGTCCTGCCCGCCGGTCGCTGCGGAATAGTAGTTGTCGACGATGATCGCGACGCTGTCCGATTTATTGAACACCATGTTGCCGATCGAAGAGCTGAGGCCGTTGTGCCAGAAGCCCCCGTCGCCCAGGATCGAGATCGCGCGTTTCTCGCCTCCGCCGTCAAAGGCCGCGTTGGAGGCCGGGCCAAGGCCATAGCCCATGGTCTGCCCGCCGATTTCGAAGGGCGGCAAGGCGGCAAACAGGTGACAGCCGATATCGGCCGAGATCTGATGCTTGCCCAGCTCCTGCTCCACCAGTTTCATCGAGGCAAAGATGGGGCGCTCGGGGCAGCCGGTGCAGAACCCCGGCGGGCGGATCGGCACGGTCTGGCTGAGGTCGGGAATTTCGGGCGCCGGTTCGTTCGGGGCCAAAATCTGCCCGGGCAACAGATGCGCGGCATAGGTGCGCAGGAAGTCGTCGATGCCGTCCTTCATCACCTGGCCGGTATATTCGCCTGCCTTGGGGAAGGTGCCCTTGCCTTCAAGCTTGGTGCTGCTGCCTGCCTTGTAAAGCATGGCGCCAAGCTGCTGTTCGATGAACTCGGGCTGGCCTTCCTCGATCATCAGGACGGCGTCCTTGTCCTCGCAGAAATCCAGAAGGTCGCTTTGCACCAGCGGGTAGGTCACGTTCATCACGTAAAGCGGCACGTCGGTGTTGCCCGACAGATCCGCAAGGCCAAGGCGTTGCAGGGCGCGGATGACGCTGTTGTACATGCCGCCCAGGCAGATCAACCCGACCTTGCCTTCCTTCGGGCCAAAGCGTTCGTTCAGGCCATTGTCGAGGATGTACTTCTCGGCAGCGGGCCAGCGGTTGTCGATCTTGTCGTGTTCATGCTGATAGGACATCGGCGGCAGCACAACGCGGGAGAAATCCCGCTGCGGGTTGGCCAGCGCATCGCGCACGGTCAGATCGGGGCGCTGGTTTTCGCGGCATTCAAAGGTGCCAGTCACGTGGCAGGATCGGATCCGCACCATCAGCATCACCGGCGTGTTCGACGCTTCGGACAGGCCAAAGCCATCGCCCACAGATTTCACGATCGAAGGCAGGTTGGGGCGTGGGTCCAAGAGCCAGAACTGCGATTTCATCGCAAAGGCATAAGACCGCTCCTGCATGATCGAGGAGCCTTCGCCGTAATCCTCACCCACCACCACAAGAGCGCCGCCGGTGACGCCCGAAGAGGCGAGGTTGGCCAGCGCATCCGAGGCCACGTTGACCCCGACCGATCCCTTGAAGGTGACCGCGCCGCGGATGGGATAATGGACCGAGGCTGCAAGCATCGCCGCCGCTGCCGCTTCGGAGGCGTTTGCCTCGTAGCGCACGCCAAGTTCGCCGAGCAGGTCCTCGGCATCGGCCAGCACGTCCATCAGGTGCGAGATCGGCGCGCCCTGATAACCGCCGACATAGCCGACTCCGTTTTCCAGCAAGGCCTTTGTGATGGCCAGAATGCCTTCGCCGGTAAAGCTGGTCCCGGCACCTTTGCGCAGGTGCTCTACTTCTGCCTTGAACGACCTTTCGGCCATTGGCGCCTCCTTGGATATCGTTCTGGGGGACCGTCGTGGAAGACGGTCGGGTTAAATCTGGTGTACGCGCACGTTGCGCAGGATGGTTTGCAGGGTGGTCACGAACTGACGCTGCTCTTCGGCGCTGATGCCGGTGAACATCTGGGCATAGGCTTCGGCGATATGCGGCCAGAGCTTTTCCTGCGTCTCTCGGCCCTTGGGGGCCATGAAGATCCGGGTGGCGCGGCTGTCGTCGGGGTCGGGACGGCGGATGATCAGCTCGTCCTGTTCCAGCTTGTCCAGCGACCGGCTGAGCGTGGATTGTTCGACCACCGCATAGACGGCGAGTTCACGGATCAGCAGCCCGTCGAGCACCGACAGTACGGCGAGGGCGCGCATCTTAGCCGTGTTGAGGCCGAGCGCCGCCATCTCTTCGCGCAAGGACGCGTTGTAGCGGCCCATGATGCGGTTCATCAGGTAGGGGGGGAAGTTTTCCAGCCCGATTTCGCCCAGACGGGGCAGCGGTGTGTCCGCCTCCGGTTGGTCTGCCGTGGCCGTGGTGGTGTCGTCCGTGCTCATGCGCCCATCCTTTTTGCAAGGTTGTAGCCGGACCCTCCGCCCAGACCAGGTCCGGGGTGGGTCGCGGCCCCAATCAGATGCAGGTCCTTCACTGCGGTGGCGTTATTGACCGATTGCGGGAAGGGGCGCCAGACAAAGAACTGGTCCAGCGTGCAGGATCCGCCATAGGGATCGCCGCCCACCAGGTTCATGTTCAGATCCTGAAGATCGGCAGGGGAATAGGCGCGGCGGGCCAGTTTGATCTTGTCGAAATCCTTGATGTTACGGGACAGGATCGCCTCGATCCGGTCGGCAAAGGCTTCGCGGGTCGGTTCATCCCACTCGGGTCCGCTGTCGATCTCTTTTGCGGCGTCGCCTTTGATAACGCGGGGGGCGTCGGGGATCTGCAGCCACAGGATCGCCTTTCCATCCGGGCAGCGGGTGGGGTCCATGCGGTGGGGCTGGCCCACGCAGATCGTGGGCGTTTCCGGCAGCATGCCGCGTTCGGCCTCGTTGGCGGATTTCGAAACGCTGTCGACCCCGTCTGCGAGGTGGACAAGCGCGACATCTTCCAGCCCCTCGCTCAGCCATTCCGGAACGGCATCCAGCGCATAGTGCAGCTGGAAATTGCCGCGCCCGTGGCGGTAGTTCTTCGCGGCCTCCGGCGCGGTTTCCTGCGGCAGCAGGCGGCCATAGAGTTGCGACGGCGTGACCGAAGCGATGACCGAGGCGCCGCGGATGACCTCTCCGTCGGCGGTTTCGATGCCGGTGGCGCGGCCGTTTTCGGTAAGGATACGCGTCACATCGGTGCCGGTACGGATCTCGCCGCCATTGGCGGTGATCAGCCGTTCAAAGGCTTCGGCGGCAGCCCCGGCGCCACCTTTGACCACCGGCGCCCCGGCGGCCTCTAGCGCAAAGGCGATGACGCGGCCCATCTGGCCGGAATAAGTGCTTTCGGGGGTGAGGCCGCAATGCAGCACCCAAGGCGCCCAAAGCGCCTGAAGGTCTTCGGAGCCATAAGAGCTTTCCAGCCAGCCGCGCGCCGGTTGCAGCGCTGCGCCGACCCAGGATTTGAGACCGTTGAGGCCCCGTTTCCACGCCTGTTTTGCCAGCAGTTTGGCGGTGCCAGCAGACCAGAGCGGTCCGCCCAGCAGCGCAAAGAGGAAGTCGGCGTCGGCTTCGATGCCGCCCACGTCGCGGCCATGTTGCGCCCCGTCGCCGGGGCTGAGCGCGTCAAAGGCAGCGATATTGGCGGCGCGGTCCATGGTCAGTACGGTGGCGCGGCCATCGGGGCGCAGGACCGCCGTGGGGCGGTCCGTGTGACAGAACTCAAGCCCATGTTTCGCCAGATCGCCCGCCAGTTCTGCATAGGCAGGCGAGGTGAGAAACAGGACGAAGGTCGCCGCCATCACATCATGGGAATACCCGGGCAGCGTGATCTCATCGGTGCGCAGGCAGCCTCCGATGCGGTCCGAGCGTTCGAGCATCAGAACCGGTTTGCCCTTGCGGGACAACAGCGCGGCGGCGACCAGTGAATTGATCCCGGTGCCGATGATGATGTGAGGGGCGGCGGCCATCTGCTCTTATCCCTTGGGGACCAGCGCCAGCGCGCGGATCGGGCTGCCGGTGCCGCGCTGGATCTTCAGCGGTGCGGCAATCAGGATGGCGCCCTTTGCGGGCAGCTTGTCCAGATTGGCCAGCGAGGCCAGACCAAAGCGGTTGTTGGCGTGCAGCAGGTTATGCGCCGGGAAGGGCGGGGTCATGCCACCGGCCATGCCTGCGTCGGTGCCGATGCACTGGCTGCCCCAGCCGACGATGCCCTTGTCGACCAGATACTGGATCACCTCGGCGGTCGGTCCGGGGGTGTGCGGACCGGTTTCATCGGCGTTGAGGAACTTGGCCTCGTCGTCGGCGTATTGATCCCAGTCGCTGCGCAGGACGACCCATTCACCGGCCTTGATCTCGCCGTGCTCGGCCTCCCAGGCCTTCACGTGGTCGATGGTCAGCAGGAAGTCGGAATCTTCGCCGCACTCCTTGGAGAAGTCGAGCACGTTCACCGGCGCGATCAGGCGCTGCACGTCCAGCGTGTCGGTGTAGCCTTCTTCGAAATCCTTGCCGGTAATCCAGTGATGCGGCGCATCAAAGTGGGTGCCGGTGTGTTCGCCCAGCTTCATCCAGTTCCAGGCAAAGAAGGGGCCGTCTTCGTCGTATTCGCTGATCTTGTGGATTTCGACCTTGGGTGTGTTTTTCGCGAAATCTTCCGGCAGCTGCAGGATCGGAGTGTTCGGCCCCAGAACCCCGGTGCAGTCCACCACTTCGATTTCCCCGGTCAAAAGCTTGGCGCCAAGCCCGTCCAATGCGGTTGTTGCGGTCATTATCGCCTCCCGTGTTGTGCGCGGTCTGAAGGTGCCGCTTTTTGCGATGACAAATCCATGCTAGACATAATTACATGCATTTGCAAATATCAATATGTAAAGGATAAAGGAATCTGCCCATGTCAGCGGCGCCGGACGCAGTTATTATCGGAAGCGGTCACAACTCTTTGGCCTGTGCTGCGCATCTGGCGGCAAAGGGCTGGAGTGTGGCCGTATACGAGCGCGCCGAAACGCCCGGCGGGGCAGTAAAAACCGGGGAATATACGCTTCCGGGCTTTCGCCATGACTGGGCCGCGATGAATCTGTCGCTCTTTGCAGGGTCCGCCTTTCATCAGAAATATGCCGAGGAACTGGCCGGGCACGGGCTTGGTTTTGCTCCTGCGGCGGATTGTTTTGCCTCGGTTTTTCCGGATCAGACCTGGTTGGGTATCGGCAATGATGCGGCGGCCAATGTGGCGCGAATCGCAGCTGAAAATGCGGCTGATGCAAAAGCCTGGGAGGCGTTGAGCGCCGCGTTTCCAGAGCGTGCTGAAACTTTGTTCGCTTTGCTGGGCAGTCCGATCAATAAACGTGCATTTGCATCTTTAGGCTGGAAGTCTTGGCGCAAGATGGGCGCTGCCGGGCTGATGGATCTGGGGCAGTTTCTGGCCTCTTCGCCGCGCAGCTGGCTGGAAGAGACATTCGAATCGTCAAAGGTCCGTGCCCTTCTGGCGGCCTGGGGCATGCATCTGGATTTTGCCCCGGACATCGCGGGCGGTGCGCTGTTTCCTTACCTAGAAGGACAGGTGAACCAGGCGTTTGGCATGGTACTGGGGCAGGGCGGCGCCGATGGCATCATCAAGGCCATGATCGCCATGATCGAGGCGCGTGGCGGATCGGTAACCTGCGGCGCCGAAGTGTCGCGGATTCTGCACGCGGGCGGACGGGCCACGGGAATCGAGTTGTCGGACGGGACACAGGTGCAGGCAAAACGGGCGGTCATCGCTAATGTCGCCCCTGCCGCGATGCTGCGGCTGACCGGCGGCACACCCGACAAACGGTATGATCGCGGGATGGAGAAATTCGCCCATGCGCCGGGGACCATGATGATCCATCTGGCGATGGAGGATCTGCCGGACTGGGCGGCGGGGGATGGTCTGAAACGCTTTGCCTATGTGCATATGGCGCCCGAGCTTGACCAGATGGCGCGCACCTATGCGCAGGCCAAGGCGGGGCTGTTGCCGGATGAGCCGGTGATCGTCTGCGGTCAGCCCACCGTCATCGACCCCAGTCGCGCGCCCGAGGGCAAACATGTTCTGTGGTTGCAGGTGCGCATGGTGCCCGGTCAGATCAAGGGCGATGCCGCCGGACAGATCACCGCCACCGACTGGACAGAGGCAGCGCAGCCAATGGCAGAGCGCGCGCTCGATATCCTTGAAACCTATGCGCCCGGTACAAGGGCAAAGATCCTTGGCCAGCATATCGTGACGCCCACCATGCTGGAGGCCGATAACCCCAACCTTGTGGGCGGGGATCAGGTCTGTGGCAGTCACCAGCTCAACCAGCATTTCATGTTCCGGCCCCTGCGCGGGTTTGCGGATGGCTCCACCCCGATCCGTGATCTTTATCACACCGGGGCGGCTGTCTGGCCCGGAGCGGGAACCGGAGCCGGGGCGGGATACCTCCTCGGGCAAAAACTGGCCGGCACCTAATCACAACAACATGTCGGCCTTCCAACCAACAGGGAAAAGCAAAATGAAATTGACAAGACGCACTTTACTTCAGAGCACCGCCGCCAGCGTGGCGCTTGCCGGGGCCAGCCTGCCAAGCTTTGCCGCCGGGATCGAAGAGCTGGTGATTGCCTATAACGTGAACCTGCCCAGCTGGGATCCGACCGTCGGTCCCTCGGCGGTGAACCCCACCATTCAGGGCATCTACCAATCGGTGTTCGATCTGTTCATCCCGCAGAACCCGGATCTGTCCTTTGGTTCCGGGATCATCAGCGATTATGGCTGGAACGATGACAAGACAAAGGTCTGGATGGATGTGCGCGAAGGCGTCACCTGGCACAATGGCGATCCCCTGACACCCGAAGACGTGGTCTGGTCGCTGGAACGTGCGGGCAACCCCGAGACCGGCAACCCGATCCAGTTCATCTGGGGCAAGATCGGCAATTTCTCCATCGAGGGGAACCGCGTCACCGCTGACGTGCTGGCCTATGAGCCGACGATCTTCAAATGGATGAGCTTCCTGACCGGCTATATCCTGCCCAAGAAATACTACGAGGAAGTCGGGGCAGATGGCTTTGAGGCCGCGCCTGTGGGCACCGGTCCCTATATGGTCGAAAAGTTCGAGCGCAACGCATTCGTGCGCCTGAAGGCGAACGAGAACTACTGGGGCGGCGCGCCCGAATTCAAATCCGTCACCATCAAGTTCGTGACCGATGCCGCCAGCCGCGTGGCCGAGGTGGAATCGGGCAACGCCCATGTGACGCTGGAAATGCCCTATGAGGAATTCGACCGCCTGAAGGAAAAATCGGGCATCATGGGCACTGCCGCACCGGTGTCGGATATCGGCATGATCTTCATCAACGATATCGAAGTGATGACCGATCCCAACGTGCGCATGGCCATGGCCCATGCGATCGACAAACAGCTGATCATCGACCGGCTGCTGTCCGGCTATGGCGTGGCGATCGACACGCTGCAGACGCCCGATTACGTGGGCTATGACGAGACGATCAAGGTCGCCTATGATCCGGAGAAGTCCAAGGAGCTGCTGGCGGCCTCTGGCTATGGTCCCGACAATCCGGTAAAATTCACCATCCAGACCACCCGTGGCTTTAAGCCGAAGGATTACGAGATCATCCAGGCCATCGTCGGTCTGTGGCGCCGGGTCGGTATCGAGGCCGAGATCGAAGTCTACGAGATTGCCAAACACTACGAGCTGCGCGCGGCCGACACATTGGCGCCTGCGGCCTTCTACAACTGGGGCAACTCGATTGGTGATCCCACCACCTCGACCGGCTTTGCCATGTTCGGCCCCTCGCCGCATTCGGTCTGGGACGGTGAGGAGCTGATGCAGAAGATCCTGCCGCTCTGGGGTGAATCGGACGAGGACAAGCGGATCGCGGGCTGGAAGGACGTGGACCGTTTCATCGCCGAGAACGCGCTGGTGATCCCGCTGCTGCAATATGTTCAGCCGATCCTGCACAGCGATCAGGTGAAGGTGGTGCCGCATGCCTCGGGCGCGCTGTTGCCGCATCTGATGACACGGGCCTGATCCCTCTCTCCCTTGGTTGCGGGGCATCGGTCTGATTGTGCCGGTGCCCCGCGGCCCTTTTTCACGACCTCACAGAACGAAGGTAGACAATGCAGATCCTGCGCAGAATGATCGCGCGGCTGGCGGCCACTATGGTGACGCTGGTCGGGGTGGCGATCATCGTCTTTGTGGTTATCCGCGTGGTGCCGGGCAATCCGATTGCCATGATGCTGCCGCCGGGGGCCACCGATGCGGATATCCAGCGGCTTCAGGCGCTTTACGGGTTCGACAAATCGATCCCCGAACAATTCCTGATCTGGGCCTCTGGCGTGCTTCAGGGGGATTTCGGAACCTCGATTTCCCTGCGCCAGCCGGTGTCCGAACTGGTGCTGGGCCGTCTGCCCGCCACGTTGGAACTATCAGTAATGGCGTTGGTAATCGCGGTGATGCTGGGCGGCACCATGGCGTTGACCGCGACGCTTTACCGGGGCACGCGCGTCGAAGGTGCGATCGATGTGGCCGGGGGCATGGCCCTGTCGGTGCCCGACTTCCTGTGGGGGCTGGTGCTGATCCTGCTCTTTGGCGTGCTTTGGCCGCTGTTTCATATCTCGGGCCGGGTGTCGCCCTCGCTGGGGTTCGAGTTCCAGTCGAATTTCTATCTCTGGGAAAGCTTCATCCGCCTGCGGTTCGATGTCTGGGCCGATATCGTCGCCCATATGTTCATGCCCGCGCTGGCGCTGGCGATCCCGCTGGCGGCGATCATCTCGCAGCTGCTGAAACAGTCGCTGAAGGAAACCATGCATCTGGATTACGTGACCCTGGCGCGCACCAAGGGCTACGCCGAGACCAGCATCATCACCCGCGAGGCGCTGCCCAATGCGATCCTGCCGACGCTGACCTTGGTCGGGGTGCAGTTCACCTTCCTGATTGGCGGCACGGTCATTGTGGAGCGGCTGTTTTCTTATGAGGGGCTGGGCAACATGGCCATTGATGCGGTGATCAACCGCGATCTGCCACTGATCCAGGGGATCGTGATCCTGTTCGCCCTGATTTTCACCGTGGTCAATTTGGTCGTCGACATGACCTATGCCGCCCTGAACCCGAGGCTCCGTCATGCGTGATACCCGAGCACACACCCGCAAACCGGGCCTGCGCCTGTGGCTGTCCGGGGGCTGGATCAGCCTTCTAGTTCTGGCCGCGCTGTTGGCGCCCTGGATCAGCCCGCATGATCCGCTGGCGCAGGACCTGTTCGCCGGACGGATGCCGCCCTTCTGGGAGACGGGCGCCGATCCCAATTACTGGCTGGGCACCGATTCCCTGGGCCGCGATGTCCTCAGCCGCATTCTGCATGGCGCCCGGCTGGCGCTGAGCGTGGCGCTGATCGCCGGGGTGCTGACCTGTCTGATTGGGGCCACGCTGGGCCTGATCGCTGGCTATTACGGCGGCTGGGCCGATCTGGTGATTTCCCGCCTCGTGGATATCTGGATGGCCTTCCCGCCGGTCCTTTTTGCGATCCTGCTGATCGCGGTTCTGGGCACTGGCATGACTTCGATCATCATCGCCATCGTGGTGATTGACTGGACCCGTTTTGCCCGGGTGATCCGGGCCGAAGCAATGAGCCAGGGCAAGATGGATTACGTCGCCTCGGCACAGGTTGTGGGGCGCACCCGGTTCGGTACCGCGCTGACGGAAATCCTGCCCAACGTGCTGCCCACCATCGTGGCGCTGCTGACGCTGGAGATGGGCATTGCAATCATCGTCGAGGCGATCCTCAGCTTTGTGAACCTGTCGATCTCCACCGATGCGCCGACCTGGGGCGGGATGATCGCCGAGGGGCGCACCTCGGTCCATCAGGCCTGGTGGGTGCTGGTGTTCCCGCTGGTCGCCCTGTTTTTCACCGTTCTCAGCTTCTCGCAGCTTGGCGAGGGTCTGAAGGACCATTTCGATCCGGTGCTGCGATGAGCTTTCTGTCCATTCAAGACCTGACCGTGCGCCTCAGGGGCAATGTGCCGATCTTGCGGCGTGTGTCGCTCAATGTGGCGGCGGGTGAATCCCGCGCCCTTGTCGGCGAAAGCGGCGCAGGCAAATCCATGATCGGCAAATCGGTGCTGGGCACCCTGCCGCAGGCGCTGGGAATCACCGGCGGGCAGATCATCCTGGAAGGCGAGGATCTGGGCCAGCTGTCACCGCGCGCGCGCCGCCAGAGGATTGGCGCCAAGGTCGCCCTGATCCCACAGGATCCGCTGACCGCGCTCAACCCTTCGCGCCGGGTGGGGCCGCAGATCACCAACCGGCTGGTGGATATCCTTGGCTGGTCGCGCAAGGCCGCCGAGGCCCGGGCGCTGGAGCTGCTGGAAGAGGTCCATATCCCCGATCCCGCCCGCGTCATGCGCGCCTACCCGCACGAGCTGTCGGGGGGAATGCGCCAGCGGATCCTCATTGCCTCCGCCTTTGCGGCAGAGCCGAAGCTGATCATCGCGGATGAGCCGACGACCGCGCTGGATGTCACCGTGCAGAAGCAGATCCTGCGGCTGATCTCGGACATGCAGCAACGCCATGGTACCGCGCTGTTGTTCGTGACCCATGATCTGGGCGTGGTCTCCAAGGTCTGCCAGACCATGACCGTGCTCTACTCCGGCAAGGTGGTCGAGGACACCAAGGTGCGCGACTTCTTCGCGAGCCCCGGGCATCCCTATTCGGCGGCCCTGTTGGCAGCGACGCCGAAATACACCGATCCGGACGGCAGTCTGACCCCGGTCCCCGACGCGGTGATCCGCGCGGTGGAGGAAGAGGTTGCGGCCTTTGACCGACAAATGGAGGGCTCGGCATGAGTGATGTGATCTATGATGTGAAGGATCTGCGGCTCAGCTTTCCGGACATGTCGCGCAAACCAATCCTTGGTCCTGCGCCGCGGATCGAGATCCTCAAGGGGCTGACCTTCCAGATCCCCAAGGGTGAGGTTTTGGGCATCGTTGGCGGCTCTGGGTCCGGTAAATCCACATTGGGGCGGGCGCTGATCCGGTTGATTGAACCGGACAGTGGTCAAATTTCGTTTGAGGGGACAGACATCACCCATATGTCAGAGGAGGCCCTGCGCCCCCTGCGGCGGCGGTTCCAGATGATCTTTCAGGATCCCCTGTCCTCGCTTAACCCGCGCCGCCGGGTGGGGGGGATCATCGCCGGTCCCTTGCGCCTGCATGGGCTTGAGGGGATCGACGCCCGCGTAAATGAGGCGCTGGATATGGTGGGCCTGCCACGCAGCTTTGCCAGCCGCTATCCGCATGAATTGTCCGGTGGGCAGCGTCAGCGCGTCGGTATCGCCCGCGCCATCGCCCTGCGCCCCGATTTCATCCTCGCGGATGAGATCGTCTCGGGGCTGGATGTCTCCAGTCAGGCGCAGGTGCTGAACCTGCTCGAAGAATTGGTGCGCGAGCTGGGCCTGACGCTGGCCTTCATCAGCCACGACCTGTCGGTGATCCGCCGCCTGTGCAGCCGCATTCTGGTGCTCTATCAGGGCGAAATCGTTGAAAACGCCGCGACGGCGGACCTGTTCGCTGCGCCGACTGCGCCCTACACGCAAGAGCTCCTGTCTGCGATCCCGCTGCCCGATCCCGACCAAGTTTGGGCGTAACGGGGAGCTGCAAGACCCCGTGCACCACGCGGGCAAAAGAAAAGCCGCTCCGGATAGGAGCGGCTTTTGCTATTTCAAAGAGGCTGAAAATCAGTCGGTGGACCAGCCGCCGACGGCCTTGATTTCCAGGAAATCCTCGATCCCGAAGATACCGCCTTCACGGCCGTTGCCGGACTGCTTCATGCCACCGAAGGGCGCACCGGGGGACCGGGACTGGCCGTTCATTTCCACCATGCCGGACCGTAGCACGCGGGCCATACGGTTGGCCTTGGCGCCGTCCTGGGTCTGCACATAGTTGGTCAGACCATAGGGCGTGTCGTTGGCGATCTCGACGGCTTCTTCCTCGGTCTCAAACGGGATGATCGACAGGACCGGTCCAAAGATTTCTTCACGGGCGATGGTCATCTGGTTGTTCACATCGGCAAAGACGGTCGGTTTGACGTAAAAGCCCTTGTTGAAGCCTTCAGGGCGACCGGTGCCACCGGCGACAAGGCGCGCGCCTTCGTCGATGCCCTTCTGGATCAGGTCCTGAATCTTGTTCCACTGGGTTTCATTGACCACGGGGCCGATGTGGCGACCTTCCTCGGACGCCGGGCCGACGGTGACCTTGGCGGCAACTTCGGCAGCGGTGGCCACGGCCTGATCGTAGATGCCTTTCTGAACCAGCATCCGCGAGGGCGCGTTGCAGCTTTGGCCGGTGTTGTTCATCATGTGCAGCACGCCACGCTTGACCGCTTTTTCGTCGGCATCGTCAAAGATCACGTTGGCGCCTTTGCCGCCCAGTTCCAGATGCACCTTCTTCAGGGTGTCGGCGGCCGCCTTGGAGATCGCGGTGCCCGCGCGGGTCGAGCCGGTGAAGGACACCATGTCCACATCCGGGTGCGCCGACAGCTGCGAGCCGACGCCGACGCCATCGCCGTTCACCAGGTTGAAGACACCGGCGGGGAAACCTGCCTCGTCCATCAGCTCGGCAAAGATCATCGCATCCAGCGGGCTTTCCTCGGAAGGCTTCAGAACCATGGTGCAGCCCGCGATGGCCGCGGCGCCCACCTTGAGGGTGATCTGGTTCATCGGCCAGTTCCAGGGCGTGATCAGGGCAGCAACACCGACGGCTTCGTAGATGATGCGGTCGTTCTGGAAGCGGTCGCTCAGGGGGCGTTCAAATTCAAACGCCTTGGCCGCGCGCACAAAGTTCTTCAGGTGGAAGATGCCGGCGCCAACCTGCTGGGTGCGGGACATCTCGATCGGGGCGCCCATCTCGGTGGACATCGCCTGCGCCAGATCTTCGCCGCGGGCCTGGTAGACCTCAATCAGCTTTTCCACCAGCGCGATCCGCTCTTCTACCGGGGTCGCCATCCAGCCGGGCAGGGCGGCCTTGGCAGCGGCAACGGCGGCATTGGTATCGGCTTCGGATCCCAGGGAAATCACTGCACAGGGTTCTTCGGTGGAAGGATCGATGACATTGTGATCCTTGGCTGCCGCAGGAGCAACCCATTGGCCATTGATGTAAAAGTCGCGTTTCTCGATCATGTCCAGATCTCCCAAATCAGACGTTTCGCCAGTTTGTACCGGCGCTTTCGCGCGCCACTGTGTCACTGCCTTGACCCTTGGGCAAGACCACATTCACATAATTTGATCAAATTATGTGAGGCGGATTTTCGCGGATAAACCCAGGGTTTTCCGTTTTGTCGCAGGTGATTGGCACTTTTGTGCTGGTCTTGACGCCGCAGGGGTTTAACCTGCGCTGCGATTGATTACCTTGCGTAGCAAGATACGTATTGAAAGCTGAATGTGAACGCAGAGAGGAGACCGTCATGGGTTTGCGCATCAACGATGTGGTTCCGAATTTCACCGCCGAGACCGATCAGGGCACCATCACCTTCCACGACTGGATCGGGGACAGCTGGGCGATCCTGTTTTCCCACCCCAAGGATTTCACCCCGGTCTGCACCACTGAATTTGGTGCCGTGGCGCAGCTGTCCGAGGAGTGGGCCAAGCGCAACACCAAGGTGATCGGCGTGTCCGTTGACGGTGTCGAGGACCACAAGAAATGGAAGGGCGACATTGAAAGCTATGCCAAAACTCCGGCAGGCTTCCCGATCATCGCGGACGAAGGGCTCGCCGTGTCCAAGGCCTTTGACATGCTGCCCGCCGAAGCCTACCTGCCCGATGGCCGCACTCCGGCCGACAGCGCCACAGTGCGCTCGGTCTTCATCATCGGCCCGGACAAGCAGTTGAAACTGTCGATGACCTACCCGATGTCGGTGGGCCGCAACTTTGCCGAGATCCTGCGCGCGCTGGACGGTCTGCAGATGACCACCGGCCACGGCGTTGCCACCCCTGCCGACTGGGTGCCGGGTCAGGATGTGATCATCCCGCCGACCGTGTCGAACGAAGACGCCAAGGCCAAGTTCGGTGAGTTCGAAACCATCTTCCCCTACCTGCGCAAGACCAAAGCGCCGGAATAAGTCGGAAGACCATTTTGAAGTTCAGCAAGGGGGCCGTTTTGGCCCCTTTGTCATTTCGTCGGCTGTGCCTTTTCGGGTGTGGTGTGAAGCACGATATTGAACCTCTCCTGCGGCGTGGGCAGGACAAAGTGTTTCGAGAACCGGTGAAACTGTTCTTCGGTTGCCGAGAATGGATGATCGCCACTGGCATTTCGCGCACGCAGCCGGGCGAGGCAGACTTCTTCCGGGACATCCAGCACATGCAGTTGATGGTTTGCACTAGTCCTGTCGAGAATGCCGCGCATCCAGGCGCGTTGCTGGATCGTATTTGCGGCGAAATCCAGCACCACGGAAACCCCTGCGTTGAGCAGGTCGATGACATGAGGCGCCACGGTCTCGCGTAGCCGCCCGGTGCAACGCAGGTAATCGGCCCCGGTTTCTATCTCGCCGAGGAAGAGAGTGTTCAGCCATTGGTCCTCGGCAATGCGTACGGCCTTGTCTTCGCGCGTCAGGTGATCGGCGAGAGTGGATTTGCCAGAGGCGATCTTGCCGCACAGCATGTGCAGCGTCGGAAGTGTTTGAGACATTTCAGAAACCCTTGAAGGCGCGCGCAGGTTCTATGTGGCGCGCATATGTTGTTCAGCGTTCGGCCACCCGGCCCGACTGTCAGGCCGGGACGGTAATTCGCGCGCAGCGCGGCAGGGGGAATGTCTGAACAAGGGGTGTCATGCTGTGTCTCATCGCACAGTCCCGGGCGCGGGTCCAGTCTGCGGGCCTATCCGGCCGTCTGCGGGCGGGCGGCGACCTGGGCCCGATAGAGCGTGCGCTTGAATTCACGCGCAAGCTTGCTGCCCTGTTTCTTTTTCTGGATGGTCGATCCGCCCAGTGCCTCGGTCAGCTCGCTGACGCCATTGGGCAGGATGGTATGAATGGTCTGGCCGTGGATCCAGTGCATCTGCAGGAAGGTATCGACAGGCCGGTCGATGGCGGTGCTGGCGGCCAGAAGGTTCGCCGCCGCGTTGCGCCCCACCACCTGCGCGACGGTCTGAAGGCCGATGACGCGGGGCAGGAACAGCTTGCTGTCGCCCGCTTGGTCGATGATGGCGGCGGGGCTTTCGCGCCGTTTGGCGGGCAGGCGGATGAAGCTGTCCGCATCCGCGTGGGCCTCGACTAGCGACAGGGCCGTCTGCCATGCCTCCGGATCGACCGAGAGATCATCCTCGACGATCAAAGCATACTCCCAGCCCGCATCCACGATCCGCTGCCAGCAGCTACGGTGTGACAGGAAGCAGCCGACCTCTCCTGGTGACAGGGGAAAGGGGTAGCGCGGATCATGCACATCGCCGTGACGCGTCGGATGCACATGGTGACTCACCGCAGTCCGGCCATTCACCGCTTCGGCCACCTCGGCATTCGGCAGTGTATAAAGCAGATGTTCGACATTTGCGCCGCGTTTGCTGTTGCCGGACATGTGGATGATCAGGGTGTGCATGGTCAGATCCATATCGGGGAACGCGCTGAGGGGGAAGGCCGCAGTTCCTTGAACGGCGCTGACAGAAAAGGCCCCGCCGTTGCCAGCGGGGCCTTTCTTGTTCGAAGCGAGGCTGCGGATCAGTCCGCGGCTTCTTCTTTCTTTTCAGGCGCGGCGGGCTCGCCGGTTTCCTGATCGACGACTTTCATCGACAGGCGCACCTTGCCGCGGTCGTCAAAGCCCAGCAGCTTGACCCAGACTTCCTGACCTTCCTTCAGAACGTCCGAAGGATGGTTCAGGCGACGGTTCTCGATCTGGCTGACGTGCACCAGGCCGTCGCGCTTGCCGAAGAAGTTCACAAAGGCGCCGAAATCGACGATCTTCACGACCTTGCCTTTGTAGATGGCGCCTTCTTCCGGCTCTGCCACGATCGCGTGGATCATGTCATAGGCCTTCTGGATCGCGTCACCGTTGGAGGAAGCGATCTTGATCACGCCGTCGTCGTTGATGTCGACCTTGGCACCAGAGGTTTCCACGATTTCGCGGATGACCTTGCCGCCCGAACCGATCACTTCACGGATCTTGTCGGTCGGGATGTTCATGGTCTCGATGCGCGGCGCGTGGACGGAGAACGCGTTGGTTTCCGACAGGGCCTTGGACATCTCACCAAGGATGTGCATCCGGCCGTCCTTGGCCTGGGCCAGGGCTTTTTCCATGATCTCAGGCGTGATGCCTGCGACCTTGATGTCCATCTGCAGCGAGGTGATGCCGTTCTCGGTACCCGCAACCTTGAAGTCCATGTCGCCCAAGTGGTCTTCGTCACCCAGGATGTCGGACAGGATTGCGTAGGAGCCGTCGTCTTCGAGGATCAGGCCCATGGCCACACCGGCAACCGGTGCTTTCAGCGGAACGCCTGCGTCCATCATCGACAGCGAGCCACCGCAGACCGACGCCATCGAGGAGGAGCCGTTCGATTCGGTGATCTCGGACACCACGCGGATGGTGTAGGGGAAGTCGGTTGCCGCGGGCAGAACCGCCTGCAGCGCGCGCCATGCCAGCTTGCCGTGACCGATTTCGCGGCGGCCGGGGCCACCCACGCGGCCAACTTCGCCAACCGAGTAGGGCGGGAAGTTGTAGTGCAGCAGGAAGTTGGATTTGAAGTTGCCGTGCAGGGCGTCGATGAACTGTTCGTCATCGCCGGTGCCCAGCGTGGTCACGACCAGACCCTGGGTTTCACCACGGGTGAACAGGGCAGAACCGTGGGTCCGCGGCAGCAGGCCGGTTTCCGAAACGATGTCGCGGATCTCGTCGGTCTTGCGGCCGTCGATACGCTTGCCGGTTTTGACAACGTCACCGCGCAGAATGCCGGCTTCCAGTTTCTTCAGAGCAGAACCGAGGTTGGAATCTTCCAGCTGCTCTTCGCTCAGCGCTTCCTTGATGGCTTCGCGTGCGGCGGCAACAGCGGCGGTGCGCTCCTGCTTGTCCGAGATCGCAAAGGCGGCGCGCATCTGCTCTTCGCCAGCGGCTTTGACCGCTTCATACAGCTCGGAGTAATCCGGTGCGGCAAAGTCGAACGGCTCTTTGGCGGCTTCTTCGGCCAGCGAGATGATCAGGTCCAGAACCGGCTGGATCTGCTCGTGGGCAAAGTTCACGGCGCCCAGCATTTCTGCTTCGGACAGCTCGTAAGCTTCGGATTCCACCATCATCACGGCGTTCTTGGTGCCGGCAACAACCAGGTCCAGGCGCTGATCGGGGTTCAAGCGCAGGTCCTGCATGTCGTCCACGGTCGGGTTCAGGACGTATTCGCCGTCCTCGAAACCAACGCGGCAACCGGCGATCGGGCCCATGAAGGGGGCGCCGGAAATGGTCAGCGCAGCGGAGGCAGCGATCATTGCGACGATGTCAGGGTCATTGACCAGATCGTGGGACAGCACGGTGCACATCACCAGAACTTCGTTCTTGAAGCCGGGGACGAACAGCGGGCGGATCGGACGGTCGATCAGACGGGCGGTCAGGGTTTCCTTCTCGGTGGGGCGGGCCTCACGCTTGAAGAAGCCGCCGGGCACTTTACCCGCGGCGTAGTATTTTTCCTGGTAGTGCACGGTCAGGGGAAAGAAGTCCTGGCCGGGCTTTTGCTGGCGGGCAAAGGTGACGTTTGCCATAACCGAGGTTTCGCCGAGGGTGGCAATCACAGAGCCATCTGCCTGGCGGGCAACCTTGCCGGTTTCCAGTGTGAGCGTTTCCTCGCCCCACTGCATTGATTTCTTCGTAACGTTGAACATGTCAGCATCCTAAGTGGGAGCACTCCCAGGCGTATCCCGGGTCTCCCGTTGTCATGGCGGCCCCATTGCCGCCGGCCCCCTCCATCTTTCTTTCGAGCGCCGGGGCCATGGCGCAACGTCTCAGATGTCCGGCCCATACATCACTTTGGCCCGGAATGAAAGAAAAACAGCTCGTGGAGACCTACAGGAAGGAGGTTCACGCCTCTGCGGCGCGTTTCAGCATTGCGGCCTCAACAGCGGCAAGGCGTGCAATGGCCTGCCGGTCGGTTCCGCCATCCTGTTTCACCTTCATCCAGATGCTGCGGCAAGAGCGCGGCGACCACGGCAGGGCAGCCTCTTGCATCCAGGCCCGCAGGCTGGGCGGCAAGCGGTCATACTCCGTCATCGCATTTCCGGTACGTTTGCGGATGGGCAGGCCGGTGGCGCCCAGATTGCGGCGTCGCGGGTGTGGCATAGGTGTCCTTCGAAATGCTGCTATAGTATGTAATAACATATCAAATTGAAGCGGCAAGCTGCCGGTACTTCGGGACCCGGATCGCGCCCTTTCCTTGCCGGTGGGGCCATCGGGCGGTTAGCTTCGCCTGATGAGCAAAGACACGGATGACATTGCAATCAGCGACGCGATGGTCGGCGATATCCTTGCGACCGAGGTGCCGCAATGGGCTGGCCTTCCGCGGAGGCGCATCGAATCGTCTGGGACGGACAATTGCATGCTCCGTATCGGGGAGCAGATGGTTTTAAGGGTTCCGCGCCGGTGGTCGGCGACTCAGTATCTGGCCAAGGAGTTGGACTGGCTGCCGCGCCTACAGGGTCTGCCGCTTGCGGTTCCGGTGCTGCGGTACCGGGGCTGTCTGCAGGATGATCTGCCCTTTGGCATCTTCGACTGGATGGCAGGCAGGATCGCAACCCCCGCAAAGATCGCAGACCCGGTTGCGGCGGCGCAGAGCCTTGCCGAGTTCCTGATGGCGCTGCACCTAAGGGATACGGAGGGCGCACCCGTTGCGGGGGAGGCCAACAACCGGCGTGGCGTCGCACTGCAGGAACTGACCTACGTGGTGCATCCGGCCATCGACCTCCTCAAAGATGAGATTGACGCATCGCGCGCACGTTGCCTGTGGGACGCGGCCTGCGATGCCGGGTTTCAGGACCGACCCGTCTGGCTGCACGGGGATCTGAAGGCGGACAATCTGATTGCCCGGAATGGTGTCTTGCGGGGGGTGATTGACTGGGGCCTGTCGGCGGTTGGCGATCCCGCTGTCGATTATGCGGCGGCCTGGACCTGGGTGGACCCTGCCGCCCGCACCGCGTTTCGCGACCGGCTGGAACTGGAGGGCAGGACGTGGGTACGGGCTAGCGGCTGGGCGCTCTATTGTGCGGTCATTGCCCTCAGTTTCTACCGCGGTGGCAGGAATGAGGCGCTGTGCCGACAATCACGGCTGACCCTGTCCCGGCTGGATCTACTGCGCTAGGTGAATGGAGGGGATCGGTTAGCCGGGAAGCCCATCGATGGTTTCCGCAGTCTCAATCGCATCGGTCCAGGCCGCGCGGCTGGCGTAGCAGATGCGGGCCGTGGGCCGGATAGGGATCTCACTGTCCAGTGCACCTGCGGGCACGACCAGCAGGGCGCCATCCATCTGAAGCGTCGGCAGCGCTGATCCGCAGTCGGTGCAAAAGCTTTTGACGTGCTGTGTTTCAGGCAACTGGAAACTCTTGACCCTGTCCCGCCCGGTTAGCCATTCAATCTCTGCCTGGGTGGAAAACAGATTGGCCGCATGCGCGGACCCGCTGTCCTTGCGGCAGCGCGCGCAGTGGCACAGGAAGAAGCTTTCGAACGCGCCGTGGATGTGAAACCGGACAGCACCGCACAGACAACTTCCCGAGCAGCTTCCCGAGGTCAGGTGTTCCATATCTCTGCTCTTTCATTGTCTGAGCTGGGAAAGCGCGCTTCACACGCAGTAAAACCCTACATCATGTGTCGGTAGCCCGTAAACGAGGGCTGGTGGTGGGCCAACCACATCCCATCCGGTTCCCGCCAATAAAAAACGCCCGCTCCTTTCGGAACGGGCGCATGCATCGAAATGCAAATATCGCGCTTAGCGGCGGATGCCCAGGCGCTTGATCAGGTCCTGGTAACGGGCCTCATCCTTGCCTTTGGTGTAGTCCAGCAGCTTACGACGCTGAGCAACCATCTTCAGCAGACCACGACGACCGTGGTTGTCTTTCTTGTGGGTCTTGAAGTGCTCGGTCAGGGTGTTGATGCGCGAGGTCAGAATGGCAACCTGGACTTCGGGCGAACCGGTGTCGCCTTCCTTGGTTGCGAATTCTTTCATCAGGCGTGCTTTTTCTTCAGCAGTAATCGACATCGGGGTCTCCTTTGAAAAGGTTAGAGAAATGGCGCAGGCCGGGATGTCGTCCAGCACAGGCCCATGGAGAAGTCCGCCGCGATTCCACGGCAGATGCGGGCGTATAGGCGGTTTTGCGGCAAAAAGCAAAGGGGATGTCGCCGCCTCCCGGTTTTCCGCCCTTGACGCTCAGGCCCGGCGCCAGCGCGGGAAGGGGTCGGGCAGATCCGCCAGCCCCGCCAGTGCGTCCGCATCGGGAACCGTCATCAAGCAGGTCTCCAGCTGCGCCTTCAGGCGCGGCCAGTCGATCCCGCTGCCGATGAACACCAGTTCCTGCCTGCGATCACCGAAGGGTTCCTGCCAATGCACCTGCAGGTATTCCTGCGCCTGGGCATGAGTGGGCCTGCGTTCTTCGGGAACTGTGGCCCACCATGTCCCCAGCGGGGCAACGCTGGACAGGGCACCGGCAAGCGAGAATTCCGCCACCCAATCGGGGCGGGTGGCAATCCAGAAATGCCCCTTGGCGCGGATCACGCCGGGCAGATCCCCATTCAGAACGCGGTGGATCGCCACAGGATCAAAGGGCGCGCGGGCGCGAAAGACGAAGGACTGGATATCATATTCATCGCTTTCGGGCGTGTGATCGGCAAAACCATAGAGTTCCTTGGCCCACATCGGGTGCTCATGCGCGGTTTCAAAATCGAACAGGTGGGTGTCGAGAATGTCTTCAGGAGCGACCTCGCTGCGATCGACTTCGATAATGCGGGCATCGGCGTTGAGGCTGCGGATGATCTTGCGCGCGGCATCGGTGCGGGCTGGGCCTGCGTCGGACACCTTGTTGAGGATCACCACATCGGCGAATTCCATCTGATCCGTCAGCAGGTGGACAAGGCTGCGGGTATCCGCTTCTCCCATCGTCTCACCCCGGTCGCCAAGCTGATCGTGGCTGGAGAAGTCATCCGGCAGGTTCACCGCATCGACCACGGTCACCATAGTATCCAGCCGCGCGACATCGGACAGGCTGACGCCAGCCTCATCGCGGAAATCAAAGGTCGTCGCCACCGGCAGCGGTTCGGATATGCCGGTGGATTCGATCAGCAGGTAATCGAACCGGCCTGTTTCCGCGAGACGGCGCACCTCGGTCAGAAGATCGTCGCGCAGGGTGCAGCAGATGCAGCCGTTGGACAGTTCCACGAGGGTTTCTTCGGTCTTGCTCAGCTCGGGCGTATTGGCGCGGACCAGATCGGCGTCGATGTTCACCTCTGACATATCGTTGACAATCACGGCGACGCGGCGCCCGTCGCGGTTGTTCAGCACCCGGTTCAGCAAGGTGGTTTTGCCCGCACCGAGAAATCCGGACAGCACTGTGACGGGAAGGCGAGAATCCTGCATGGTTTACTCCAAATGTTATGTTATGACATAACAATCACGAGAGAAGCAAAGGCGCAACCCTGCAAGCCGTCTATCCGTGCCGGTTCAGGCCGCAATCGGATCGGTCAGCTGGGCAGCAGGTCGGCGAAGGTCGGATCGTTCACATCGACCAGTCGAATGTCCGAGGCCGATAGCGGCGCGGCACCACTCACGCGCAAGGCCTCGGTGCCGTTCACGCGGATTACCTGCTCGTCCGGGGCATCGGGATCTTGTTCCACGGTGATCTCCGGCTCCGATTCGCTGCCGGGGGACCAGAGAACCATGAGTTGGTCCTCTTCGGGATCATAATCGACCAGTTCGACAGGGGGCTGGTCGCCATCCGGGGCTCCGCCGATATCTCCGGCCATGATCAGATCGGCGCCGCTGCCCGCAGTGACGATATCCCCGGCTCCGGCAACCAATGTGTCATCGCCATCGCCCCCGTTCAGGAAATCGCTGGTGTCATCGTCATCGGCGCCCCAGACCAGATCGTTGCCCCGGCCACCGAACAGCGTGTCGTTCTGGGTGCCACCGCTCAGCGTGTCATTGCCATCGTTACCATGCAGCGCGTCGCTGCCTTCGCCGCCGCTCAGCACGTCGTGACCCTGGCCACCGTGGGCCACATCCTCGGCGCCGCCGCCGGTCAGGGTGTCATTGCCGAAGTGACCATACAGCGTGTCATCGCCATCCTCGCCAGCAATGTGATCGTCGCCGTCTTCACCATGCAGCAGATCACGTCCCCAGCCACCCGCAAGCGTGTCATCGCCGTCGCCACCGTGCAGGACGTCATGGCCGCCGTCGCCAGACAGGGAATCGTCGCCTTCGTTGCCGTCCAGCTGATCATCGCCATCGCCACCGAACAGAATATCGGCCCAATCGCTGCCGGTCAGCAGTTCGGGTTCATCGGTACCGGACAGGTTGAGCCCATCCGTGGCGCTGTCGGTGCCGTCACCGGTTTCGCCATCGGTGGTCGTCCCGGTGTCGCCGCTGCCACTGGCAGAGCCGTCATCTGTAGCGGTGCTGTCCGGGTCGTCGGGGTTCAGAAATTCGGAAGGCGGCACGATGACGGCTCCGGTGTCCTCACCGGAGCCTTCGCCCGCTGCCTCATCCGAGTCGTCGGTGTCGTTCAGATCGTCGTCACCGCCGCTGAAATCCACAAACATGGCCCCGCCAACAGCCACAAGACCAAAAAGGCCGGCCAACCAGAGCATCGGCCCCACTCCTTACGCAACAAATTTCTATCCCTGAGTATACTCTCGCACAATTAAGGATTTGCCTCAAAACAAACCGGGAACATCGGTTAACGAAATAATACCGGGGTCGGCGCCTTTGGGATCATGCCCAGGGTTGCGGCTGCTGGCTGTAGGCGATGTAAAGCGGGTGTTTCGGATGGCCGTGTTTGCTGAGGCCAAGGTGAAACAGAGGCTGTCCGGTCGCCCTTAACGCATTCTCAATGCGGGGACCTTGATCGCGGTGGGCGCCATGGGTGCCCCAGGCGCAGATGATCTGATCGGCCCACTCTGCGCCGGACAGGATCGCGGCCTCATTCTCCGGCCCCTCGGGATCCTTGGCGGCGCGCATCACCCGCGGGTCAGTGGCGCGGATGGCAAAGATATTGGTGGCCCGGAAGCCGCCAAACCCCAACGTGCGCGCTCGTCTTTCGCAGCGTTCGATGGTCGGATCGTTCTGCACCTCGGTCGCAGTCGAAGGGTTCAGCATCACGAACATCACCTTTTGCCCATCCGGATCCCAGATCCGGGTCAGGCTGTAGCGATAGGTCTCGCAATCCGAATAGACGGCGGTGGAGGGTGCATCGCCCTTGGTATGGCTGCGGGTGATCATGGGGCAGGGATGCCACGCTGCCCCCAGAGGGGCAAGCGCGGGCGTTACTGGTTGAAGACGCGGCTCGGGTGCAGCTCACCCGCCTTGTAGATGCCGACGGCGACGGCCTTTCCGTCAATCGAGGCCCAGGCCTCGTCGCCGTACTCCACATCCGAGGCCAGCACCATGCCCGGGTTGCCGTTGCGTAGGCGTGTGGCACCTTCGGGCGTGCATTTCAGCTCGGGGAGGTCAGCCAGACCTTCCTCCAGCGGGCGCAGATGGGTGTCGAGTTCCGGCGTGCGCTGCATCCGTTCGATCTCTTCCAGCGACAGCCCATCGGCAGCATCGAAGGGTCCGGACCAGATGCGGCGCAACTCCTTCACATGGCCATGACAGCCAAGCGCGGCGCCCAGATCGCGCGCGATGGAGCGTACATAGCCCCCCTTACCGCAGGTCATTTCCAGCACCACATGATCGGGATCGGGGCGGTCCACCAGCACCAGTTCCTCGACCCACAGGGGGCGGGCGGCGATCTCGAAATCCTCGTCGCCATCGCGGGCAAGTTTATAGGCACGCTGCCCGTCGATCTTCACAGCCGAGAATTTCGGCGGCACCTGCATGATCTCACCGATGAATTGACCCAGCGCGGCCTTGATTTCCTCGTCGGAAGGGCGCGCGTCGCTTGTCGCGATCACCTCGCCCTCGGCATCGTCGGTATTGGTCGCCTGTCCCAGCCGCACGGTAAAGGTATAGGCCTTCAGCGCGTCGGTGATATAGGGAACCGTCTTGGTTGCCTCACCCAGGGCCACGGCCAGAACACCCGTCGCCTCGGGGTCGAGCGTGCCCGCATGGCCGGCCTTCTTGGCCTCAAGCGCCCAGCGCACCTTGTTCACGACAGCGGTCGAGGTCAGCCCTGCGGGCTTGTCCACCACCAGCCAGCCGGAAATATCGCGCCCCTTGCGTTTGCGTGCCATGCCTGTTCCTCGATGATGCTGAAAGAGGCGCGCGGGGTAGCGCAGCCAGAACAGCCTGTCAATTGTGCCGGGTCTGTTGTGGCGCCATTTCTATGCCCCGTCTATGCTCAGGCGGGCTGCACGGCGGCTATTCGACGACGCCCACCACCGGCCCCATCGAGAAACCGGCATCCGACCGGCCCATCTGGGGCGCGTGCAGGCGCGAAATATTGCCGTCAAAGTACAGCGCATTTGGCAGCTTCAGGTAGTCGCGGAATAGGCTGCCGAATTGGTGAAACGTCACCGCATTGCGCGAGATGACAAAGACCGCGCGCTGCCCGTCTGCCGAGGTGCCGACACCGTTGCGCACGTAGTAGGAGGTCGAATCCGGCAGGAAGCGCGGGTGCAGCTCCCCGTCGATCACCAGCATCGGCCCCGACTGGGTGGCATCGCGGCAGCTGGCGCCGCTGTCGCGAAATTTCAGCGTTTCGATCACATCGGCGCGGGTCTCATTGATGCAGAAGACACCATTGGGTAGCAGGCCGAAATTGCCGGGGCCCGCATTGGGGACAAGCCGCATTTCCTGCTGGCCATCCTCGACATAGAGGCCCACCGGAGAGCGGTCGGCGTGATACATTCCGGCGTTGGTGGCAAAGGAGAGGGATTTGCCCTCTTTGCCGAGGTCGGCATCGATGGCGGCAAAATGGCCGTAGGGTTTCCCCTCTGCGTTCCGCAGGAACAGCCGCAACTCTTCCTTGCCCGCGTCGACTTCGCAGATTGTGTAGCGGCTGCCATCGTAAGAGGTGTCACGGCATTCGACGGCTGCGGCGACAGAGGCCGACAACCCCAGGCAAAAGGCGGCAAGCGCAACTGCCGCCCGCAGGATCAATCGTCGATATCGCGGCGCACCGCGTCCTGGTTCAACATCCGGCGGGTGTCATCCATCTGATCAAAGGTCTGATCCAGCTGGAACCGCAGATCCGGGGCGTATTTGAGGCCGAGCTTCTTGCCCGCCATGCGGCGCAGCTCACCCTTGTTGCGGGCCAGCAGCTTCAGCACCTCGTCCTGCCCCTTGCCACCGAGCGGCAGCACATAGGCGGTGGCGATCTTCAGGTCGGGTGAAATGCGCACCTCGCCCACCGTGATCGACATGCGGTTGAGTTCGGGGTCATGCACATCACCGCGCGCCAGCACCTCGGACAGGGTGCGGCGGATCAGTTCGCCGACGCGCAGCTGACGTTGAGAGGGGCCGGGGCCATCGTGGAATTTGTTCTTTGCCATATCTTCGATCTATGCCGAAAGCTGCCCTTTGCCAAGACGTGCGCAAGACGGTAGGACAAAACCAGCAAAAGAACGAAGCGCCAGCCAGCGAAAAGGATCGGGCCAATGACTCATAAACCGGGGATCGTGATTACCGGAGCATCCGGGCGTATGGGGCAGATGCTGATCAAGACGGTTCTGGACAGCGACAAGGCGACCCTTGTGGGCGCGGTGGAGCGCGGCGGCCACGACTGGGTCGGCCGCGACGTGGGTGAGGCGATGGGCGGCGTACCTTTGGGTGTCACCGTCACCGATGACGCGCTTGAGGCTTTTTCCAAGGCGCAGGCGGTGATCGATTTCACCGCGCCTGAGGCCACGTTGGAATTTGCGGCCCTCGCTGCACAGGCCCGCGCCGTGCATGTGATCGGCACCACCGGCATGACGGATGAACAGATCGCCCAGCTGGCGCCCGCCGCGCGTCACGCGGTGATCGTACGTGCGGGCAATATGTCCCTGGGCGTGAACCTTCTAGTGCAGCTGACCAAGAAGGTCGCCGCTGCGCTGGATGAGGATTTCGATATCGAGGTGATCGAGGCGCACCATCACCACAAGGTCGACGCGCCTTCCGGCACTGCGCTGATGCTGGGCGAAGCCGCCGCCGAAGGGCGCGGTGTGAAACTCGCGGATGTCTCGGACCGGGGCCGCGACGGTATTACCGGTGCGCGTAAACGCGGTGATATCGGCTTCACCGCGATTCGCGGTGGTGACATCGTCGGGGAGCATGACGTGCTGTTCGCCGGTGCCGGAGAACGCATCGTGTTGCGCCACATGGCCACCGACCGCGCCCTGTTCGCCCGTGGCGCGCTGAAGGCGGCGCTGTGGGGGCAGGACAAATCCCCCGGTGAATACGACATGATCGACGTGCTGGGACTTTAAGCCGTCACCTTTTGGCTGTCATGGTGCCGCCCCCAACCTGAACAAGGGGCGGTGAAGGAACGCTGCCGATTAGAAATCGATGGCGATGCCTTTCTTTTCCCAGTCGCCATAGCGGGCGGGGTCGGGGCCGTCGCGTCCGCCAAGCTCGGTCGGGGGTGGTGCCTTGGCAGCTTCGGCCTTGCGGCGCTCTTCGGCTTCGGCCAGGGCGCGTTTGGCTGCGGGGGGCAGGTCTTTTTCTGCGGGGCCTTCCGGCGTGGTCTCGTCGCTCATCGCGGGTTCCTTTATGCTTGGGCCATGATATACGCCCCTGTCCGGCGGGAACAAGCCGCCGAGACGCAAAGCCCTTCTGATCCCATGCTGGCTCTACGCCGCCATAGAAAGCCGAGACCCGATGTCCGACAAAGCCCCCGATGCGCTGCAGGCCCGCAGAACCACGATCTATCTTCTGGATCAGGTGCTGGGCGAAGGGCGGCTTCTGGCTGAATGTTTTGCGGCGGGCGCCCTTGAAAAGCTGCAACCGCAGGATCGCGCCCGCACCCAGCGGCTGGCTCTGGAAGTGCTGCGCAGCCTAGAGCGCGCTGACCGGATCCTGCAGAAACACCTGAAAAAGAAACCGCCGCTCACGGTGATGAACGCGCTGCGCCTTGGCACGGTCGAGCTGTGCTCGGGTGGCGCGGCGCATGGCGTGGTCAATGCCATGGTGACCATCGTGTCGAAACACCGCCGCCATGGTCAGTTGAAGGGCATGGTCAACGCAGTGCTGCGCAAGGTTGCCGATCATGGGCCTGCGGAATGGGCCAAGCTGCGCATCCCCCGCCTGCCGAACTGGCTGCGCAAGCCGCTGGTGCAGGCCTGGGGCGCTGAGGCGGTGCTGGGCATGGAGGCTGCGCATTTTGCAGGCGCGCCGCTGGATATCACCGCCAAACCCGGTGCGGACCTGTCGGTGCTGGGCGGGGAACTCCTGCCCACCGGATCGCGGCGCCTGTCCGATGCCGGTCAGGTTTCGGCCTTGCCGGGGTATGAGGCCGGGGACTGGTGGGTGCAGGATGCAGCCGCAGCGCTGCCCGCGCAGATGCTGGATGTGCAGCCCGGCGAACGGGTGTTGGATCTTTGTGCCGCACCGGGCGGCAAGACCATGCAGATGGCAGCAGACGGGGCGCAGGTGACCGCCGTCGATGCCTCTGCCGGACGGATGGAGCGCCTACGCGAAAACCTTGCCCGCACCGGGCTGAGTGCGGATCTGATTGTGGGTGATGCACTGGAGCAGACCGGGCAATTCGATGCGGTGCTGCTGGATGCACCCTGTTCGGCCACCGGAACGATCCGGCGCCACCCGGATCTGCCCCATGCCAAGGATGGCAGCGAATTCGGCGGGCTCATTGAATTGCAGGCGCAGATGCTGGCCCATGCCTGGGATCTGGTCAAACCCGGCGGGCGCATGGTGTTCTGCACCTGCTCCCTGTTGCCGGATGAGGGCGAATGCCAGGTCGAAGAGGCGCTTGAGATGTTTCCGGACATGACAGCCGACCGTGAGTGTTTTGACGGTCTGGGCACAGATCCGGCCTGGATCACCGAGGAAGGCGGCTTGCGCCTGCGTCCGGATTACTGGGCGGAACGGGGCAGCATGGATGGGTTTTACATGGCGCTCTTGCGCAAGGCGGGCTGACCTTTCTCCCAGCGAAACGTGCTTTGATTTTGCCCGGCGGGGCAATTCCGCCGGTGCCGCCGGAGGGTGTCGCATTCGTCGGTGACTTGAACCCTTCCCCGGGTTATGCTGCGCCCAAAACGCCAACGGCGTGAGGCAGAAGAGCATGTCCAGATACGATAGAATGGCGGGGCGCAGCACCCGCCTGCTGAACCGGTTATATGCCTGGCGGGCGCGCAAGCAGCCTGCGGCGACGGGATTCGTATCGCAGCCTGAACCCCGCACCATTGGCAGCTTTGCCCGCGGTCGGCAGCTGGTGGCGGGGAACCTGCTGCTGGCGGGGTATCTGGTCGAGTCGACAACCACCGGGCTTTGGGAAGTGACGGCGCCGGACGCCGCCTTTGACGCCGAGCGGCACGGTTTTGCCTGGCTCGACGATCTGGCGGCGGTCGGCGATATCAAGGCCCGCGTCAAGGCGCAGAACTGGGTCTGGGGCTGGATCAAGGCGCATGGGCGCGGCTCGGGGCCCGGCTGGTCGCCGGATCTGACGGGACGGCGCGTGATTCGATGGATCAACCATGCGATTTTCCTGCTGAACGGCAAGGAACGTGCGGAATCTGAGGCCTTTTACCGCTCACTATCGCAACAGACATGGTTCCTGGCCCATCGCTGGCAGGGTGCAACCCCGGGCCTGCCACGGTTCGAGGCGCTGGCGGGGCTGATCTATGCGGGGCTTGCCCTTCAGGGGCAGGAGGCGCTGGCTGATCCCGCCATCCGTGCCCTGAGCGCAGAATGCGACCGGCAGATCGACGCGCAGGGCGGATTGCCGACCCGCAATCCCGAAGAACTGCTGGAGGTCTTTACCCTGCTGACCTGGACTGCCGCCGCCTTGCACGAAGCCGGGCGCAGCGTGCCAGCGGCGCAGACCGCGGCCATTGAACGGATTGCGCCAACGCTGCGCACCCTGCGCCACAGCGATGGCGGGCTGGCACGGTTCCACGGTGGCGGCCGGGGGCTGGAAGGCTGGTTGGATCATGCGCTGGCGGCCAGCCACGTATCGGCGCGCCCGGTCGAAGGGTTGGCGATGGGCTATGCCCGCTTGTCGGCACGCCGGACCTCGGTGGTGATTGACGCGGCCTTGCCACCGCAGGGGCGGGCCTCGGCTAACGGTCATGCCTCCACCCTTGCCTTTGAACTGACCTCGGGGCGGCGGCCTTTGATCGTCAATTGCGGCTCGGGCGAGACCTTTGGTCTGGAATGGCGCCGCGCCGGGCGGGCCACACCATCGCATTCGACCCTGTGCCTGGAGGGCCATTCCAGCGCCCGGCTGGCACCGCCCAGTCGCGGCACCGGTCAGGAAGAACTGGTTGGCGGCCCCACCGACGTGCAGATTCAGCTGGAGCAGCTCAGCGATGGCAGCCGGTTTCAGGGCGGACACGACGGATACGCGCGCGAATTCGGTCTGACCCACGCCCGCACGCTGGATCTGGGCTTTGACGGGCGCGCGCTAGCGGGCGAGGACATGCTGGTAGCGCTGGATGAGGCGGCCGAGCGGCGCTGTTCAAAGGCGCTAGACAGCCATGGAGAACGCGGGATCGGCTTTGATATCCGCCTGCATCTGCACCCGGAAGTGGATGCAACCCTTGACTTGGGCGGCGCGGCAGTATCCATGGCGCTCAAGAGCGGCGAAATCTGGGTTTTCCGCCATGACGGCACCTGCGAATTGAAGCTGGAGCCGGGCGTTTACCTGGAAAAGACCCGCTTGAAGCCGCGTGCGTCAAAACAGATCGTTCTATCTGGCCGGGTCATCGACTATGCAACCCGCGTCCGGTGGACGCTCAGCAAGGCACAGGAAACTGCCGAAGCCGTGCGCGACCTGAACCGGGACGACCCCGAGATTTTTGACTGAGCCTGCAAAGGACCGCCCTGCCATGACCGATCTTCACCCCGTACGCCGTGCGCTGCTTTCCGTATCCGACAAGTCCGGTCTGATTGACCTTGGCAAATCGCTGGCCGAGCGTGGCGTCGAGCTGCTGTCCACCGGCGGCACCGCCAAGGCGCTGCGCGATGCGGGGCTGGACGTCAAGGACGTCTCTGACGTCACCGGTTTCCCGGAAATGATGGACGGTCGCGTGAAGACCCTGCACCCGATGGTGCATGGCGGGTTGCTGGCGCTGCGTGACAACGACGCCCATGTGGCGGCGATGAACGAACACGGCATTGGCGCCATCGATCTTCTGGTGGTGAACCTCTACCCGTTCGAGGCGGCACTGGCCCGTGGTGCGGATTACGATGAGATGATCGAGAATATCGACATCGGTGGTCCGGCGATGATCCGCGCGGCCTCCAAGAACCACCTGTTCGTCAACGTGGTGACCGACGTCGAAGACTATGACGCCCTGCTGGCCGAGCTGGACGCGAACGACGGTCAGACCTCTTATGTTTTCCGCCAGCGTCTGGCGCAGATCGCCTATGCCCGCACCGCAGCCTATGACGCGGCTGTTTCCAACTGGATGGCAGGCGCGCTGGAGCTGGAAGCACCGCGCCGCCGCGCCTTTGCCGGTGAGTTGAAGCAGACTCTGCGCTATGGCGAAAACAGCCACCAGAAAGCGGCCTTCTACACCGATGGCTCGAACCGTCCGGGTGTTGCCACCGCCGTGCAGCTGCAGGGCAAGGAGCTGTCCTACAACAACATCAACGACACCGATGCGGCCTATGAGCTGGTGGCCGAGTTCGATCCGGCTGAAACCGCTGCCGTTGCCATCATCAAGCACGCCAACCCCTGCGGTGTGGCGCGTGGAGCTACCCTGGCCGAGGCTTACCAGAAGGCATTCGATTGCGACCGCACCTCTGCCTTTGGTGGCATTGTGGCGCTGAACCAGCCGCTGGACGCCGAAACCGCCGCCAAGATCACCGAGATCTTCACCGAGGTGGTAATCGCGCCGGGTGCCTCGGATGAGGCGAAAGAGATCTTTGCCGCCAAGAAGAATCTGCGCCTCTTGCTGACAGACGCGCTGCCCGATCCGCGCAAGGCGATCACCGCCTACAAGCAGGTCTCTGGCGGTGTTCTGGTGCAGGACAAGGACGTGGGATACATCGGCATGGACGATCTGAAGGTCGTCACCGAAAAGGCCCCGACGGATGAGCAAATGCAGGACCTGCTGTTCGCCTGGAAGGTGGCCAAGCACGTGAAATCCAACGCCATCGTTTATGTCAAAGGCAGCGCCACCGTGGGTGTCGGCGCCGGCCAGATGAGCCGCCTGGACAGCGCCAATGTGGCCGCCGCCAAGGCGCAGCGCATGGCGGATGAACTGGGTCTGGACGCAAGCCTGGCCAAAGGTTCTGCCGTGGCCTCCGATGCCTTCTTCCCCTTCCCCGACGGTCTCCTGGAGGCTGCGGCTGCTGGCGCCACCTGCGTGATCCAGCCGGGCGGTTCGATGCGGGACGATGAGGTGATCAAGGCGGCCAATGAGGCTGGGCTTGCCATGGTCTTTACCGGCATGCGCCACTTCCGTCACTGATCAGCGGGAACCAAGCGGAAAATGGCAGTGCGTATGATGTTCTGGGGCGCGTTCTGGGCCTTTCTTCTGGATCAGGCCAGCAAATATCTGGTGATTCACTGGATGGGCCTGTCCCAGCGCCAGAGCATCGACGTGCTGCCGCCGCTGTTGAATTTCCGCTATGGCGAGAACACCGGCATTAACTTTGGCCTGTTCGATGGCGGCGAGGATACGGCGCGCTGGGTGTTGATCGGCCTCTCGCTGCTGATCTGTGCCGTGCTGGCCATCTGGATTCGCCGCTCGCATCGCCGCGCGCGCTGGATGGCGTTGGCGGCGGGGCTGGTGATCGGCGGCGCGCTGGGCAATGTCGCGGATCGGCTGCTCTATGGCTATGTGCTGGATTTCCTCAACATGTCCTGCTGCGGAATTAACAATCCCTTCGTGTTCAATATCGCCGATGTGTTCATCTTTGCCGGTGCCATCGGGCTGATCCTGTTCGACCGGAGCGCAAAAAAGCCCGCGTGACCTCGGGTGCAATATGCGTTAAAAGCGCAGGGAAACTGGCAGGAGTAACTGGGAATGCGGATCCCTTTCGGCATGATTGTTCTGGTAGGCGCGGTGGCCGTCGCGGGCTGCTCGCAAAAAGGTCTGCGTGATATTCGCAAGACTGGGACCGGGCCGGATGAATTCCTTGTGCTACCGAACAAGCCGCTGAACGAGCCCGCAGATTACAGCAGTCTGCCGGAACCAACACCGGGCGCAGGCAATATCGCTGATCCGACCCCTCAAGCCGATGCGGTCGCGGCGCTGGGCGGCAAGCCCTCTGCGCTGGTGCCTGGACAGGGTGTATCCTCCTCGGATCTGGCGCTGGTCAGCGCCTCCAGCCGCTATGGCGTGTCGCCAACGGTGCGTCAGGAACTGGCCGAGGAAGACGCCAAGTTCCTGAAGAAAAAGCGTATCACCGGGCGGATCCGCCTGTTCCCTGTCGACCGCTATGAGCAGATCTACGCCAAGCAGACGCTGGACCCGTTCGAGACAACCGAACAGTTCCGCCGCGCGGGTGTGGCAACCCCTTCTGCGCCGCCGCCAAGCGGAGAGTGAGCCGCGCCTCTGCTGCGCAGCTTGACCGGATGGCCGTCCGCCGGGCGGGTTAGCACGTTCACAATTTTGACAATTCGCTATCGTGACAGGGCGCCTTGTCTCCCTGCGACCTTGGCTTAGGTTGCGGTTCGTCAAGACATCCCCAATATGGGTAGGACTATGCCGGGTGCGCTGGTGGCTGTCTTTGCACAGCCCGATAGGCCCCGGATGTGACGGACAGAGGCAGCATGTCTTTGGAGAAATCTATTGGAGGACGCCGCATGATCCGACGGATCGCACTGGCCGCCATCGCTGTAACAGCCGTTCTTGCCGCGCCGCTGCGCGCTGCAGAACCGGCTGAGGACATGGTGACGGCCTTTACCCTTGAAAATGGCATGGACGTGGTGGTGATCGAGGATCACCGCGCGCCAGTGGTTCAGCATATGGTCTGGTACCGCGCCGGATCCGCGGATGAGCCGCCGGGTCAGTCCGGGGTCGCGCATTTTCTGGAGCACCTTCTGTTTAAGGGCACCGACAAGCTGGAGCCGGGAGAGCTCTCGGCGACGGTGGCAGCCAATGGCGGCCGGGATAATGCCTTCACCAGCTATGACTACACCGCCTATTTTCAGCGCATTGCAGCGGACCGGCTTGAACTGATGATGCAGATGGAAAGCGACCGTATGGTCAATCTGCGCCTCAGCGAGGAGGAGATCGTCACCGAGCGTGAGGTGATCCTGGAAGAGCGCAACCAGCGCACCGACAGCGATCCGCGGTCCCTGTTCCGCGAACAGCTGAGTGCGGCACAGTATCTGAACCACCGTTATGGTCAGCCGGTGATCGGCTGGCGCCATGAAATGGAGACGCTGGACCGGGAGGACGCGCTGTCCTTTTATGGAACCTATTATGCGCCCAACAATGCCATTCTGGTGGTTTCGGGCGATGTGGAACCCGAAGAGGTCCGACAGCTGGCCGAAAAATACTACGGTGTGATTCCGGCGAACCCCGACCTGCCGGAACGGTTCCGCAGCCAGGAGCCACCGCAGACGGCAGAGCGGCGCATGGTCTATCGCGATCCACGCGTGGCACAGCCCTATGTGCAGCGCTCTTATCTGGCGCCGGAACGCAACAGCGGCGCGCAGGAAAAGGCGGCGGCACTTTATCTGCTGGCTGAACTGCTGGGGGGCGGCAATACCTCCTATCTGGCCAATGCGCTGCAATTCGATCAGCAGCTGGCGGTCTATACCGGTGCCTTCTATTCGGGGGTGTCGCTGGACAAGACCAGTTTTTCTTTCCTGGTTGTCCCGGCCGAGGGCGTCGGGATGCAGGAGGCTGAGGATGCGCTTGACGCAACCTTTGCACGCTTCCTTGAAGAGGGTGTCGACCCCGATCAGCTGGAGCGGATCAAGCTGCAACTGCGCGCGGCGGAAATCTATGCGCGCGACAATGTGGATGGGATCGCCAATCGTTATGGTCAGGCGCTGACCTCCGGGTTGACGGTGGAGGACGTGCAGGAGTGGCCCCATATCCTGCAATCGGTCACCGCGGATGAAATCATCGCCGTCGCCCGTGAAGTGCTGCAGCCCGAGGCGTCGGTCACTGGCTGGATGGTGCGCGCAGATGAGGAGGTCACCCAATGACGGGATTTGCCATGATACGTGCCGGGCTGGTCGCCTGTTTTGCCCTTCTGATCTCTGTGCTGCCGGTCAGCGCCGAGATCCGCATCAAGGAAGTCACCTCGCCCGGGGGCATTACTGCCTGGCTGGTCGAGGATCATACGATTCCCTTCACCGCGCTTGAGCTGCGGTTTCGCGGTGGCACTTCGCTGGATGCCCCGGGCAAGCGTGGCGCCATCAACCTGATGACGGGCCTTCTGGAAGAAGGCTCCGGCGAGATGCCGGCGCAGGACTATGCCCGTGCGGTCGAAAGCCTTGCGGCCAGTTTCTCTTATGACGCGGATAAGGAGGCGGTGTCGGTCTCTGCCCGCTTCCTGACTGAGAACCGGGACGAGGCCATCGACTTGCTACACCAGACCCTGGTGGCGCCACGGTTTGATCAGGACGCTCTGGACCGGGTGCGGGCGCAGGTTCTGTCCGGTCTGCGGTCGGACGCTGAGAACCCCAATGACATCGCCGGGCGTGCCTTTTCCAAGATGGCCTTTGGCGATCACCCCTATGGTTCGGACGGCTCGGGCACCATCGACACCGTGTCCACCCTGACGCGGCAGGACATGTTCGATGCACATGATGCGGTCTTTGCCCGCGACAGGCTGTTTGTCAGCGCCGTGGGGGATATCGACGAGGCCGCGCTGGGCGCCTTGCTCGACACGCTTCTGGGCGATCTGCCAGAGACTGGCGCACCGCAGCCGGGTCCGGCAGAGGTCACGATCGAGGGCGGAACCACCGTGATCGACTATGACACGCCGCAATCCGTTGCGCTGTTCGGGCATGTGGGGATCGACCGGGAAGATCCGCGGTTCTTTGCGGCCTATATCATGAACCAGATCCTGGGCGGCGGTTCCTTCGAAAGCCGCCTGATGACCGAAGTGCGCGAAAAGCGCGGCCTGACCTACGGGGTCTATTCCTATCTCCTGCCGCGTGATCTGGGCTCTGTGTACATGGGCTCGCTCGCCTCGGCCAATTCCAAGATGGCCGAAGCGGTTGCGGTGATCCGCGAAGAATGGAGCCGTCTGGCAAGGGAAGGCGTTACCGAGAAGGAATTGCAGGATGCCAAGACCTATCTGACCGGGGCCTATCCGTTGCGTTTTGATGGCAACGGTCGCATTGCCTCGATCCTGGTGGGGATGCAGCTGGACGGCATGCCGATCGACTACGTGCGCACCCGCAATGACAAGATCAACGCGGTCACTCTGGAAGAGATCAACCGTGTCGCCTCGGAAGTGCTGCAACCGGACAATCTGCATTTCGTGGTTGTGGGGCGGCCGGATGGAATGAAAACCGGCGGCTGAGCCTTGCACTGTCGCTGAAATGACAACGGGCCGGAGAGAGATCTCCGGCCCGTTTTGTTTCGGCATGCTTTCCGGCGTTATTCGCCGTAAGGCACCCAGATATTCTTGATCTCTGTCGCCGCCTCCAGGAACCGGCGGCTGTGGTCCGTGTCCCAATCCAGCGCCGTGCCATTGTTGACCCATGTGCGTTTGAGATTGCTGGCGGATGCCTTTTCGATCTCTGCCGACAGATCGGTGGAGGAAAAGCTCCAGACCGCATCGACGTTCATATGCGATGCCAGCGGCCCTGCCAGATCGACATGACTACCGGTCAGGATATTGACCACACCTGCGGGCACATCCGAGGTGTCCAGCACCTGATAGAAATCAGTTGCCGCCAGCGGGAAGGGCTCGGAGGCGGTCAGCACCACCCGGTTGCCCATGGCGATGGCGGGCGCCATCACCGAGACCAGACCCAGAAGCGGCGCCTCGTCCGCGCAGAGGGCGCCGATCACGCCAACGGGTTCCTTCATCGCCAGCGCCACGCCGCGGATCGGTACGCCATGCACCTGACCGTCGTATTTATCGGCCCAGGCGGCTGCGGTGAACAGGCGCTGGATCGAGGCTTCGACCTCCTTGGCGCCGCTGCGCCGCCCGGTCATGTGGTCAATGCGGTGGGCGAATTCCTCGGCGCGGGCAGAGAGGTTCTCTCCGATATAATAGAGGATCTGCGCCCGCAGGTGGCCGGTGGTCTTGGACCAGCCCTTGGCCCCGGCGGCGGCCTCGACCGCGTTGCGTACATCCTTGCGGCTGCCAAGGCCGACATAGCCAAGGATGGCGCCGGACCTGTCATGCACCGCGCGGGAGTATCCGCTGTCGGGGCGGGCCTGCTTACCGCCGATATACATCTTGGCGGTGCGGTCGATGGGATCGGCGCCGCTGCCCTGACCGGTGAAGCCTTTGACCTGCGCCAGCGCCTTGGATTTGGCGTGTGGCTTGGTATAGGCCGACAGCCCTTCCCAGCCCCCTTCGCGGCCAAAGCCGCTTTCGCGCACGCCGCCAAACCCGGCGGCGGCATCGAACATATTGGTGCCATTCACCCAGACCACGCCGCAGGCCAGTTTCGGCGCGATATCAAGCGCGAGGTTGACGTTCTCGCTCCAGACACTTGCGGCAAGCCCGTAACGGGTGTTGTTCGCCAGCTCGACCGCCTCGGCCGGGATGCGGAAGGTGCAGGAGACCAGCACAGGGCCAAAGATTTCGTCCTGCATCAGTCGGTCGGCGGGGGTTAGCCCTTCGATCAGGGTTGGACGGAAGAAACAGCCTTCCTCGGGTATGTCGACCTGGGCCTGATAGGTTGCGCCTGCGTCATTCGCGGCGACCAGATCGGTGATCGTTTTCAGCTGCATCGGGTCCACCACGGCGCCCACGTCGATGCATTTGTCCAGCGGATCGCCAAGGCGCAGCTTGTCCATGCGGGCGCGCAGTTTGGCGTGGAACCTCTCCGCGATGCTCTCCTGCACCAACAGGCGGGAACCGGCGCAGCAGACCTGCCCCTGGTTGAACCAGATCGCATCCACCAGCCCTTCGACAGCTGAGTCGATGTCGGCATCATCGAAAACGATGTAGGGCGACTTGCCCCCCAGTTCGAGCGTCAGCGCCTTGCCGCTGCCTGCGGTGGCTTCGCGGATGCGGCGGCCCACGGCGGTGGAGCCGGTAAAGGCGATCTTGTCCACGTCGGCAGCCACGACCATCTCGCCCACGGCGCCGTCGCCGGTAACGATGTTCACAACGCCCTTCGGCAGCCCCGCCTGACGGCAGATGTCTGCAAACAGCAGCGCGGTGAGAGAGGTATATTCCGCCGGTTTCAACACCACCGTGTTGCCCATGGCGATGGCAGGCGCCACTTTCCACGCCAGCATCAACAGCGGGAAGTTCCACGGGATGATCTGACCGCAGACCCCAAGGGCGGCGCGGTCCGGCAGTTCGCTTTCCATCAATTGGGCCATGCCCGCGTGATAGTAGAAATGCCGCTGCGCCAGCGGGATATCGATGTCCCGGCTTTCGCGGATCGGTTTGCCGTTGTCCATGGTTTCAAGCACGGCAAACAGGCGGCTGTGTTTTTGGAGCAGGCGCGCGATGGCATAAAGGTATCTGGCGCGACCCGGCCCGCCCAGTTTTTCCCACTTGGGCTGGGCGCTGCGCGCGGCGGCGACGGCGGTGTCCACGTCGGCCTGCGTTGCCTGGGTCAGGGTCGCAAGCACCTCTCCGGTGGCGGGGTTCTGGCTGTTGAAGCCATCGCCTGGCGCGGTGAAGGTGCCATTGATGAAATGGCCGAACCGGTCGCCCTGATCGACAAGCCAGGCGAGTGCCTCGGCGGCGCTTTCGGGAGCGGGGCCATAACTCATGGTGTCAAAGATCTCTTTCACGGTCATTTCAGCACTCCTCAGCCCATCGCGTGGCGGTAGCCCGCGGAATAGGCGCCGGTGACATGGTGTTCGAGCTGGCGTTCGATATCTCCCAGCAGGGAAGAGGCGCCAAAGCGGAACAGGTCGGGCTGCAGCCAGCGGTCGCCCAACTCCTCCTTGATCAGCGATAGGTAGACCAGCGCATCCTTGGCCTTGGAAATACCGCCAGCGGGTTTATAGCCAACGCGGTAGCCGGTGCGTTCGTGATAGTCGCGGATGGCGCGGATCATCACAAGGCTGACGGGCAGGGTGGCATTGACGCTTTCCTTGCCGGTAGAGGTCTTGATGAAATCGGCGCCCGCCATCATGCAGATCATCGAGGCGCGCGCCACGTTGCGCAAGGATCCCAGCTCTCCGGTGGCAAGGATCGCCTTCACATGGGCATCGCCGCAAGCGGCGCGGAAGGCTTTCATCTCATCATAAAGCGCCTGCCAGTTGCCACTCAGAACGTGGCGGCGCGAGATCACGATGTCGATCTCATGGGCGCCCGCCTTGACGCTTTCCTCAATCTCGGCAACGCGCAGATGGAAGGGCGACAGCCCAGCCGGAAACCCGGTGGAGACCGCTGCGACCGGAATGCTGGTGCCCTTGAGCGCGGCAACCGCCGGGGCGATCATGTCGTGGTAGACGCAAACGGCGCCGGTGGTGATATCCGGGGTGCCAAGCGCCTGTAGAATGTCCGCGCGCACTGGCTGGCGCGCCTTGGCGCACAGGCGGCGCACCCGCCCCGCGGTATCATCGCCGGAAAGCGTGGTCAGGTCGATGCAGGTGATGGCCTTCAGCAGCCAGGCGGCCTGATACTCTTTCTTGACGCTACGGCGTCCGGGCAGCGTCGCACAACGCCGCTCAATCGCCGAAGTATTGGCCTGCAGGCCAAGCGCCCAGTCCAGATCCAGCTCCATGCCGGGATTGCGCGGCTCACCGACCTGCGGCAGCTGCGCGTCGCCCGCGGCATTGGCCCGAGTGCTTTGCGCGGAGATGTGGCTTTCCATTGCGGGGATCCTCACCAAAGTTCTGCGCGAAAGTCGCACGGGTGCGGCATCTTGGCAAGCAAGCCGCCTGCTTTCCGTGCAGTAAATTGACCATTTGGAAAAACCGGCTTCCTTTGTTGAGAATAATTCGCATTTACATTGACAGTTTTGAGAATCGTTCTCATATTGCCTTCAACACCGGCCTGAAAACCGGCATGAAGGAGAACGAGGATGAGAGTTTCGCTCAATGGCCTGATGCGGCTTGCGCTATTGCTGGTACTGCCGCTGACACTGGCCTTTGCGGCGGGTCGCGCCGTGGCCGAGGCACCGCTGAAAATCGTAGCCACCACGGGCATGATCGCGGATGCCGCGCGCCAGGTCGGCGGTGATGCGGTTGAGGTGCGCGCCCTGATGGGGCCGGGGGTCGATCCCCACGCCTACCGGCAGACGCGGTCGGATATCGTGGCGATGACCCGGGCGGATCTGGTGCTGTATCACGGTCTCTACCTTGAGGCGCAGATGGAAAGCTTCCTGCACGATCTGTCCCGCAAGCGGACTGTGGTCGCGGTGGCCGAAGGTCTGCCAAAGGATCTCTTGCGGGCCCATGACGATTACGAGAACAAGTTCGATCCGCATGTCTGGATGACGCCGAACCTGTGGAAACGGGTGGTGATGGATATCGCCGCGGTGCTGAGCGAAGCCCGCCCGGCCGAGGCCCAAACCTTTGCGGCCAATGCTCAGGCACATCTGGCGGATCTGGACCGGTTGATCGCCTACGCGAGCAAAACGCTGGAAACCGTGCCGGAAAACAACCGGGTGCTGGTCACCGCACATGATGCCTTTGGCTATTTTGGCCGCGATTTCGGCTTCGAGGTGCTGGGCATTCAAGGCATCTCGACCCAATCCGAAGCGGGTCTGAATCGGATCGGTGAACTGGTCGATCTGCTGGTTGAGCGCAAAATCTCGGCGGTCTTTGTCGAAAGTTCGGTGTCGGACCGTTCCATGCGCGCCCTGATCGAAGGTGCGGCGGCGCAGGGCCACGAGGTGCAGATCGGGGGCGAGCTGTTCTCGGACGCGATGGGCGCCGATGGCAGCTATGAGGGCACCTATCTGGGTATGCTGGACCACAACGTGACCACCATCGCCGGGGCGCTGGGCGCAGATGTGCCAGAGCGCGGCATGGACGGCAAACTGTCGGCGGGGCTTTGATCATGACACAGACGGTTGAACTTGTGCGCGACGCCGGAGGGGACATCGCATCGACTTCCCCGGAAAACAGCCCGCTGGCCATTCGCGGCCTCACCGTTACCTACGGAGAGAAACCCGCTGTCTTCAGTGTCGACATGACGGTCGAGCCGGGCAAGATGACGGCCATCATCGGACCCAACGGGGCGGGTAAATCGACCCTTTTGAAATCCGCACTTGGGATCGTGCCGCCGGTGTCCGGCCGGGTGCAGGTCTTTGGCCGCCCATTGGAGGCAATGCGCGCCCGCATCGCCTATGTGCCGCAGCGCGCCAGCATCGACTGGGACTTCCCGACCCGTGTTATCGACGTAGTGATGATGGGGCTCTATCGTGAACTTGGCCTCTTGGGCCGGATCCGGGGTCATCACCGGACCGTGGCGCGCGATTGTCTGGATCGGGTCGGCATGGGCGATTTCGCCGACCGCCAGATCGGCCAGCTTTCGGGCGGCCAGCAGCAGCGGGTGTTCCTGGCCCGCGCACTGGCGCAGGATGCGGACCTGTACCTGCTGGATGAACCCTTTGCCGGGGTCGATGCGGCGACAGAAAAGGCCATCATCACCGTCCTGAAATCCCTGCGCGCGGCAGGTAAGACGGTTGTGGTGGTGCACCACGATCTGGCCACCGTCGCGGAATATTTCGACAATGTCTTCCTGATCAATACGCGTAAGGTCGCCGAAGGTCCGGTCGCCGAGGCCTTTACCGCGGAAACCCTGCAGGCCGCCTATGGCGGGCGCCTCGCGACGGCGCAGATCGATCAGCTGGCGGCGGCAAAGGTCTGATCCCATGTTGATGGACGCGCTTTTCCTGCAATTGGGCTATAACGCCACGCTGGTCTCCCTTGGGGCGGCCCTTTTGGGCGGCGCAGCGGGTATCACTGGCACCTTCCTGTTCCTGCGCAAACGGGCGCTGGTCAGCGATGCGGTCAGCCATGCAACCCTGCCCGGTGTTGCCATTGCCTTTTTGGTGATGGTGTTCCTGGGCGGTGACGGGCGCAACCTGGCCGGGCTGCTGCTCGGGTCTGCCCTGTCGGCGGCGCTGGGCCTCTGGTGCATGAACTGGCTGACCCGCAACACCCGTCTGGCCGAGGATGCTGCCATCGGCGCAGTCCTGTCTGTATTCTTCGGGTTGGGGATCGTGCTGTTGACGGTGATCCAGACGCTGGGCGTGGGACGGCAGGCGGGGCTTGAGGGCTTCCTTCTGGGATCGACCGCCGGCATGCTGTTCAGCGATGCGATGATCATCGCCGCAGGCAGTGCAGCGGCCCTGCTGGTGATCCTCCTGACGCGGCGACCGATGATGATGGTGGCCTTTGACCCCGAATATGCCGCTGCGCGCGGCCTGCCGGTGCACCGCATCGACCTTTTGATGATGGGACTGGTCATGGCGGTGACCGTGGTGGGGCTAAAGATCGTCGGCCTGATCCTGATCGTCGCCCTGCTGATCATCCCCGCCGTCACCGCCCGTTTCTGGACTGAGCGTTCGGATCGTGTCGTGGTCTATGCGGGGCTGGCAGGCGGTGCCTCTGCCTATGTCGGCGCAGCGATTTCCGCCTCGGCGCCCAACCTGCCGACCGGGCCGATCATCGTGCTGGTCAGTTTTGTGCTCTTTGCCCTGTCTCTGCTTTTCGCCCCCGGGCGCGGCGTGTTGGCGGCGGTGCTGCGCCACCAGCGGTTCCAGCGCCGGGTGCATCTGCGGCAGGGATTGCTGGCGCTGGCGCAGGGGCAACCGATCTACGAACCGCTGACCCTGCGGCTGTTGCGCCGCGCTGGATTGGTGCGCGCCGACGGAGTGGCCACCGACAAGGGACGCGCCCGCGCCGCCAAGGCCTTGCGCGACGAAAAACGCTGGGAACTGGTGCGCAGCGATCTGGCGCATGAGGCCGCCGCTGCGCTCTATGACGGGCTGCGCGAGATCGAGACCGTGCTGACCCGCGATCAGATCAGCGAAATCGACCGCCGCATCGGCGGCCCGCAGGAGGTTCCCGCAGGATGATGGGCTCTGAATTCGTTCCCCTTTCGCTGACGCCGCTGCTGATCGGTACATTTGCCGCCGTGGCCTGCGCGCTGCCGGGCAATTTCCTGCTGCTGCGCCGACAGGCCCTGATCGGGGATGCCATCAGCCATGTGGTGTTGCCGGGCATCGTGGTGGCCTTCCTGCTGACCGGAGCGATTGCGGCCGGGCCGATGCTGCTGGGCGCGGCGGGTGCAGCCGTCACCGCCGTCATCCTGATCGAGGCGGTGCGCCGTCTGGGCCGGATTGAGCCGGGCGCGGCCATGGGGGTGATCTTTACCACCATGTTTGCCGCCGGTGTGCTGCTGCTGGAACAGACCGATACCTCCACCGTGCATCTGGACGTGGAACATGCGCTTTATGGCAACCTCGAAAGTCTGATCTGGCTGGATGCTACCGGCTGGTCCTCTCTCTGGGATGCCGAGGCGCTGCGCTATCTGCCGCCGGAGCTGCCCCGCATGGGGCTGACACTGCTGGGCGTGGTGGCCTTCATCGCGCTGTTCTGGCGGGCGTTGAAAATCTCGACCTTCGATGAAGGGTTTGCCCGTACACTGGGGATCCGTACCAATCTGCTGGGGCTGGCGCTGGTGATCACTGCTGCAGTGGCGGCGGTCGCGGCCTTTGATGCGGTGGGGTCGATCATCGTCATCGCCATGTTTATCTGCCCGCCCGCCGCGGCACGGATGATGACCAACCGGCTGGAGGCGCAGATCGGCTGGAGCGTCGTTTTTGCGGTGCTGTCGGCGGTGCTTGGCTATGTTCTGGCGGGCTATGGGCCGCTGTGGCTGGGCGGTACGGATGCGGTCAGCGCGGCGGGCATGATCGCTGCCGTCTCGGGCATGATCCTGGCGGTGACGGCCCGGTTCGGCCCTTGTCGCCGTCGCGCGGGGGCGCCTGCCGGAGGGTAATCCGCCGCTGCCTCGCGCGCTTTGCGGGTGGCAGAATCGAAGGGCTCCATGCTAAATTTTGCGGTATGAGCAGCCCAGACCCCCAAATCCGCGACAATTCCCGCCCCGTTATCCGGCAGCTGGAGGACAGCGCCATCAACCGGATCGCGGCGGGTGAGGTGATTGAACGCCCCGCTTCGGCCGTGAAGGAATTGGTGGAGAACGCCATCGACGCAGGCGCCACGCGGATCACGGTGGAGATTGCCGATGGCGGCAAGACCCTGATCCGGGTCACCGATGATGGCTGCGGCATGACGCCCGAGGATCTGCCGCTGGCCCTGTCGCGTCACGCGACCTCGAAGATCGACGGATCGGACCTGCTCAACATCCATACCTTCGGCTTCCGGGGCGAGGCGCTGCCCAGCCTGGGCGCCGTGGGACGCCTAACCATCACCAGCCGCGCCGCAGGCAATGATGCGGCGCAGATCCGCGTTGCAGGCGGCGGCATGGAGCCGGTGAAACCCGCCGCCCTGCGCGCGGGTACAGTGGTCGAGCTGCGCGATCTGTTCTACGCCACCCCGGCGCGGCTGAAATTCATGCGCACAGACCGGGCCGAGGCGCAGGCGATCGGCGATGTGATCAAGCGCCTCGCCATGGCCGAACCCTCTGTTGGCTTCACCCTGCGGGATGTATCCGGCGGCGGCGAGGGGCGCGTCACCTTCCGCGCCGATCCCCTGTCTGGCGATCTGTTCGATGCGCTGCACGGGCGGCTTAGCTCGGTGCTGGGGCGGGAGTTTGCCGAAAACGCGCTGAAGATCGACGCCACCCGCGAAGGTTTGCGGCTTTATGGCTACGCGGCGCTGCCGACTTATTCCCGCGGCGCGGCGGTGGCGCAGTTCCTCTTTGTGAACACGCGTCCGGTGAAGGACAAGATGCTGACCGGCGCCCTGCGTGCGGCCTATTTCGATTTCCTCAGCCGGGACCGCCATCCGGTGGCGGCGCTGTTCATCGATTGCGATCCGACCCTGGTCGATGTGAACGTGCATCCCGCCAAATCTGAGGTCCGCTTCCGCGATCCCGGGCTTGCCCGAGGGCTGATCGTCTCGGCTCTGCGGCACGCACTGGCCGAGGCTGGGCATCGCGCCTCCACCACCGTGGCCGGGGCGACGCTGGGCGCCATGCGCCCCGAACAGGCCACCCCGCAGTCGGCGCCATATGTCTACCAGATGGACCGCCCGTCGATGGGCGCCCGCACGGCCGCCTATAGCGCGCAGCGACCGGATTACGTGCCGGTGCCGCCCTATCAGCCCTCTCCGCCGCCGCAGAGCCAAGGCTTTGCCGAGATGCGCAGCGCCTTCAGCGGGCAGACCATCGAAGAGCCCGTGCAGCCCGCAGAACCGGGCATGCAGGAGGCGCAGGCCGAGGCCCTGCCATTGGGCGCAGCGCGCGGCCAGGTGCATGAAAACTACATCATCGCCCAGACTTCCGATGGCATGGTGATCGTCGATCAGCACGCCGCGCACGAGCGGCTGGTCTATGAAAAGCTGAAGCGTCAGATGGGTGAAAACGGTGTCGCGGCGCAGGCGCTGCTGATCCCGGAAATCGTCGAACTCTCCGACAATGACTGCGCCCGCTTGCTGGCGGTGGCGGATGAGCTGGGTAAATTCGGTCTTGGCATCGAGGCCTTTGGTGGCAACGCCGTGGCGGTGCGGGAAACCCCTGCAATCCTCGGAGAGGTCAACGCCGAGGCCATGGTGAAGGACATCCTGGACGAGCTGGACGATCAGGGCGAAAGCCAGCTGGTTCAGGCAAGGCTGGAGGCGATCCTGAGCCGGGTGGCCTGCCATGGTTCGATCCGATCCGGGCGGCGGATGCGCGGCGAAGAGATGAATGCCCTGCTGCGAGAAATGGAGGCAACGCCCCATTCCGGCCAGTGCAACCATGGCCGCCCCACCTATGTGGAGCTGAAACTGGCCGATATCGAACGTCTGTTCGGACGCACGTGATGGACAGCGTGGAGGAGGCCTTGGCAGCCATGGATCAGGTCGGGCCGCTGGCCCTGATGGCGGGCGGCTTTGCGGCGCTGCTGATCCTGTTGCTGTTCCTCTCCATGCGCGCCTCGGCCCGCGCGGCCTCGGCGGTGGCGCCGATTGCGCAGCAGATGGAGTATCTGGGACAGTCCGTGCAGCAGCTGCGCGGCGGTTTGCAGCATGTGTCGGATATGCAGGCCAACGCGCAGGTGCAGATGGTGCAGACGGTGGAGGCACGGCTGACGGATGTGCAGCAGCATATGAACGATAGGCTGGCCGACAATGCCCTGCGTCAGGCCCGCGCCATGGCCGAGATGCAGGAACGCATGCAGGAAAGCCTGCACGGCAGCGCCAAACGCACGGTGACCTCTCTGACGCAGTTGCAGGAGCGGCTGGCGACCATCGACAAGGCGCAGGACAATATCACCAAACTGTCGGGCGATGTGCTGAGCCTTCAGGATATCCTGTCGAACAAGCAGACCCGGGGCGCCTTTGGTGAGATCCAGCTGAACGACATCGTCTCAAAGGCACTGCCTGCGGATGCCTATACGCTGCAGGCGACGCTCAGCAACGGCAAGCGTGCCGATTGTCTGGTGCATCTGCCGAATCCGCCGGGGCCGATCGTGATCGACAGCAAATTCCCGCTCGAACCCTATGAGGCGCTGCGCCGGGCCGAAACCCAGGACGAGCTGGCCTATGCGGCGCGGCAGATGAAAACGGCCTTGCGGGCGCATATCCGGGCGATATCCGAGAAGTACATCATTGAGGGCGAAACCGCCGATGGTGCGATCCTGTTCCTGCCTTCCGAAGCGGTCTATGCCGAGCTGCACGCCAATTTCACCGGCGTGGTGCGCGAAGGGTTTGCGGCGAAGGTCTGGATCGTCTCGCCCACCACCTGCATGGCGACGCTGAACACCATGCGCGCGATCCTAAAGGACGCTCGCATGCGCGAACAGGCGGGGGCCATCCGCAGTGAGCTGGGCCTCTTGCACCGCGATGTGGAACGGCTGGGAGAGCGCGTCGTCAATCTGGATCGGCATTTTGCGCAAGCGGCCAAGGACGTCGCCGAGATCAAGATCAGCGCTGATAAGGCCGGGCGCCGGGCGCAGCGACTCGACAACTTCGACTTTGAAGAGATCGACCAGGGGGCGGATCCAACCGGGACCGTGGTCCCGCTGGAGCATCCAGAGAGATGAGGGGCAGCGCAGCGGACCGGGAGTTGTGGCGACAGGCTGAGGTGGAGGCCGAGCGCGTCGTCTCAGTTCTGCGGATCGGGGTGTCGCTGGGGCTGTTGCTGATCTTCTTTCTCACCGTCTGGGACAATGTTGAAACGGTGGAAAGCTACCTGCGTCGGCAATGGCTCTTTGCACTGGCAACCATGTTTTCCTACCTGCTGCTGGGACTGTTCACCCTATGGCGCGCGCGCCGGGGGATGTTTCGCGGCTGGATGATCTGGACCGGCGTGACCTTGGACTGCGCCTTCCTTCTGGTGAATGCCTGGGTGGGGCTTGAGAATACATCCCTGCCGGGGGGCGTGACCTTCCTGCTGCCACCGATCTGGCTGGTACCGGGGGTGCTGGCCTTTGCGGTTCTCCGGTTCAATCCGTATCTGCAAGCTTATACGGTGCTTCTGATCGTGACGGGCCTGTCCCTGATGGTCTTCTGGCAGCCCGAACAGGTGCCGGTGCAGGCAGCGGAGCGGGCACTGTTCCTATTGTCCTTGCCCCCTAATATCATCCGCATTTCCATGATTGCCTTGGCCGGCATTGTTCTTGTCGTGGCCGCCTACCGGATGCGTGGGCTTTTGCACCGCTCGATCACCGAGGCGCAGGCGCGCACCAATCTGACCCGCTACCTGCCCGCCCAGTTGGCCGGTCGCCTCGCGGGCGGCGGGCTGGAGGAGTTACGACAGGGGCAGCGGCAGCAAATGGCGGTCCTGTTCATCGACATCCGCAGGTTCACCAGCTGGTCCGAGGGGCGCGATCCGCAGGAGGTCAGCGCCTATATCACCGAATTCCGCCGCCGGGTGCAGCGGGCTGCGGCGTGCAGCAACGGCTTGATCGACAAATACATCGGCGATGCCGCGATGATCCTGTTCGAAGGTGAGGAAGGGGCGCAGCGAGCGCTCGATTGCGCCGGGGCGCTGGATGAAGAACTGCAGCGCTGGACGGCCTTGCGTCTGGAGGCGGGGGAAGGGCCTGTCGAGGCGGGGATCGGCCTGCACTGGGGCGAGGTCTTTTCCGGGGTGGTCGGCAATGCCGAGCGTTTGGAATACAGCGTCTTTGGCGATACAGTGAATATCGCGGCGCGGCTGGAGCAGCTCACACGGCAGGCAGATGCCCGGATCATAGCCTCTGCCGCCCTGTTTGACGCCGCCGGAGCAAAGCCCGCGCGCGACGGCTGGATTGCCCTGCCACCGGTGCATCTGCGCGGGCGCAGCAGCGGGCTCGACATCTTCGGATGGGGACAAGGCGGCTTTGCCCCAGATCAAAGACCCGGAGGGGACACTGCTGTCTGATACCGGGAGAACCGCGAACAGCAGGAGACGAACAATGTTGGAGATTTCCGCCCGCAAGGTCGCCCAGGTGGCGATGATGGCCCGGGAACTGGACCGGGCCGAAGGGGAGCTGCGCGCCTTTATCGACCGGATGAGCGTCGATGAGCAGGCCGAACTGACCGCGATCATGTGGATCGGTCGCGGCAGTTTCGAGGCGGAAGAGCTGTCAGAGGCGCTTGCGACGGCTCGCAGCGAAGCCACCACCCCGACCGCCGATTACCTTATCGGAACGCCGCATCTGGCCGACAATATTGAGGCCGGGCTGGAGGCCATCGGTGTGGATGTCGGTGATATCGAAGACGATGTGATCGGTCGCTGAAGGGCGCCTCACAAAAAAAAAGACCCGCCTGAGCGGGTCTTTTGTGTTGGCAGAGCTGTTTGGTTCAGCCTGCGTGGTCGATGATTTCCAGATGCTGGGCCAGCTTGCCGATCTCGCCCATCCATTTTTCGATCAGCTTGGGATCGCTGGGGGCGGCGTGAACGCCGGCCGGGATCTGGCGGTTCATCACGGCCTCGATGGCAAAGCTGACCGGATAGGACACAAGGCGCGCCATGGCGGTGCTGCGCTCGTCGCCCCAGGCATCCATCACATAGGTCTTGTGCCAAACGACCTTGCCGTCCTTTTCCGCCTTCAGGCTGACGCAGAGCACGACCCGGTCCGCTTCACCTTCGTCATAGGCGTTTTCGTCCCAGAACTGGTCGGACATCTCTTTCAGGCGGGCATCGCCTGCTTCGCCTTCCAGGGTCTCGACTTCCTTGAAGACATCGGCCCAGGCCTCGGACCAGCCGTTGAGGCGCAGGGTGCCGCGCACGAATTCCTTCACCGGCCAGGCCTCTTCGAACTCGTATTGCGCCATGAAGGGCAGCGAGTCGCGGTTCGGGTAGACCTCAAAGCTTTCAGGCGTGGGCAGCGGCGCGTCATAGCTGCTGATCGCATCCCATGGCCGGTCCACGCGCAGCTCGGAATAATCCCGCACCGACCGCGAGGGTGAACGCAGCGCCTTCAGCACGCCGAGCGGTGACCAGCTGAATTTATAGCGGAATGGGTTCGGGGTCTTCGGAATGCCACCGCAGTAAGAGATAAAGCTGATGTGGTTCTCGGCATCATAGGCGTCCGATGCCTTGTAATCCTGCACAAGCGCGTGGGCCATCAGGTGGTCGATGCCGGGATCAAGGCCGACCTCGTTCACCAGGGCCACGCCTGCTTCGCGCGCCTTGTCATCCAGCGCGCGCATTTCCGGCGCAATGTAGGAGGAGGACACGAAATGGGCGCCTTTGGAGATCGCCAGTTCGGCCAGCTCCACGTGCCAGTCGCCAGGCAGCATTGAGACGACAACGTCCTCCGGGCTCAGCATCTGGGCCAGGTTGGCGATGGAAAAGGCGTGAATGTTGGTGGTCAGATCGCCCACCGCTTCGCGCGCCTTTTCGGGGGTGCGGTTCCACACCGCAACGTCATGGCCCGCCTCCAGAAGGCGGCGCAGGCCGGGGATGGCCGACAGGCCGGTTCCGCACCAGTGGATGGTCATGAGTGGTACTCCCTTATTTGTATTTCAGTTTGGCCAGAACGATGCTGATCACGATCAGCAAGGCACAGAAGTTGGCCAGGATCAAAGGCATGTCGCCCACCATAAGCCCGTAGATGAGCCAGAGCGAGACGGTGAGAAGAAACATCAGGTTGGCCGCCAGCGACAGGCCCGAGGTGTCCCGCGTGCTCCAGGCGCGCCAAGCCTGGGGGATCCAGCAGATCGTGCCCATCGTGCCGGCCAGATATCCGATGTACAGTTCCATCAGTTGCCCATGTTTTCGTCAAAGGTTGCTTTGGCCCGGCCCCAGACACCGCTGCCGAGATCGCCCAGCGTCAGAAGCGAGGGCAAAAGCTGCTCGGCGTAATCGACCGAGCTTTCGGCGGGCAGCATTGAGGGCAGGTTGTCGATGGCCATCACGTCTAGAACCGGATCCTTGGCCACGCGCAGGGCAGGGGCATCCCAGGTGGTGGCGCGGTCATAGACCGGCACCGGGTTGTAATCGCTGTCCGGATCGCAGGCGACATCGCCGATGGCGGTCAGCTTGCGCGGCTCTGTCAGGGCAGATTGCGGTACAAACACAGGCGTGCCGGGGCGCGCAAAGATGCAGTTGAGGAACAGATCGTGCTCCAGGATTTCCGGGAAGGGACCGCCATTGGCGGTTTCCGCCATGTCCCATTTGGTAACGATGACGCCCATGGTCTCCAGCAGATCCGCCGCGCCAGTGCCAACACGCCCGAGGGCTCCAATCACGATGGCGGTGGGGCGGGGGGCTTTCAGCGCGAACAGCTCGGAGGACAGATCGGCAATCAGCGAATCCTTGTCCTTGAAGACACCAACCGGGCCACAGATTTCGCCGCGCTGCTGAGCGGCCCAGCATTTCAGCGTCACCGCCGCGCCTGCATAGCCGGCCCAATAGCCAAAGGCCGCAACCCTTCGGCCGCTTTCGTCCACCAGATATTCCAGGTCATAAAGCGTGCCGCCACCCTGGCGGAACCGCTCCAGCAACGCCTTGCCCGAGTGCTGACCCTTGAAGGCATGGCCGAACATGATGTGCCTGTGCGGCAGCGGCGTGCCGTCCTCGGGAAGTTCTTTCAGGCCAAAGATGATCGCCTCTGCCGGGGCTGTGGGCCAGCTGTTTTCGGCGGCGATATCGCAGCCTGCATCCACATAGCCCTGCAAGGGGATCGCCCGGACCGAGCTCTTCTCGACCGTGACCTTGATGCCTGCATCGATCAGCGCCTTGGCGCCTTCGGGGGTCAGCCCGACCCGTTCTTCATTCGGGCGCTGCTCGGCCCGTACCCAGAGATGAGTCATTCTCTTGTCGTCCTTCACTCAAATATCAAAGCATGCCCTTGGCGCGGACTGCGCGCACCGAGGGGCGCTGATCCATGGTGGCCATGAAATCCCGGATCTTGGGATAATCCGCAACCGAAACCCCGTCCCCTTCGAGCCAGCTGCACACCACAAACAGATAGCAATCGGCGATACTGATCTCATCACCCAGCACAAAGGGCCCTTTAAGGCCGTTTTCGCTGATGTAGGCGGCAGAGGCGGCCATGGTTTCTGGCACTTTCGCTGTCATGTCCTCAAACGAGGATTGCTGACTGGCCCAACGGCTGCCGCGCATCTTGTGGGCGTGGTTCACGTGCATGGTCGAGGCAAGGTAGTACATCACCTCGCGCATGCGGGCCTTCAGAACCGGGTCTTCGGGGCGCAGGCCTGCGTCGGGAGCAAGATCGGCGATATAGTCCAGCAGAGCGCCGGTTTCGGTCAGGATGCCGCCCTCGACCGCCAGCGCGGGCACACGGCCCTTGGGATTGATCTGCCCATAGGCGGGTTTTGTCTGCTCGGCGCTGGCAAAATCCACATTGACCGCCTCATAGGTGATACCGGCTTCCTCAAGCGCGATGGCCACTGCAATCGAGATCGTGCCGGGAGCATAATAAAGTTGCATCTGTTTCTTCCTTCAATCCTGTCGCGGGCGGTCTGCCCCATGGTCAAATCGTGGTCAAACCTGCGGTCAAAGATGGGTCTGCGCAAAATGGCGGTCGGGTGTTTCCAGATGGGGTACCGCGTTGAACAGTACCGGCGACCAGTGCCCGCCAATGGGGAACAGACGGTGCATCGAGGTATTCATGATCGCGAGCGCCATCCGGGCCATGCCGGTGATTTCGAGCATCATCGCCTGACGCATCGCCATGGAGATCAGCCCGCCCGAGGTCACCACCAATGCCGGACCTTCTCCCGCCGCGATTTCGGACAGGGCCGCTTGGGTGCGAGTTTCAAAATCGCTCCAGCTTTCGGGGGCATCATCGATTTCACCTTCTGCCCAGGCGGCCAGCACCTGCGGCAGGTGGGCAATGAAGCCTTCGCGTTCCTGCGGGATGGCCAGCCCGTGCTGTTTCTCCATCGCCTGGGCGAGGGTGAAATACTCCATCTCGTTGAGACGGGGATCCTGCACCACCTCTTCGGTATATCCCATGCCCGCAGCGGTTTCGATGTGCCGGGTCAGGGTGCCGCAATAGATACGGGGATGGCTGGCGCCGCTGGCGCGCAGATGCTCACCCAGCCAGGCCGCCTGCTGATGGCCCAGATCGCTGAGCCGGTCATAGCTGTGCTCGTCGCGGGCCTCGGTGTTTGCCTGCCCGTGGCGGATCAGCGTGATATGAGACATCGCTTCCGTTCCTCTGATCTTTGGCCTGACTCTTAGGTGAGCAGCCCGCGACATGGAAGGAAGGTTTCAGGGATGGCGCGAAATTTACCGGGTGCCGATTTGGCACGCGTGAAAAAATGCAGGAAAGACGTTCCGGAAAAAGGTTAACAAAATGTGGACATAACGCAAATGATGGAAGATGTAGGTTAACACCCGTTGGAACTGACGGGCCGTACACAAGACCGTGACCAAGGGAGAACCCGGAATGAAGATCAACCCCCAGAGATTCTTGGCGGATCTCCATACGCTGCGCTCGTTCGGGGCCTCCGGGGTCGGGAAAGGTGTGGTTCGTCCGGCCTATACCGCGGTGGACATCGCCGCGCGCCGCTGGCTGGCGAGCCGCATGCAGGAAGCGGGGCTTGAGGTTCGGTTTGACCGGCTTGGCAATCTTTTTGGCATTGCCGGGGAGAAATCCTTGCTGATCGGTTCGCACAGCGACAGCCAGCCCGAAGGCGGGTGGCTGGATGGTGCGCTGGGCGTCATTGCCGGCTTGGAAATTGCCCGCGCCAGCAAAGAGGCCGGAGGGCCGCCGATTTCCGTTGTCAGCTTTCAGGATGAAGAGGGGCGTTTCGGTGTTCTGACCGGATCGGACGTCTGGACCGGGCGGCTGTCGATGGCGGATGCGGATCAGCAGACCGATAACGAGGGGCAGACGCTGCGGGCCGCGCGGCAGCGGATGAAAGAAGGGACGGAAAAACCCGTGCCGACGGATCTGTTCACCGGCTTTCTGGAAATGCATATCGAACAGGGGCCTACCCTGGACACCACCGGTGAAAAGATCGGTGTTGTCACCAATATCGTTGGAATCCGGGATATGCGGATCACCTTTACCGGTCGTCAGAACCATGCGGGCACGACGCCGATGCATCTGCGGCAGGATGCCTTTCAGGCGCTTTCGGCCTTCAACACCCGCCTGAATGAACGGTTTGCCGAGATCGTCACCCCGGCAACCGTCTGGACCCTTGGCCATGTTGCACTGCATCCCAATGCGTCTTCGGTGGTGCCGGGCAGGGTGACCTTCTCCATGCAGTGGCGTGATGCGGAGGCCGCGCGTCTGTTGGAGATGGAACAGATCATCCGTCAGACCTGTGACGAGATCGCAGCGGAACGCGACGTGGAGGTGGAGATGGGACCGGTGATGGGCATCGAACCCGTTGCCATGGATGACCGCATTCAGGCGGCCCTGCGCGCGGCGGCCGAAGATCTGGCGCCGCAGCAATGGCGTGACATGCCGTCGGGGGCGCTGCACGATGCCGCTAATGTGGCGCGGGTCATGCCAACCGGGATGCTCTTTGTGCCGTCAATCGGCGGCATCAGCCACGCCTTTGACGAGGACACGGACGAAGCCGATCTGACGCTGGGGCTGGAAGTTTTGGCCCAGGCGGCCGCGGCCCTGTGAACAGAAATTAAGTGCAGAAACCGGCGGCCTGCGGGTCGCCGGAGTGTGCTGCGTGATCAGTCGGCGGTGGCCTGCGATGCCAGTCCGTCGCGGTTATAGCCGCGTTTGATCATGCGGTTGCGGTGGCTGTCGGCGGCAACCGACGCCTCGCGCAGGTTGCCATAGATGTTGATCACGCTTTGCCCATCGCGCCCTGCGACCCCCCATTCCCGAAGGACGGAAACCTCTGAGAACAGGTTCATCGCCAGTTCGATCCGGTAAAACCGGGAGGGCCGGGATGATGTTTCACGATAGAGAAGACAGGTAGCCATGAGGCGATTCTAATCGCGGTGATTCGGGTCGGCAAGAGAAAGGATGGTGAACCCGCACGGGCCGGGATCACTTTTGCACCGCTGGTTTGTTCCGGTCATCCTGCCGCTTGATGCCGACAGCCGATGACCAGCCTCAGAGCCAGTTCACATCGCCGAGGAAAATATAGCCCGCGCCGTAGATGGTCTTGATCAGGCGGGGGTTCTTGGGATCTTCGCGCAATTTGGTGCGCAGGCGTGACACACGCACATCCATGGCCCGGTCGAAACTGTCCCCGGCAGCCCCGCCCAGTGCCTCCTGCATCTGGGCGCGGGAGATCAGCCGCTTGGGACTGTCCAGAAACAGCCGCAGCACTTCGCCCTCGGCATGGGAAAAGGGCGTTTCGCCGCCGGTTTCATCCTCCAGAACATAGCGGTCGAAATGGGCCGTCCAGCCAGAGAACTGCGCCGAATTCCCGCTTTGCACCTGGGCACGCGGGCCGCCGCGCAGACGGGCGCGGATACGGGCGACGACTTCGGTGGGATCAAAGGGTTTGGTGATGTAATCATCAGCGCCCAGCTCCAACCCGGTCACCCGGTCCTGCACCTGCGCGCGACCGGAAATGATGATCACCGCCGCGCCCTGCTCCAGCGCCAGCCTGTGCACAAGTGTCAGCCCATCGGTGTCGGGCAGCGACAGGTCAACGAGGCAGACATCTGGCGTCACCCGTTTCAAGGAAGCTTCGAATTCGCGCGCCCGGGAAAAACTTTGGGTGCGGAAACCAGCCTCTTCCAGGGTCTCGGTCAGGATCCGGCGGATTTCGGGTTCATCGTCCAGAATGGTGACAAGAGGCGCGGTCATGAAGGGGTCTCCGGTGTGATCAGCGCCGACAGCTGCTGCGTGGTAAAGGGTTTTTGCAGAACAGGCCCGCGTTTCAAAGCCTCCCGATGCATGGCATCGCCCGGGGGCAGCGACGTCATCAGGATGCAGGGCAGGGAGGATCCGGCCAGCCGGTCGACCAGATCGATCCCGGTGGCCTCACCTTCCAGCCGGATGTCGGACAGCACCAGCGCCATGTCCGGAATGTCAGCGGTCAGGGCCGAGGCTTCGTCTACGCTGGTGGCCTCGATCACGGAATAGCCAAGGTCGATCAGCATGTCGCGAAAGGTGGCGCGCAGGCTTTCGCTGTCTTCGACGAGCAGTGCGATCCCGCCCGAGGCATCCGGCGCCAGCCGGTAGGGCAGGCGCAGGGTAACGCTGGCGCCCGAGACCGTATTGGCGATGCGCATGTCGCCGCCTGTAGATTTCGCCATGTCATAAACGGTCGGCAGACCCAGGCCCGAGCCTTCGCTGCCCTTGGTGGTGAAAAACGGGTTCAGCGCCTGTTTCAGCGCCTCGGGGGAAAAGCCGGGACCAGTGTCGCTGACGCTGATTTCCAGCCAGGTTTCTCCGACCGCATGGACGCTGACGGTGATCTGCCCGGTGGTGCCGCAGGCGTCGCGGGCGTTGAAAATAAGGTTCAGCAGCGCGTCCTGCAATTTGCCCGCATCCAGCAGCAGCATCACGTCGGGCGTATTGTCGAGAATGCTGAGGCCGATGCCCTGCGGCAGCGAGGGCGAGGCGAGGATCTTCAGCTCATTGAGCAGCACATGCATGTCGGTGGCCTGCGGGCGCAGGGTGCGCTGGCCTGTCATTTCCCCGATGCGGTTCAGAAGCCGCCCACCCCGCCGTGCCGCTGAAAGGGTGCCCTGGATTAGCTCATCCGCTTCGGGGGGCAGATCCATCTTGGCCAGTTTGCCCTGCATGCCGAGGATGATGGTCAGAAGGTTCGAAAAGTCATGCGCAAGGCCGGAGGTCATCTGCGCCGCCATTTCGCGGCGGCGGGCCTGTTGCAGGGCGACGCGGGCCTGGGTTTCTTCGGTCACATCCATCGACAGGATAAAGACGCCGCCGCTGTTGTCCGGGGTAAAGGCGACGCGGATGCGGCGGCTGCCGTGTTCCTCGGTAAACTCAAAGACCGGGCTGCCACCTTTGTAGGCGGCCATCAGGTGCGGTTCGATCCGGGCAAAGGCGGATGGCCCCAGCGCATCCGAGATATGCATCCCCAGAATGTCCGAGGGACGGCCCGGAAAGACCGAGCTGAGCCGCCGGTTGGTAAAGGAATAATAGCCTTCGCCATCCACGTGGGCGATATGGGCCGGCATCATTTCCGTCGTCAGACGGGTGCGGGCTTCGATCTCGGTGAGCTGGCGTTTGGCCTCTTCCAAGGCGCTGTTGGTGGCGGCCAGTTCGCGGTTTGCTGCCGACAGTTCTTCGGTATGGGCGATCAGACGGTCCGACATTTCCTCGGACCGGGCCCGCAGCAACAGTTCGACCCGTTTTGTCCGGGTGATATCGGTATAGACCGACACCCAGCCCCCCTGCGAAAGTGGTGCCCCCTCGATCGAGATCACCTGCCCGTTGGCGCGGGTGCGTTCCAGATAATGTGGAACAAAGGCAAGCGCTTGTTCGACGCGGGAGTCGACAAATTCGTCGATATCCTCGATTGGGCCGTATTCGCCGCTTTCGGCGATATACCGGATGGTTTCGTCAAAGCGCGCGCCGGGGGTTACCAGCCTGTCCGGTAGGGCGAACATCTCCTTGAACCGACGATTACAGACTGCCAGCCGCAGATCGCTATCGTAGATCGACAGCGCCTGAGCGATCAGGTTGAGCCCGGCGGTCGTCATAGCGGCGCGTTGTTTGTCTGACTGTTTCATATGTTCTCCCGCGCTATGGCTACCACTGTGCGGCGGCGCGGCAAAGAGGTGGTCTGCTGCGGCGTGAGGGCGCGTGGCGCATTTTGCCGGTCTCGGTGTCGCGGTAAATCTGCGGTGGTTGAGGGGATGTGAAACAGGCCGGAACACAATCCTGTGATCCTGTTACAATTCGTAAGAATTGGGAAAACATCAGGAAAAAGTTGACGCACTACCATCAGACAGGTCCTAATCGGGATCAGAATCGCGGAACAGCGATCATCCGGCCAGGGGAGGCCGGAAAGGGAGGAGATAAAATTGGCTCAGACGCAGTCGGGCGCCGCAGGACTATTGTCTCTGCCGGCGCTGCTTGAACGTAACGCCACGGAATTCGCTAATCAGCCGGCTTACCGGGAAAAGGAATTCGGAATCTGGCAGTGCTGGACCTGGGTGGAAATCGCCAAGGAGATCGAAGCACTGGCGCTTGGCCTGATCAACCTAGGCATCAAGGAAGGCGATTTCATCGCCATCATTGGGCGCAACCGCCCCTACCTTTACTGGTCGATGGTTGCGGCGCAGTCCGTCGGCGCCATTCCGGTGCCGGTCTACAACGACTCTGCCGCCGAGGAACTGGCCTATGTGCTGGATCATTGCGGCGCCCGCTATGTGATCGCCGAAGACCAGGAACAGGTCGACAAGGTGATCGAGATTCAGGAGCAGCTGCACCAGCTGGAGCATGTGATCTATCTGGATCCGCGCGGCATGCGGAAATACGACCACCATGCCTTGCACCAGTACAGCCACGTGCAGGAGCAGGGCCGCGCCGCCTATGACGAATGGATCCCGGATCTGAAGGCGCGCAAGGCCAAGCTGACCTACGACAGCACCTGTGTGATGCTTTATACTTCGGGGACGACGGGCAAGCCAAAAGGCGTTGTCCTGTCCAACCGCAACGTGATCGAAAGCGCCAAGAACTCGGCTGATTTCGATAAGCTGACCCGCAACGAGAACATCCTTTCCTACCTGCCGATGGCCTGGGTTGGGGACTTCATCTTCTCGATCGGTCAGGCCTACTGGTGCGGCTTCTGCGTGAACTGCCCGGAAAGCCAGGACACCATGATGACGGACCTGCGGGAAATCGGTCCGACTTATTTCTTTGCTCCGCCGCGCGTCTTCGAAGGTCAGCTGACCAGCGTCATGATCCGGATGGAAGATGCAGGTCCGCTGAAGCGCAAGATGTTCCACCACTTCCTGGCCCACGCCAAGAAGGTCGGCGGCGACATCCTGGACGGCAGGCCCGTGGGGCTGATGGACCGGCTGAAGTACAAGCTGGGTGACATTCTGGTCTACGGTCCGCTGAAAGATACCCTTGGCTATGGCCGCATCCGTGTCGGATACACCGCCGGTGAAGCCATCGGCCCGGAAATCTTCGATTTCTATCGCTCGCTGGGGATCAACCTCAAACAGCTTTATGGTCAGACCGAGGCCACCGTTTTCATCACCGTGCAGCCCGATGGCGAAGTGCGGGCCGATACGGTTGGCGTTCCGGCGCCGGATGTGGAGATCCGCATTGACGACAATGGCGAGATCTTCTACCGCTCGCCCGGCGTTTTCGTGGAGTATTACAAGAACGCGGAATCCACCGCTTCGACCAAGGATCCTGAAGGCTGGGTCGCGACTGGCGATGCGGGCTTTATCGAAAACGATACGGGCCACCTGCGCATCATCGACCGGGCCAAGGATGTTGGCAAAATGGCCAGCGGTGCAATGTTTGCTCCGAAATATGTCGAGAACAAACTGAAGTTCTACCCCGACATCCTTGAGGCCGTGCTCTTTGGTAATGGCAAGGATCGTTGCGTGGCTTTCATCAACATCGACCTGACTGCCGTAGGCAACTGGGCCGAGCGCAACAACATTGCCTATGCCTCTTATCAGGAACTGGCCGGCCACCCGAAGGTTCTGGAGAGCATCCGGGAGCATGTAGAAGAGGTGAACAAATCCGTTGCCGCCGACGAAATGCTGTCTGGCTGTCAGGTGCATCGCTTTGTCGTGCTGCACAAGGAGTTGGACGCGGATGACGGTGAGATGACCCGTACCCGCAAGGTGCGCCGCCGCATCGTCGAGGACAAGTTCGCCGACATCATCACCGCGCTTTATGACGGCTCGGATCAGGTCTCGACCACCACCGAAGTTACCTATGAGGACGGCCGCAAGGGCGCGATCAGCGCCACGCTGAGCATCGTCGATGCCAAGGTGGTTCCGGTGACACCGCAGCAGGTGGCCGCAGAATGATCCGCGCGACAAAGACAGGCAGCCAGAAAAAGGGGCTGGGCACGTGAAAGACATGGAAGAAGGATACGTCACCGAAGACGGCCGCAAGATTGGCGGCGTGGTGATGGAAATGAAGAACATCACCCTGCGGTTCGGCGGTGTGGTGGCGATCAAGGACATCTCGTTCGACATCCGTCAGGGTGAGATCCGCGCGATCATCGGCCCCAACGGTGCGGGCAAGTCCTCGATGCTGAACGTGATCTCGGGGTTCTACGTCCCGCAGGAAGGTCAGGTTCTCTATCAGGGCAAGCCACGTCCGCAGATGCGCCCCTACGAGGTGGCGCGTCAGGGTATCGCCCGGACATTCCAGAACATCGCGCTTTTCGAAGGGATGAGTGTTCTGGACAACGTGATGACCGGACGGCTCAACTACATGAAGACCGGCCTGCTGAGCCAGGCGCTGTGGAAGGGCAAGGCCGAGAAGGAAGAGACCGAGAACCGCGAAGCGGTGGAGAAGGTCATCGACTTTCTGGAAATCCAGCACATCCGCAAGACCCCGGTGGCGCGTCTGCCCTATGGTCTGAAGAAACGGGTGGAGCTGGCCCGCGCCCTTGCGGCCGAGCCGAGCCTGCTGCTGCTGGATGAACCGATGGCTGGCATGAACGTCGAGGAAAAAGAGGACATGTCCCGCTTTATTCTTGATGTGAATGACGAATTCGGCACCACGATCGCCCTTATCGAACACGACATGGGCGTGGTGATGGATCTGTCCGACCGAGTGGTCGTTATGGATTACGGCAAGAAGATCGGCGATGGCACGCCGGACGAAGTCCGCAACAACCAGGATGTGATCGACGCCTACCTTGGCGTTGCGCATGACTGACCATCAGACCGGCTTGAGGGAGGCGAAACATGCCTGAACAACTGATTTTTGCGATGGAAGTCACGCTCAACGGCCTGATGGCCGGCGTGCTCTATGCGCTTGTCGCGCTCGGATTTGTCCTGATCTACAAGGCATCCGGCATCTTTAACTACGCCCAGGGCGTCATGGCGCTGTTCGCGGCGATGACCCTGGTGGGGATCATGAATGGTCAGGTGCCCTTTGCGCATCTGATCAACGCGGTCTTCGGCGGCCATATCACCCATTTCGGGTGGACGATTCCGTCCTTCCTAGCGGTGATCCTGACCGTGGCGGTCATGGTATTGCTGGCCTGGCTGGTGCAGGTTCTGGTGATGAAACATCTGGTCGGGCAGGAGCCGATCATCCTGTTCATGGCCACCATCGGTCTGGCCTACTTCCTGGAAGGCGTGGCTGACCTGATGTGGGGCTCCGAGATCAAGACGCTGGATGTGGGCATCCCGCAGGGCATCAACCTGTGGATTGATGAGACCACCTACAACATCTTTGGCTACGGCTTCTTCATCGACAACCTTGATATCGTGGCGACCGTGGTGGCGGCGCTTCTGGTGACCGGTCTTGTGATTTTTGCCCAATACACCAAGCAGGGCCGCGCAATGCGCGCCGTGGCGGATGATCACCAGGCGGCGCTGTCTGTGGGTATCTCGCTGAACTTCATCTGGGTTCTGGTCTGGTCGGTTGCCGGGTTCGTGGCGCTGGTCGCAGGTATCATGTGGGGCACCAAGTCGGGCGTGCAGTTCTCGCTGTCGCTGATCGCGCTGAAGGCGCTGCCGGTTCTGATGCTGGGCGGTTTCACCTCGATCCCGGGCGCCATCGTCGGCGGCCTGATCATCGGTGTAGGTGAGAAACTGTTTGAATTTGCTATCGGCCCGATGGTCGGCGGCGCGACTGAAAACTGGTTCGCATACGTTCTGGCGCTGCTGTTCCTGGTGTTCCGTCCGCAAGGCCTCTTTGGGGAGAAGATCATCGAAAGGGTCTGACGCAGCCCACTGACATCAAGGCCGGTTCCATTCGGGGAGGGATGGGGCCGCGCCGCAAGAGACTGAACGCAACATAAGAGGGAGGAAAGACGCATGAGAAAGCTCATTGCCATCGTCAATGTGATCGCCTGGTCTGGATTTTGGGCCTTTGGCTATCTGGCGCTGACCTCCGGAGATTTTTCCGACACCCAGGTCGTCATCTCCGCTCTTCTGGCTGCTGTCGGTCTTTTCACAGGGATCCTCGCCTATCTGCGACTGGCCCGCCTGGCCGAGGCCAGCGGATACGCGAAGAAGACAAATCAACTGGACGCAGCGGCCCGCAACCGCGCGCAGGAAAAAGGGAGCATCTGAAGCATGTTCTACCGTGAAGCCGGGGACTTTAAGGTCTCTTACCAGGATGACAGCCAGACGTTTCCGATCAAATTTGATCGCTATCGTTACTACGCGGTGCTGGCCGTGGCCTTTCTGGTCATCCCCTTTGTCATCAACGACTACTGGGCGAATGCCATCCTGCTGCCGTTCCTGATCTATTCGATCGCGGCCATCGGCCTTAACATTCTGGTCGGATATTGCGGTCAGGTCAGCCTCGGGACCGGCGGTTTCATGGCTGTGGGTGCCTATGCGGTCTACAAGTTCATGACAGCCTTCCCCGAAGTCAGCATGTTCGTGCATGTTCTTTTGGCGGGCGGTGTGACCGCGCTGGTCTGTGTGGCCTTTGGCCTGCCGTCCTTGCGCATCAAGGGCTTTTACCTGGCGGTGGCCACGCTGGCGGCGCAGTTCTTCCTGGTCTGGCTGTTTAACCGTGTGCCGTGGTTCTACAACTACTCAGCCTCGGGCCAGATCAACGCGCCTGAGCGTGATGTCTTTGGCATCGTGATCACCGGTCCCAACGCACCGGCGTGGGCGACCTATTTCTTCTGTCTGATCTTCCTGACGTTCTGCGCCATCGTCGCCCGTAACCTGACGCGCGGCACAACTGGCCGGACCTGGATGGCGATCCGCGACATGGACATTGCTGCCGAGATCATCGGGGTGAACCCGCTGAAGGCGAAACTGACAGCCTTTGCCGTCTCCGGCTTCCTGATCGGTATCTCCGGGGCGCTGTTCTTCTCGGTCTACCTTGGCGCGGTTGAGGTCGGCGAGGCCTTTGGCATCAACAAGTCGTTCCTGGTGCTGTTCATGGTGATCATCGGCGGTCTGGGCTCGATCTTCGGCTCCTTCGCGGGCGCGGCCTTCCTGGTGCTGCTGCCGGTGGTGCTGAAGGTTCTGGGCGTCGACGTGATGGGCTGGCCGACTGATATCGTGGCGCATTTCCAGCTGGTGATCGTGGGGGGGCTGATCGTGTTCTTCCTGATCGCAGAACCGCACGGGCTGGCGCAGCTGTGGCGCGTTGCCAAAGAAAAACTGAGACTCTGGCCCTTCCCGCACTGACGCGGGGACGGCAGACCATCGCGGGGACAACAGCAAGAGCCAACTCACGGGCCCCGCATCAAAAAAATCGGATGAGACCAATGGGAGGAATGAACCCGATGAAACTTAAACTGACCACTCTGGCGCTGGGCGCGCTGATGGCCGCAGGGCCAGCCATGGCGGATCTCGTATTCCCGTCGCTGAGCTACCGCACCGGCCCCTACGCCGCAGGTGGCATCCCCTTCGCGGATGGCTATGCCGACTATTTCACCTTGGTGAATGAGCGTGACGGCGGCATCGGCGGCGTCAAGGCGAAGGTGATCGAATGCGAGACCGGCTATAACACCGAAAAAGGTGTGGAATGCTACGAATCCACCAAGGGCGAAGGCGCGCTGGTGTATCAGCCGCTGTCCACCGGTATCACCTACCAGCTGATCCCCAAAACCGCTGCTGACGGCATCCCGCTCCACACTATGGGCTATGGCCGGACCTCGGCTGCCAACGGCAAGGTCTTTGGCAACGTGTTCAACTACCCGGCAAACTACTGGGATGGCGCCTCGGGTATCATCACCTACCTGCTGGACGAAAACGGTGGCGACATCAAAGGCAAGAAGATCGCCCTGCTGTACCACAACTCCGCCTACGGCAAGGAACCGATCCGCACCCTGGAAGAGCTGTCCAAAAAGCATGGTTTCGAACTGTCGACCCTGCCCGTTGACCACCCCGGTCAGGAGCAGAAGTCCCAGTGGCTGCAGATCCGCCGTGACCGTCCCGACTATGTCGTTATGTGGGGCTGGGGCGTGATGAACCAGGTTGCCATTCAGGAAGCCGCAAACGTCCGTTATCCGATGGAAAACTTCATCGGCGTTTGGTGGTCCGGTGCCGAGCATGACGTCCTGTCCGCCGGTGCGAAGGCCAATGGCTACAAGGCTGTGACCTTCCACAACGTTGGCCGCGACTTCCCGGTGTTTGATGACATGCAGAAATATGTTGTCGACAAGGGCCTGGCTGCCGGTGCAGGCGATCAGATCGGTAATGTGCTTTATAACCGTGGCATGTACGCGGCGATGCTGGCTGTCGAAGCGGCCAAGACCGCCCAGGAAATGCACGGCACCAAGGACATCACCCCGGCGATGATGCGCGATGGCATGGAAGCCCTGGAAATGCCCGAAGCCCGTATGTCGGCGCTTGGCATGCCCTACTTCGGTCCGTCCTTCAACGTTTCCTGTGAAAACCACGGTGGCCCCGGCCTCGTCGGCATGACCCAGTGGAACGCAGAGACCAAGACCTGGAGCCTGATCTCGGACTTCCAGAAGACCGACACCGCTGTAATCCAGCCGCTGATCGAAGCTGACTCCGCTTCCTATGCGGCGGAAAACAACATCGAACCGCGCTGCAACTGATAGTGCTGGTGGTCCCGCCTTTTGGGGCGGGACCTGACTCACAACCGGTGTGGCGGCCAGCCGCCACACCACCTCCGAAGAGACACCGATCCGGGCGCCTGCGAATGAATACGGCTCGCCCCGGACCAGGCCGCAACAGGCCGTGACCGCATGAGGACAAACTTTGATGCTCGACGCAGCAAACACCACCGATGTGCAGGCCGAAACCCTGCTTGAGGTCAACAATATCGAGGTGATCTACAACCACGTGATCCTCGTGCTGAAAGGCGTCAGCCTGAAGGTTCCAAAAGGCGGTATCACCGCGCTGCTGGGCGGCAATGGCGCCGGCAAGACAACGACACTGAAGGCGGTTTCGAACCTGCTGCATTCCGAACGCGGTGAAGTGACCAAAGGGTCGATCAAATACCGCGGCGAGGTGATGCACGATCAGGATCCCGCCGAAGTGGTCCGCAAGGGCGTCATCCAGGTGATGGAAGGCCGCCATTGTTTCGAACACCTCACCGTTGAGGAAAACCTGATGACCGGCGCCTATACACGCGCCGATGGCAAGGGCGATATCCAGCGCGATCTGGAGATGGTCTACAGCTATTTCCCGCGCCTGAAGGAACGCCGCAAATCCCAGGCTGGCTATACCTCCGGGGGTGAGCAGCAGATGGTGGCCATGGGCCGCGCCCTGATGAGCCGCCCGGAAACCATCCTGCTGGACGAACCTTCGATGGGTCTGGCGCCGCAGCTGGTGGAGCAGATTTTCGGCATCGTGAAATCGATCAACGAAAACGAAGGCGTGACCTTCCTGCTGGCCGAACAGAACACCAACGTTGCCCTGCGCTTTGCGCATTATGGCTACATCCTGGAATCCGGCCGCGTGGTGATGGATGGACCTGCCGCCGAACTGCGCGAAAACCCGGACGTGAAGGAATTCTATCTCGGCATGTCGGATGAGGGGCGCAAGAGCTTCCGCGATGTGCGGTCCTACCGCCGCCGCAAACGGTGGCTGAGCTGATGCGGGGTGATGAGGACATGAGTTTTTTTGACATTCTTGAAACCCGCTCGGCGGATGAACGTGCCGCGGATATCGCCAAGGCGCTGCCGGAGCAGATCGCCCGCGCCAAAACCGCGCCGGGATATGGATCGGCGCTGGCCGATGTGGATCCTGCGGCGATCACCTCGGCTGCGGATCTGGCCGCGCTTCCGGTGCTACGCAAATCCGAACTGAGCCGCGCCCAGGCCGAGAATGCCCCCTTTGGTGGCTTCACGGTGAAACCGGCGCATGGGTTCGCGCATATCTTCCAGTCGCCGGGTCCGATTTATGAACCGGGCGGCAGCGAACATGACTGGTGGCGCATGGGTCGCTTCCTGCACGCGGCAGGCATTGGCGCTGGCGATGTGGTGCAAAACTGTTTCGGCTACCACCTGACTCCGGCTGGCATGATCTTTGAAAGCGGCGCCCGCGCCGTTGGCGCCGCGGTTCTGCCCGCAGGCACTGGTCAGACGGAATTGCAGGTCACAGCCGCCCGCGATGTGGGGGCGACCGCCTATGCGGGCACTCCGGATTTCCTCAAGGTGATCCTGGACAAGGCCGATGCCATGGGCGTGAAGCTGGGCTATACCAAGGCGGCGGTCGGGGGCGGCGCGCTGTTCCCCTCGCTGCGTCAGGAATACGCCGACCGGGGCATCACCTGCCTGCAAAGCTATGCAACGGCTGATCTCGGCAACATCGCCTACGAGAGCGCCGCGATGGAAGGCATGATCGTCGATGAGCGTGTTATCGTCGAGATCGTCACGCCGGGCACAGGCACGCCGGTTGCGCCGGGCGAGGTGGGCGAGGTCGTGGTGACCACGCTCAACCCTGATTACCCGCTGATCCGTTTTGCCACTGGCGATCTGTCGGCGGTTCTGCCGGGACAGTCCCCTTGCGGCCGTACCAACATGCGGATCAAGGGCTGGATGGGCCGCGCGGATCAGACCACCAAGATCAAGGGCATGTTCGTGCGCCCTGAACAGGTGGCAGCGCTGGTCGACAAGCATGATGAGATCGTCAAGGCGCGCGTCATTGCCACCCGTGACGGCGAAATGGACGCGATGACTGTTCAGATCGAAGCCACCGGCGGCGATGAGGTTGGGTTTGGGAAATCGGTGATCGAAGTGCTGAAGCTGAAAGGCAAGATCGAAGTGGTTGCCCCCGGTGCCCTGCCCAAGGACGGCCTGGTGATCGAGGATCAGCGCAGCTACGACTGAGCCGCAGCCTTACACAGACATGGAGAGCCGGGCCCCGTAAGGACGCCCGGCTTTTTTCTATCCGAAACCGGGGCCGGGCGTATTCGCCGCAGGGCAGGGTGCTTGCCAGTTTCCTGCTGGAGTTTCCGACAAAAATGATCGAAATAGAGGGGTGTTCCGACCCGCAGTGGGATTCACCAAAGCGATGAGCAACCGATGACTGAAGCCAGCCACACTCCAGACTACGCCCCAAAGGGAAGCCGCCTTGGGCGCAAGGCCGGGACACGCGTCTTTGCCGTGCTGGGCTGGGTCGTGGCGCTGGCTTGCGTCCTACCGATGCTGGCCGTGGCGCTGGCGGGGATGGTCGGCGGCACGGATACCATCGCGCATCTGGCCGGGACGGTGCTGCCACGCTACCTGATCACGACGGTGGTGCTAGTGGTTCTGGTCTCACTTGGAACCCTGTTGCTGGGCGTCGGGGCGGCCTGGCTTGTCACCATGACCCGTTTTCCTGGCGTGCGCCTGTTTGAGGTCGCGCTGGTCCTGCCGCTGGCCTTCCCGGCTTATGTGCTGGCCTATGCCTATACCTTTGTTCTGGATCACCCCGGCATCGTGCAGACCACCCTGCGACAGGTGACGGGCTGGGGTCCGCGCGATTACTGGTTCCCGGAGATCCGCTCTCCGGGTGGGGCGGCGGTGATGCTGATCTTCGTCCTTTATCCCTATGTCTACCTCTTGGCGCGGGCGGCATTCTTGCAGCAAAGCGCTGGCGCCTTCCTGGCGGCACGGGCACTGGGGAAAAGTGCCTGGGAGGCCTTCTGGCGTGTCAGCCTGCCGATGGCGCGGCCGGCGATTGCCTCGGGCGTGCTGTTGGCGGTGATGGAGACCATCGCCGATTTCGGCACCGTGTCCTATTTCGGGGTGCAGACCTTTGCTACAGGGATCTACACCAGCTGGTTCTCGCTCGCGGATCGCGCCGGGGCGGCGCAGCTGGCGCTCTGCCTTCTCAGCTTTGCGCTGATGCTGGCGGTAGTGGAACGCTCCACCCGCGGCAAGGCGCGCTATCATCAGGCGGGCAAGCATCACGCTGAAATGCCGCCTGCTGACCTCACCGGTTTGCGCGCCGTTGCGGCCTGGGTTCTGTGTGCGATTCCGGTGGTGCTGGGCTTTGTGCTGCCGGTGGTGATCCTGTGCAATATGGGGCTGCAATCCGAGCAGGACCTGTTCAGCCGCCGCTATATCGGGTTCATCCAGAACTCTCTGCTTCTAGCCTCGACTGCTGCGGTGATCACCGTGCTGGCGGCGGTCATCCTTGGCTTTTATCAGCGACTGCGCCCGGGGCGCAGTTCTGCACTCGCGGCCTATATGTCACGGCTGGGCTATGCGGTGCCGGGCGGGGTGATCGCGGTGGGGCTGATGGTACCTTTCGCGGCCTTTGACAACGCTCTCGATGCCTGGATGCGGGCGACCTTTGATATTCGTACCGGCTTGCTGATCACCGGATCCATCTGGCTCTTGGTGGCCGCCTATATGGTGCGGTTCCTCGCGGCGGCTCTTGGTGCCTATGAGAGCGGCCAGTCCACCGTACACGCCAATATGGATGCGGCTGCCCGGTCGCTGGGACAAAGCCCGCTGGGCATGCTGCGCCGGGTGCATCTGCCGATCCTGACGCCGAGCCTGCTGACCGCGCTGCTGATTGTTTTCGTGGATGTGATGAAGGAACTGCCCGCAACGCTGATCATGCGGCCATTCAATTACGATACGCTGGCGGTGCAGGCCTACCGGCTGGCCTCGGACGAGCGGTTGGAGGGCGCTGCGGTGCCGTCTCTGGTCATCATGGCGGTTGGGTTACTGCCGGTGATCCTGATCTGCCGACAGGTTGGGCGCCGCCGTTAGGCGTGCCCACCTGCCTGGCTCTGAGCGTCAGGCTGGCCCGTCCACCAGGCCTCGATTTGTTCGGGGGAAATCCGCCCGGCAGGCCCAAGCCCAATCAGAAGGGTTTCGTCGGCATCGCAGTGACGGGCTTCGACGTGGCGGCCGACGATATGCAGCTCATAGGCACCGCCAGTGGTCAGCACGTAGCCTTTCATGCGGTAAAGACCGTCGGGGCGGCTGGCCAGTTTGTCGCCCAATGCGCGGCGATCCAGAACATCGCGGCTTTGATGTTGCCAAGTGGCATAGGCGGGATGCGCGGCCACGGAGCGGCCTTTGGGCAGGGGCACGACGTCAAACAGGAGATCAGAAACTGGCGCACCATCCAGAACCGTCGGGGTGCGCGCGCCCGCGGCCTTCAATTGGTCTGCCAGATCCGCATCGATTGCTTCGCATTTGGAGACCAGAACCAGGTCAGCGGCGCGGATTTGCTGCAGCACCTGGGGGGCAATCTCTTCATCCTGCAGAAGGGTATCGGCATTGAGCCCATCCACCACGGTGACAATGCCGGCATAGCTAAAGCCGCTTTCGCCCATGACGGTATTTGCGATGGCGACTGGATCGGAGATACCGCTGGCCTCGATCACCAGATGGCCGGGCTGTTCCGGCCGATCCAGGATTTGCCGCAGCGTCAGCGCCAGATCCGTTCCCATGGTGCAGCAGATGCAACCATTGCTCAGGGCGATGGTGCCGTTTTCCGTATCGCGGATCAGATCGGCGTCGATGTTTATGGCGCCGAAATCGTTGACGATGACGGTCAGGTCCAGCCCGTGCGACTCGGCGAGGATGCGATTGATGAGGCTGGTTTTACCTGCGCCGAGGTAACCGCTGATAATCGTGACAGGCACCCTTTTCACAGCATGGTTCCTTGTCGTGCGATATCCCGGAAACCCTGCATGTGCCTTTAACCCCTCACTTGAAAATTCCGCAAATCTATAGGCGGCAGTAGGGTGCAGGTCCAGAAATTCAGCAACAAAGTTGCCGGATTGCAGGCGTAAAGGCGCTAAAGGATCATTTTGGGAGCGGGCAATGGCCGATTCTGAAAATCCGGGTCTTGAGTTGAGACATTCTGACCATCTGCGACTCTCAAAAAGGACAAAAAGGCGCGAGGGGGCCTCGCGCCTTTTTTAAAATTCGAATCATCCTGAGGTGGATTATTTCCAGCCTACCGCATCAAAGATCTTCTGTGCTTCGGGGATGTTCTTGGCCACGTCGGACAGGTTGATGTCGTCGGGTTTGAAATGGCCAAGGGCAGCGATGCTGGGGGCGAGGCCCACGCCCGGCACGGCCGGGTATTCGTCATTGCCTGCCGAGAAATACTGCTGCGCCTGATCCGAGGCGAGATACTCGAGGAACTTGATCGCGTTATCGCGGTTCGGGGCATGTGCAGCAACGCCGCCACCGGACAGGTTCATATGCGCGCCCTGTTCGTTTTGCGCCGGGAAGATCCAGCCGATCATGTCACGCGAATCGGAGAGGCCTTTGACGTCTTTGCGGATCGAGCGGGCAAAGTAATAGCTGTTCGCAACGGAGATCTCGCATTCACCCGAGACGATGCCGCGCAGCTGGTCGGTGTCACCGCCCTGCGGATCACGCGCCATGTTGGCAACCACGCCTTCGGCCCAGGATTTGGCAACATCGCTGCCCTGGTGGGTGATGATCGAGGCCAGCAGGGTCTGGTTGTAGGTGTTGGTCGAGGAGCGGATACAGACCAGCCCCTTGTACGCCGGATCGGCCAGATCAAGGTAGGTCTGCGGCGGGTTGGCCACGTCAGCCTTGTCGTAGAAGATGATCCGGGCGCGCTGGGAAAAGCCGAACCACTGGTTGTCTGCGTCCTGCAGGTAACCGGGCACGCGCGCCTCCAGCACGTCGCTGTCGATGGATTGCAGCACGCCTGCATCCTTGGCGCGGGCCAGACGCGAGGTGTCGACGGTCAGCAGGATATCGGCAGGGGAATTCTCGCCCTCGGCCTGCATGCGGGCAATCAGCTCATCCGCCTTGCCTTCGATCCGGTTGATGCGGATGCCGGTTGCCTCTTCGAAGTCCGAATATAGGCGTTCATCGGTGTCGTAATGGCGCGAGGAATAGAGGTTTACCTCTCCCTCGGCGGCGGCCGAGGTCGCAATGGTGGCGGCCAGAGCGCCTGCCAGTATCGTGGTCGCTTTCAACATGGTTACTCCCATCAAGCTTCGGTATGTCTTTCCGACTGATTTAGTCGATTATAGGATTCCGAAGCGGATGAAAACAAAAACTGACAATTTTACTTGGAGAAAATTCACGGGCTGGCTGCGGGCCAGTGGGCAAGGTCGTATCGGCTCGTTTCGGTAAGCGCCGCCGCTAAAACGCAAAAAAACCGCATCCGAAGATGCGGTTTTCAAAATACGCTGTGACTGTCGTGCAGTCCCAGATCCGGTCTGGTGGATCTTAGCCCTGACGCGCTTTGAAGCGGCGCTGGGTCTTGTTGATCACGTAGACGCGGCCCTTGCGACGCACAACGCGGCAGTCACGGTGCCGGTTCTTGAGCGAGCGGAGCGAGTTCTTGACCTTCATGGTCCTTCTCCTGTTCTGCGGCGCGAACCAGCGCCTGGGTTAGCGGGTGTTCCGACCCGTGGGCCAAAACAATGAATTCATGGTGGGCGATACAAGGTTCGAACTTGTGACCCCTTCGATGTCAACGAAGTGCTCTACCGCTGAGCTAATCGCCCATGAAACCCTTGCAACATCCTGCCCCAGAAACAAACGGGGCGCGGGATGCCGCGCCGGTGAAGGGGTCTATAATAAGAGTCGCGGAGGGGTGCAAGAGCTTTTGACCCCAGAAATTTCCAGTCTATGCTGTTTTTAGATCTAAGGGGCCGGAGCCGGGATGTCCGACGCAGCATTTTCTGTCATGTCGCCGCAAAATCTGCGGTCAGCAATCGTTTTTGCATCGCCTCATAGCGGCGCCGATTACCCGCCGCAGTTCCTTGAGCAATCGATTCTCGACCCGCATCGGATCCGCAGTTCCGAAGATGCCTTTGTCGACAGGCTTTTTGCTGCAGCGCCGGAATATGGCGCGCCGCTGCTGAGGGCGGTAAAGCCGCGCGCCTATCTGGATCTGAACCGTTCTCCGGAAGAACTGGACCCGGCGCTGATCGAAGGGGTGATGCGACGCGGGCAGAATCCCCGCGTGGCTTCGGGGCTGGGGGTGATTCCCCGGGTCGTTGCCGGCGGGCAGGCGATCTATCGGGGCAAACTGCCCCTGACCGAGGCCCGCAGTCGCATCGACAGCTACTGGCGCCCCTATCACCGGGCGTTGCAGGGATTGCTGGATCAGGCCCATGTCGGGTTTGGCCATGCGATTCTGATCGATTGTCACTCGATGCCGCACGAGGCGCTGGAAACCATGCCCACCCGGTCGGGGCAGATGCCGGACGTGGTACTGGGGGATCGGTTTGGGGCTGCGGCGGCGGGTGAGATCGTTGATCGTGTCGAAGCCGCCTTTACCAGTGTCGGTTTGCGGGTGGCCCGCAACGCGCCCTTTGCCGGCGCCTATATTACGCAGGCCTACGGCCGCCCGTCGCGCAATCAGCACGCGATCCAGGTGGAAATCGACCGCTCTCTTTATATGGATGAGGCCACGATCCGGCCCAATGGCAATTTCGCCATCCTTCAGGACGCTTTGCGCGGTGTCATCGCAGCAATGACAGATTCGGTGCAGGAACAGCCTCCGCTTGCCGCCGAGTAAGAGCCCGCTGCGGGTCTGGGCAGGAGCGATCCTAACGCAAGGCGCGCCCTTTCAGGATGGCGCCATCTCCAAACCGTTTGCGGATGGCATCGCTGGCCCGTTCGGCCCCGGCACGCTTGCTGGCCTGCGGGTCCAGAAGGTCGCCGGTCACATCGGCCTGATCGGCGGGCACCAGATCGGAAATGCCGCAGCCAAGCAGGCGATAAGGCCCCTGATCGCCCACCTGATCCAACAGGGCGCGTGCTGTGCGATAGATCGTATCGGCCATCTGGGTGGGGCTGCGCAGGGCGATGCGGCGGGTCAGGGCCGAATGATTGGCCCGTTTCAGTTTCAGCGTCACCACGCGCCCGGCCTTTTCCTTGGCCTTGGCCCGGTCCGAGACCTGTGTCGCTAGCCGCCACAGATGGCCGTCCAGAACCTCGGTATTGGCTGAATCCTCAAAAAACGTTGTTTCCTTGGAGATCGATTTCACTGGCGCATTGGCAGAAACGCGGCGCCGGTCCTCGCCCCGGGCCAGATGCCACAGTCGATCCCCCATCGAGCCGAAGCGGGCGTGCAGATCTTGCCGGTCCCAGCGCAGAAGATCAGCAAAAGTGCGAATCCCCGCCTTGTCCAGCGAAGCCTGCGCCGCAGGACCAATGCCCCAGATCAGCCGCACCGGTTTGTCGTGCAGGAAATCTGCGGTCTCGGATTTACCGATCACCGAAAATCCGCGCGGCTTGTCCAGATCTGAGGCAACCTTGGCCAGGAATTTGTTGTGGCTGAGGCCGATCGAGCCGGTGATTCCCAGCTCGTCCTTCATGCGTTTGACCAACCGCGCCAGCATCACGGCGGGCGGCGCCCCGTGCAGTTTTTCGGTGCCGGACAGATCCATGAAGGCTTCGTCCAGTGACAGCGGTTCCACATCCGGCGTCAACTCGTTCATCATTTCGCGTACGGCGCGGCTCACCTCGGCATAGACCTGCATCCGGGGCTTGATTACCACTGCATCGGGGCAAAGCTTCAGCGCCTGAAACATCGGCATCGCGGATTTGACGCCGCGGATACGCGCCACATAACAGGCGGTGGAGACCACCCCGCGCCGCCCACCGCCGATGATCACCGGCTTGTCGGCCAGCGCCGGGTCATCGCGTTTCTCAACGCTGGCATAGAAGGCATCGCAATCCATATGGGCGATGGTCAGCGAAAACAGCTCGTCATGCACCTTGACGCGCGGACTGCCGCAGGCCGGGCAACGCAGTGGGCGCCGCTGCGGCGGTGCGATCTGGCGCAGGCAGTCCCGGCACAGGGCGGAAGACTGCGAAGATGTGGATGAGGCGGGCATGGCAGGCGGGTAGGGGGCTTCGTTGAAACGGTGCAGGATGAGTTTACTCCGGCCCGGCAATATTGTCTTTAGGCCATCGCGGGGCCATGTTCATGTCATGACATTTTCAGGTGCAAAACTGGCCTTGTTTCTGGGCCAGAAAATCGTGGTCATCCTGCGCGATGACAAGCCCGACATTCCCTATCCCGGTCATTGGGATCTGCCCGGCGGCGGACGGGAGCAGGAGGAAAGCCCCGAGGTTTGCGCGCTGAGAGAAACCGAGGAAGAGATCGGGCTGCAACTGGCCCCGTCTGATCTGGTCTGGTCGCGCCGCTACAGTCGGCCACGCGGATATGTCTGGTTCTTTGTCTCCCATCAGCCTGCGGGATTGGTGTCGGACATCCGCTTGGGTTCGGAAGGGCAGCGGTGGGCTCTGATGGATCCGCGGGAGTATTGCGAACATCCCCTTGCTGTGCCGCATTTCGCCGAACAGCTCTCGGGCTATCTGAGCGAGGCCAGAGCTTAGCGTCGGGCGCTGTGGAGGTTTTTCAAGAAAAATCCCCCGCGCGAAACGGCGGGGGCAGGTGACGAACCTCAGGAAGAAGAGTTCGTCTGGGGAGTGTTGAGACCAGAATCGCCGATCCGACTCCCTGACGCAAATTTTGCACTTCCCCGAAATGGATGCTCTGCCACAGCCTGTGCTTTTCCGGGCACAGCTGTGTGGCGGCTCTGGGGAGGTCAGTTTTGGTATTCTAGTTAAATATTATGAGGTTGACGTAGGGTTAGGTCGGTTTTCAGGAAATTTCGGCGGGAAATATTTTGCCGACCATGTCGTGCAAATTCTGCCTGAAAATTGGGCAAACCGCAGTGGTAAGGTTTGCCGGATGGGCGCGGCGGCCAAGACGGACGCACTGACCGCCACCCCTGATACGGTTATTGGGACTGCGTTCAGCCGCAATGCGGCTCGCTGGACTACAGGCTGCGCAGCTCGGTCAGAATGTCTTCGGCGGCCTTGCGCGGGTCTGCTGCCTTCCAGATCGGGCGACCGACAACGATGTGATCGGCGCCATCGGCAATGGCGCTGGCCGGGGTGGCAACGCGTTTCTGGTCTCCCAGATCCGCACCGGCCGGGCGCACGCCGGGGGTGACGATCAGCTTGCCCGCTGCCTCGGGCAGGGCGCGGATCAGGGCGGCTTCCTGCGGGCTGGCGATCACCCCGTCGGCTCCGGCGGCAAAGGCATTTCCTGCACGCTCCTGCACCAGATCGCGGATCTCTCCGGGTTTGATCAGCGCCCCATCAAGGTCATCGCGATCCAACGAGGTCAGGATGGTGACGGCGAGGATCTTCATGTCCTTGCCTGCCGCGCCTTCCTTGGCCGCGCGCACCACATAGGGGTCGCCATGCACTGTCAGGAAATCCAGATCGAACTGCGCCAGCCCGCGCACGGCGTTTTCCACCGTGGCGCCGATGTCGAACAGTTTCATATCGAGGAAGATCCGCTTGCCCAGCTCCTGCTTCATCTCATTCGCCAGCGCCAGCCCGCCGCCGGTCAGCATGCCAAGACCGATCTTGTAAAAGGACACCGCATCGCCAAGCCGCTCGGCCAGTTTCAATCCTTCGATTGCGTTGGGAACGTCCATGGCAACGATCAGGCGGTCGTCGGCAATCGGGGTAGTGGCAGACATGGCGGGTCTCCGGTTTTGTGAAAACGTGACAGGGGATGCGGAATTGCGCTTTCCTAATCCGCACGGGGCGGTTGGGAAAGCCTAAAAAACAAGGCATTTGGCGCAGCGCCTGCCCATGAGAATTTGATTGAGGTCAGAGATTTTGCATCTCTTTGCGGTCAATATGCTCTTGAAGAGGGGGCGAGACCTCCCAAATTGGAGTGTGAGGCCCGGACCGGGGCGTGCCGCAAAGCGGGCGCTGCCATATTGATCGGGCGCTTGTAAAAGGAGAGAGAGATGGACTTGACCAAGTTCACTGAGCGTGCACGCGGTTTCGTGCAGGCGGCGCAGACAATTGCACTGCGCGAAGAGCACCAGCGCATGGTACCCGAGCACCTTTTGAAAGCTTTGATGGATGACGATCAGGGGCTTGCTGCCAACCTGATCACCCGCGCGGGCGGCGATGCCACCCAGGTTGCCGGATCTGCGGATGCGGCTGTTGCCAAGTTGCCCAAGGTCAGCGGCGACGGCAGCCAGATGTATCTGGATCAGCAGACCGCCAAGGTGCTGGATGAAGCCGCCAAGATTGCCGACAAGGCAGGCGACAGTTTTGTCCCGGTCGAGCGTGTCCTGATGGCTCTTTGCATGGTGAAATCCAAGGCCAAGGACGCGCTGGAGGCAGGCAATGTTTCTGCCCAGAAGCTGAACGAGGCGATCAATGACATTCGCAAGGGCCGCACCGCCGACAGCGCCACGGCCGAAGAAGGCTATGACGCGCTGAAGAAATACGCCCGCGACCTGACCGAAGCCGCCCGCGAGGGCAAGATCGACCCGATCATTGGCCGGGACGAGGAAATCCGCCGCGCCATGCAGGTGCTGAGCCGCCGCACCAAGAACAACCCGGTGCTGATCGGTGAGCCGGGCGTCGGTAAGACCGCCATCGCCGAGGGCATGGCGCTGCGCATCGTCAATGGCGATGTGCCTGAGAGCCTGCGCGACAAGCAGCTTCTGGCGCTGGACATGGGGGCGCTGATCGCCGGTGCGAAGTACCGCGGTGAGTTCGAAGAACGCCTTAAGGCGGTCCTGACCGAAGTGACCGAAGCCGCCGGTGAGATCATCCTGTTCATCGACGAGATGCACACCCTAGTGGGGGCGGGCAAATCCGATGGTGCCATGGATGCGGCCAACCTGATCAAGCCTGCGCTTGCACGGGGTGAGCTGCACTGCATCGGCGCAACCACGCTGGATGAATACCGCAAGTACGTCGAAAAAGACGCAGCCCTTGCCCGCCGGTTCCAGCCGGTGATGGTGTCCGAGCCGACGGTGGAGGATACGATCTCGATCCTGCGCGGCATCAAGGAAAAATACGAGCTGCACCACGGTGTGCGCATCGCCGATGCGGCGCTGGTGGCGGCGGCGACCCTGTCGAATCGTTATATCACCGACCGTTTCCTGCCGGACAAGGCCATCGACCTGATGGACGAAGCCGCCAGCCGTCTGCGCATGCAGGTGGACAGCAAGCCCGAAGAGCTGGACGCGCTTGACCGCCAGATCCTGCAGATGCAGATCGAGGAAGAGGCGCTGAAGCTGGAAGACGATGCCGCCTCGCGTGATCGTTTGGAGACGCTGCAGAAAGAGCTGTCGGACCTGCAGGAGCAATCTGCAGAGATGACCGCCCAGTGGCAGGCCGAACGTGACAAGCTGGCCGGCGCCCGTGATCTGAAAGAGCAGCTCGACAAGGCGCGCGCCGAACTGGATATCGCTAAGCGTGAAGGCAACCTCGCCCGTGCGGGTGAACTGTCCTATGGCGTCATTCCGGGGCTGGAAAAACAGCTGGCTGAGGCTGAGGAGAAGGAACAGCAGGGTCTGATGGTCGAAGAGGCCGTCCGCCCCGAGCAGATCGCCGGTGTTGTCGAACGCTGGACCGGGATCCCGACCTCCAAGATGCTGGAAGGCGAGCGTGAGAAGCTGTTGCGGATGGAAGACGACCTGCATGCTCGCGTGATTGGTCAGAACTCTGCCGTGACGGCGGTGGCCAATGCGGTGCGCCGGGCACGTGCGGGGCTCAACGATGAGAACCGTCCACTTGGCAGCTTCCTGTTCCTCGGGCCGACCGGTGTCGGTAAGACCGAACTGACCAAGGCCGTGGCTGAGTTCCTCTTTGATGACGACAACGCGATGGTGCGCATCGATATGTCCGAGTTCATGGAGAAACACGCGGTGGCGCGTCTGATCGGTGCTCCTCCAGGCTATGTCGGCTACGAGGAAGGCGGCGTGCTGACCGAAGCCGTGCGGCGGCGTCCTTATCAGGTGGTTCTGTTCGACGAGGTCGAAAAGGCGCATCCGGATGTGTTCAACGTGCTCTTGCAGGTGCTGGATGACGGCATGCTGACCGATGGTCAGGGTCGCACCGTGGACTTCAAGCAGACGCTGATCATTCTGACGTCGAACCTTGGTGCGCAGGCGCTGAGCCAGCTGCCCGAAGGCGCTGATGCCTCGGATGCCAAGCGCGACGTGATGGATGCGGTGCGGGCGCATTTCCGCCCCGAATTCCTGAACCGTCTGGACGAGACGATCATCTTTGATCGTCTGGCCCGCGCCGATATGGACGGCATCGTCAAGATCCAGCTCAAGCGGCTTGAGAAGCGTCTGGCCGATCGCAAGATCACCCTGCAACTGGATGAAGGTGCGCAGACCTGGCTGGCCGACGAAGGCTATGATCCGGTGTTCGGTGCCCGCCCGCTGAAGCGCGTGATCCAGCGTGCCTTGCAGAACCCGCTGGCCGAATTGCTGCTGGCTGGCGATATTCGTGACGGGGACACCGTACCGGTTTCTGCCGGGGCGGATGGTCTGATCATCGGCGACCGGATCGGAACCACCGACCGGCCCAAGCCGGACGATGCCGTGGTGCACTAAGCACCCGCTCGATCCTTGCGGATGAAACGCAGAGGGCCCGCCAGAGATGGCGGGCCTTTTCTATAATTGTGGCAGGGGCTGTTCAGAAGTCTTCCCAGGTCTCCACATTCCCCGGTGTGGCTGACTGCGCTGTCGCGTTGACTGTAGCCGCCGAAGGTGTTGCGACCGTGGCCTGTGCGCGCTGGGCGGCATTGAAGCGCACCACGTTCGCGCGGCTCTCAGTCCCGGCGCCGTTGCCGGTTCTGAACTGAGCCACTTGTTGTGACAGGTTTTTAGCGTTGTTGGCCATGATCTGGCTGGCGCCGGAGGCGTCTTCGACCATTGCGGCATTGCTTTGGGTGACTTCGTCCAGCTGTCCCATGCCCATGTTGATTTCGGACAGGGTCGCGGATTGCTCCTGCGTTCCCCGTGCGATGTCGCTGACGTGGCCGGAAATCGTGCTGACGCTTTGGATGATCGATTTCAGCTCCCCGCCGGCGCGGCCGACCAGATCGACGCCCGTGACCACATGGCCCGAGCTTTCGGTGATCAGCAGCTTGATCTCTCCGGCGGCATCGGTCGACCGTTTCGCCAGCGCCCGCACCTCGGAGGCAACCACGGCAAAGCCACGGCCTGCTTCCCCCGCCCGGGCGGCTTCGACCCCGGCGTTGAGCGCCAGCAGGCTGGTCTGGAAGGAAATGTCGTCGATGACGGTCAGAATGGTTGAGATCTTTTCCGAGGAGGCGCGGATCTGATCCATCGCATCAATGGCTTCCTGCACGACGGTGCTGCTGCCCTCGGCGGTGGTCTGCGCCTCTGTCACGATTCGCTCCACATCCTGCGCGCCCTGCGCAGCGGATTTGACGGTTGTGGTCAGCTCTTCAATGGCGGCTGCGGTCTGTTCCAGGGTTGCCGCCTGGGTTTCAGTGCGCTGTGACAGTTCTGCCGAAGACTGGCTGATGCCAGTCGCCGCGTGTTCTACAGTTTCCGACACGGATTTGACCGCCGAGATGACCGTTTCCAGCTGGGTGACCGCCGCGTTGAAATTTCCGGCCACGGCGCCAAGGTCAGGAATGTCAGAGACTGGAATGCGGTGATCCAGCGCGCCGTCGCGCAGTGCGACCAGCCCGTGCGAAATATCCTGGATCGCCTTGCGGCGGTAGGTGATGTCGGTGCCCAGCTTGATGATCTTGCGCACCTGTCCCGCCGCGTCCAGAACCGGCGCAAAGGTCGCCTGGATCCAGACTTCGGTGCCTGATTTGGACCGCATGGGGAACTGGTCGGTGAAATGCTGCCCCTGTTCAAGCGCCTGCCACAACTCCCGGAACTGAGGGCCACTGGCATAGTCTGCGGAGACAAGCATTCTGTGGGCCTTACCGGTGATTTCCTGTTCGGTATAGCCGAGGGAAGAGAGAAAATTCTCGTTTGCGCGCAGGATCGTTCCGTCGGGTGTGAATTCGATGACTGCTTGTGTCTTCTCTATGGCTGCCAATGTACCCAGCAAATCGTCTTGTTCTTGTGTGCGTTCTGCAGACTTGAATTTGAAAAACATTGGACCTCTTCTTCAGCAATGCATTTCCCGGCAGGCGGGATGAAGAAGAGATATTTTCGCGGTATTAATTTAGCATGAAATTTAGTGACTTATCGAGGGCCGCCCACAGCAGCGTCCCGCCCGGAACCGGTGATCCCGGTCCCGGGCAATCTCTGTGCTGACCGCACACACACATATATATGTGTGCGACGGGGCCGCGCCTTATTCCTCGATCGCTTCGCGGGCGATGCCGTCCAGCAGTTCCTGAATCACCTGCATCTCGCCCTCGGGGAAGGCACGGAAGCCGATGGTGATCTCTTCCTCGCCGGGGATCTGGGCGACGAAGATGTCATAGGGGCAGAACATGATGTTCATCGGGTCGGCTTCCATCACCTGCCGCGACAGCTGCGCGGAGCAGAAGGAATAGACGTCAGCCTTTTCGAACAGAACGACGTCAGAGCCGACATCGGCGCGGGTGCGTTCCAGCATATCGCCCACGTGGCTGATGTGATCGACCACCAGACCGCGGTCGGTGATGGCGCTTTCCAGGCCAAAGGTCACGTCGTCAAAGGACAGCGTGGTTTTGTAGCTGACCATGCCTTCGGCCTGGGCGCTGGCGCCGAGGGACAGGGCGGTGGCCGTGGCGGCAACGGTGGCTGCGAAAAAATTCATGATATATCTCCCTTTTGTGAGCAAAGCTCGCTTGCCCGCCCCGGCGTTCCCCCTCAGTCTGGGGCAGGGCAGGCGGTGTCTGGGCCGCGCGTCTTACTGAATATATAGGTACATAGGAGTTTTTGCATGGGTATTGCGGCGAATGCCATAGAATTCCTGGCGCTTGCATTTGTTTTTGCGCTGGGGGCGGTCGGGCTGCTGTTGCTGGTCCTGTTTCTTGTGGACAGGCTTCAGACCGAGGATGCGATCCGGCGCAACTACCCTGTCATCGGACGCTTCCGGCATCTGTTCAGCACGCTAGGCGAATTCTTCCGTCAGTATTTCTTTGCCATGGATCGCGAAGAACTGCCGTTCAACCGGGCGCAGCGCGACTGGGTGAGCCGCGCCAGTGAGGGCAAGGGAAACACGGTCGCCTTCGGTTCAACCCGCAATACTTCGGTGCCGGGCACGGCGATCTTCGTCAACGCACCTTTCCCGCCCCTTGATGACCAATACGCCAGTTCCGAACCCATGGTGATCGGGGCAGGGGCACGGGTGCCCTATCTGGCGCCCTCCTTTTACAACATTTCCGGGATGAGCTACGGCGCCCTGTCACGCCCCGCTGTCCGGGCGCTCAGCCGCGGCGCGCGTGAGGCGGGCGTCTGGATGAACACCGGTGAAGGCGGGCTCAGCCCGTTTCACCTTGAGGGCGGCTGCGACATTGTTTTCCAGATCGGCACCGCGAAATACGGCGTGCGCGATGAACACGGCAACCTGAGTGACGAAAAGCTGTGCAAGGTGGCCGAACATCCGAACGTGCGGATGTTCGAGCTGAAGCTGTCGCAAGGGGCCAAACCGGGTAAGGGCGGCATCCTGCCTGCGGCCAAGGTCAACGCCGAGATTGCCGAGATCCGCGGCATCCCCGAAGGCAAGGCGAGTATATCTCCCAACCGCCACCCCGAGATCGGAACGTTCGATGACCTTCTCGACATGATTTCTCATGTGCGCGAGGTCACGGGCAAACCGGTCGGGATCAAAACGGTGGTCGGCTCCGAAGCGGTGATGCGGGAAATGTTCATGAACATCGCCTCGCGCCCGGAGGATGCGCCGGACTTCATCACCATCGATGGCGGCGAAGGTGGCACCGGCGCAGCCCCCATGCCGCTGATCGATCTGGTCGGCATGTCGGTGCGCGAGGCGCTGCCGATGGTCTGTAACCTGCGCGATGAATACGGGATGAAGGAGCGCATCCGCCTGATCGCCAGTGGTAAGCTGGTCAATCCGGGCGATGTGGCCTGGGCATTGGCCGCAGGGGCCGATTTCGTGACCTCGGCGCGCGGCTTCATGTTTTCCCTTGGCTGCATTCAGGCGCTCAAATGCAACAAGAACACCTGCCCCACCGGTATCACCACCCATGATCCGCGCCTGCAAAAGGGCCTGGTGGTCGAGGATAAGGACAAGCGCGTGGCCCGGTTTGCCCGCGAGGTGATCCACGAGGTCGAAACCATCGCCCATTCCGTGGGGGTGGCCGAGCCGCGTCAGCTGCGGCGGCGCCACGTGCGCATCGTACAGGGGGATGGCACCTCCCGTCCGATGAACGAGATCATGCCAGGTTACAGTGCTATCGCGGAGTCGTGACAGGATATGTTTTGGTCCGTGGCCTCTCCCGCGCTAGCTCTGGTAACGAACATGGAAAAAGGAGCCCGCAATGGCACGTCGCTGGACCAATACCCTGACCGAGGCTGATATCACCCCCGAAGCGGCCTTCTGGAACCGCCGCCAGATCATGGCGGGCATGGCCGGGCTTGGGCTGAGCACGCTGGCGGGCGGCGCCAAGGCCGAGACGCTGGAGCCCAACAGCTGGGACGATGTGACCAGCTATTGCAACTTCTACGAATTCGGCACTGGCAAGGGCGATCCCGCAGCCTATGCCGGACAGATGACGACCGAACCCTGGAGCGTCCGGATCGATGGCATGGTTGACCGGCCCGGCGCCTATGACTTTCAGCAGATCCTCAGTGAGATGACGATCGAGGAACGCATCTACCGCTTCCGCTGTGTCGAGGCCTGGTCGATGGTGGTGCCCTGGAACGGATTCGAACTGGCGGATCTTCTGAATATGGCGGGTGTGCAGGAAGGGGCGAAATACGTGGCCTTCGAAACGCTCTATCGCCCCTCGGAAATGCCGGGCACCGCCTATCGGGTTCTGGACTGGCCCTACCGTGAGGGCCTGCGCCTTGATGAGGCGATGCATCCGCTGACCCTGATGGCCACCGGCATCTTCGGCAAACCGCTGCCAAACCAGAACGGCGCCCCCCTGCGTCTGGTGGTGCCATGGAAATACGGTTTCAAGTCGATCAAATCGGTGGTGCGCATCACCGTGACGGATCAGGAACCGCCCACCAGCTGGAACATGGCCAATGCCCGCGAATACGGATTCTACAGTAACGTGAACCCAAAGGTGGATCACCCCCGCTGGAGCCAGGCCACCGAACGGCGTATCGGCGGTGGTCTTTTTGCAGGCCGGGAGCCGACACTGATGTTCAATGGCTATGAAAAAGAGGTCGCCTCTCTTTACGAGGGGATGGATCTGGCCAAACACTTCTGATGGATGGCCTGAACCAGCTGCTGCGCCGTGTTCCGGTTTGGAGTGTCTATCTGCTGGGCCTCCTGCCGGTGCCGGGGCTGTTCTTTCTGGGGCTCACCGGCGGCCTTGGTGTCGAGCCGGTCAAGGCGCTGGAGCACGAATATGGCGAACTGGCGCTGAAGTTGCTGGTGGCGGTGCTGGCGGTGACCCCCTTGCGCCGTTACGCCGGGCTGAACCTGATGCGGTTCCGCCGGGCGCTGGGGGTCCTCTCCTTTATATATGTGCTGTGCCACCTTTTGGTGTGGCTGCTGCTGGATGTGCAGATCCCATCCCAGATTCTCGCTGATATCCTGAAACGTCCCTATATCACCATCGGCATGGCGGCCTTTGTGCTACTCCTGCCGCTCGCGGTGACATCGAACAATGCCTCTCTGCGCCGACTCGGTCCGCGCTGGCGCATTCTGCATCGCCTGACCTATCCGGCCATTGCCCTTGGGGCGCTGCACTATGTGATGCTGGTCAAAGGGTTTCAGATCGAACCGCTGGCCTATCTGGCCGTGATTCTTACACTTCTGGCCCTGCGCCTGCCCGCAATCCGCAGAAAAGCCACCACCTGATCGTGCCTCAGGCCCATCAAATCGCTTAAAACATGGGCGCATGAAGGTTTTTTGAAAAAACCGCCCGGAATCGAAAATTTCTGCTTGCGCCTTCCGGCCCTTAGGACTAGAACCCCCTTCACCGGCGGCGCTGAGGCGCTACGGGGCGCGGCGGAGACGCTGCTGACGGA
>NZ_PXNU01000196.1:0-303 GCF_041300735.1 Phaeobacter sp. SYSU ZJ3003 | reverse complement strand
GGGAACACCTCGTCGAGCGCCTTCCAGAACCCCATGGCCCCGTCGCCGACCGCGATCTCCGGCGGCACCGCGAGGCCGCGCGCCTTGATGTCGACCAAGAGCTCCCGCCAGCTCTGGGCGCTCTCGCGCAGGCCGACCTGGAAGCCGACGAGTTCCTTCTTGCCTTCCGGTGTGGCCCCGAGGATGACCAGCATGCATTCGGCCTGCGGCTCCATCCGGGCCTGCAGGTACACGCCATCCGCCCAGATGTAGACGTATCTCCGGGCCGAGAGGTCACGGCGCTGCCAGCGGTCGTACTCCTGC
>NZ_PXNU01000195.1:0-303 GCF_041300735.1 Phaeobacter sp. SYSU ZJ3003 | reverse complement strand
TTTTTTAGGATGTCGCGCTCCTGTTTCAGCACTGCGTTCTCGCGTCGCAACCGCTTCAACTCAGCATGCACGTCGACCGAAGCCTCGACCGGATCACTGGCATCCCGCTCGCGACTGAGCCATCGCGTCAATGTCGAAAGTCCAATCCCCAGATCTTCCGCGATCTCCCGCCGCGTCCGACCGCTGGTCAGTGCCAGTCTGACTGCTTCCCGCCGAAACTCCGGCGTCGGTCTGTTGCCATTTCCCATAGAACACCTCCTGGTTCCTCAGTTGGTGCTCTCCACTTTTTCAGGGCAAGTCCAG
>NZ_PXNU01000194.1:0-304 GCF_041300735.1 Phaeobacter sp. SYSU ZJ3003 | reverse complement strand
GCCAATGCATAAAACCAAAGTCTCCCGCGCCGTAAACGCGTTGGAAAAGCGCCGCTGGGTCAAGCGCACGCCAGATGTTAATGACCGCCGATTGGAACATTTGGAACTCACAAGCGCCGGCAAAACGGCCTATAAAGATTTGGTGGGCGTGGCCAAAGCGTTTGAGCAAAGCTTTATCACCTCAATTGGTGAAGGTGATGCGGACCATTTATTGAAGGCGCTTGATGCGATTGAGCGGCGATTTAAGGCTTGAGTTAAGCCCCCATTGTTTCATACAAAAGTCGCATGAATTTTGGTATCAATT
>NZ_PXNU01000193.1:0-310 GCF_041300735.1 Phaeobacter sp. SYSU ZJ3003 | reverse complement strand
ACCGTGCAATCCGTGTCCCTGGACAGCTATGAAGCCCTCGTCAAAACGGCGGATGCAGCAGGAGTACAGGCATGACGAGCTCCCATACCGTCGATGAGGCCCGCCTCAGCATCATGCTGAACGACCTGCGGCTGCCAACCATCAAGATTCTCTGGCCGCAATTCGCCGAACAGGCTGACCGGGAGGGCTGGCCTGCCGCCCGCTTCCTAGCCGCGATTGCGGAGCACGAACTGGCCGAACGCGCCCACCGCAGGATCGCCCGCCATCTTGCCGAAGCGCACCTGCCGCCCGGCAAGACGATGGACAGCTT
>NZ_PXNU01000192.1:0-313 GCF_041300735.1 Phaeobacter sp. SYSU ZJ3003 | reverse complement strand
GGATTTACCGAAACGCGTGTCCGGGAATTACTGAAATGCTTGTCCGGGATTTACCGAAACCCGCAGTGGGCGCGTTCGGCCAGTTCGTGCTCCGCAATAGCGGCCAGGAAGCGGGCGGCAGGCCAGCCCTCCCGGTCAGCCTGTTCGGCGAATTGCGGCCAGAGGATCTTGATGGTCGGTAGCCGCAGGTTGTTCAGCATGATGCTGAGGCGGGCCTCATCGACGGTATGGGAGCTCGTCATGCCGGTACTCCTGCTGCATCCGCCGTTTTGACGAGGGCTTCATAGCTGTCCAGGGACACGGATTGCACGGT
>NZ_PXNU01000191.1:0-315 GCF_041300735.1 Phaeobacter sp. SYSU ZJ3003 | reverse complement strand
CGAAGGCCACCGGGAAGGAGATGCCGCTGCCCAGTTGGCAGGAGGCCGCCGAGGCCGGCTGGCTGGATGAATGGGCGATGAACCTGATGCTGATAAATGTGGCGACACGCAAGTTTGGGCGCGCCGTTCGTTTGCCCGAAGCGGGTGTGCCCTCGGAGGACGGCTCAGGCCTGTCGAAATCGGCGGTCTCACGACGTTTCAAGGCGCTGACCGAAGCGCGGATGGGCGAGTGGATGGCTTCGGACCTGTCGCACCTTGATCTTCTGGTGATCCAAATTGATGGCCTGCACATGACCGACAAGCTGTTGATGATTG
>NZ_PXNU01000190.1:0-318 GCF_041300735.1 Phaeobacter sp. SYSU ZJ3003 | reverse complement strand
AACCTGTTCTGGGCCTTCGGCTACAACACCGCGCTGGTACCGGTTGCTGCGGGCGTACTGTATCCTGCCTTCGGTGTGCTGTTGTCGCCGATGCTGGCGGCAGGTGCGATGGCACTGTCGTCGGTCTTTGTCCTGACCAACGCGCTGCGCCTGCGCCGCGTAGCACCGGCCATGGATGAAAAAGCCGGGGCCAGCGGCGCCCGCGCAAGCAACGCGCATGTTCCGGCGGAATGACAGGGGGCTGGAATGAATATCGGTGACGTATCACGGCGATCAGGACTGCCCGCAAAAACGATCCGCTACTACGAGGATATTGGC
>NZ_PXNU01000019.1:0-141704 GCF_041300735.1 Phaeobacter sp. SYSU ZJ3003 | reverse complement strand
ATGCTCATACGTGGGTCTCCTCTGTGAGCAGTTACCACGTCAGCGCACAAAATTCAGGATAGTCCCCGCCGTGGTGGCGTTGTCCATCATCTTCTCAAGATCGTCATCTGCCATGTCTACCGAAAATTGCGGCAACCCCATCGCTCATTCTCCTTTGTGGCGGGCCGAATGGCCCCGCACATCTATACTTGTCCCAGTCAGCCAGACGTGTCGGTCTCCAGACCGGTCAGCTGTCGCCCACTTCTCCATCCGGCGCAAAGTCTGCATGATCGCGCAGCAGCGCCTCCAGCAGGGGCCAGAAAAAATCGGCCCCCGGATATCCTTCGAGCCGGGCCTTCTCATGACCGTCCTCCACAATCAAGAAGGTCGGGGTAAAAAGAACGCGACGAGTTGTTTCCAAGTCATCCGGCATATTGCGCAGATCCACCCGGCGCAGCGGCGCAAAGGCGCCTTCGGCCGTTTTGGGATAGATTGGCGCGATTTCTTCGTTCCAGCGCGCGCACCATTCGCAGCCATGCTGTTCGACCATCACCAGTTCCACTGCCCGGGCAGGTAGGCTGAGCGTGCACAGCACAAAAAAACCGGCCAGCAACCGGCGCAGCAGCAGCAAGGGCCGCAGAGGAACTGTGGACGCAAAAACCATGATGAAGCCGTTCGAAGCCGTTGACGAAGGTGCAGTGAGTAGGTTCTTTATGTAACACAACTTAATTTGAATATGTGAATGAGACAAGGCGCGCCGTCCCCGAATATCGGCTAATGCGCCCAAAAAAGGAGCTGAGATGCTCGAAATATCGTACTTTGGGGCCCTGTTTGCCGGTTTGTTGAGCTTTTTCACGCCCTGCATCCTGCCGATGGTGCCGTTTTACCTGTCCTACATGGGCGGGCTTTCGATGGCTGAACTGCGCGGCGACGGGCGCATTGCGCCGGGGGCGCAGCGTCGGCTGGTGATCTCTGCGCTGTGTTTCGCAGCTGGTGTCACCACGGTTTTCATGTTGATGGGCATGGGAGCTACCGCGCTGGGGCAGTTATTCGGGCGCTACATGGATATTCTGGCCTATGGCGCCGCCGGGGTGCTGGTCCTGTTCGGCCTGCATTTCCTGGGCGTGATGCGCATTCCGCTCCTATACCGCGAGGCACGCATGGAAAGCTCGGCCGAGCCTTCCACGCTGATTGGGGCCTATCTGATGGGGCTGGCCTTTGGCTTTGGCTGGACTCCCTGCGTGGGACCGGCGCTGGCGTCGATCCTGATGATCGCCTCCGGCATGGGGGACATCTGGCGCGGTGGCCTGCTCTTGCTGGTCTACGGCGTTGGAATGACGGCGCCTTTCGTCGTTGCCGCCCTGTTTGCAAAGCCGTTCCTGGCCTGGGTGGCGCGGCACCGGACCGCTTTTGCTTGGGTGGAAAAGGCGATGGGGGTTATGCTGATCCTGTTCGCTGTGCTGATTGTCACCGGAGGTGTCAGCTACATTGCCGATGCAATGATCCGCTGGATGCCCGGACTGTCCACAATTGGCTGACTGTCACCATAAATGGGAGAGACAAGGCAATGAATAGATTACTCAAAATGATTTCCGCACCGCTTGCCGCGCTGGCGCTTCCAGTGCTTCTGGCCGGGCCGGTGGCAGCGGTCGAGGTGGGCGACGACGGCCTTCATAAAACCGCATGGATGCGTGACACCTTCAAGGACCTTCAGGAAGATCTTGCCGAGGCGAATGCAGAGGGCAAGCGGCTGGTTCTTTTCTTTGAGCAGCGGGGCTGCATCTACTGCGCCAAGATGCACGAGGAGGTGTTCCCGCGTCCGGAAGTCAGCAACTACATCGAAGAGAATTATTTCGTCGTTCAGCTGAACCTGCACGGATCCACCGAGGTGACGGATTTCGACGGCGAAACCCTGCAGGAGCGGGAGATGGCGCGGAAGTGGAACGTGCTGTTCACACCGACGATTCTTTTCCTGCCGGAAGAGGTGCCCGAAGATCAGACCGCGGTGCAGGCTGCCGTGTCCATCATGCCGGGGGCCTTTGGACCGGGCACCACGCTCGATATGTTCACCTGGGTCAACGAGAAGCGGTACGAGCTTGATAACGGGGAGGATTTCCAAAGGTATCACGCGCGCCGCATTCAGGAGCGCAACAATGGATCGGCAGATTGATCCTTTGCGCAATAGAATTAAAATTCACATTAATGAATTTGTTGTTGCGTCCCAGGCCTTCGGTGGCCTACGGTATGCAATAGCTAAGCAGGCCACTTCGCGGTGGCAGCCAACGGGAGGAACCATGAAGAGACTATCTCTGACACTGGCCATGTGTCTGGCCGGGACCATGTCGCAGGCGGGCGAAGTCGCGCCGAAAGACGTGAAATTCACCGAGGATGGCGCAATTGCCGAATCGTTGACGGGTGTTGCTGGCGATGCGGCCAATGGCGCAATCGTGGCCGGGACCAAATCCAAGGGCAACTGCGTGGCCTGCCACGAAGTCACCGCACTGGCAGATGTGCCGTTCCACGGCGAAATCGGCCCCATGCTGGACGGCGCGGGGGAGCGCTGGACCGAGGCTGAGCTGCGCGGTCTGGTGGCAAACGCAAAAATGACCTTCGAGGGCACCATGATGCCCGCATTTTACAAGGTCGACGGGTTTATCCGTCCGGGCGATGCCTACACCGGCAAAGCGGGCACAGAGCCGCTGCCGCCGATCCTGACCGCCCAGGAAATTGAAGATGTCGTCGCTTTCCTCGCGACGCTGAAAGAAGAGTGAGACAGCAGCTCTCAGCTGCTTGTCCGAGCGAAGTCAAAGGAGACAAATGATGGAGTTCTCACGTCGCGAAACCCTGGCTATGGGCCTGGGCGCCGCCGCGCTGACGGTTCTGCCTTACCGCCTGAGCGCATCGGCAGACGATAAGATCGCCGAGTTCACCGGCGGTGCCGATATGGCCGACAGCGGTATTGAACTGACTGCGCCGGAGATTGCCGAAAATGGCAACACCGTGCCGATTTCGGTCAACGCCCCCGGCGCGACCGCGATCATGGTTCTGGCCACCGGCAACCCGACCCCCGGCGTTGCAACCTTCAACTTCGGCCCCGGTGCCGCCAGCCAGTCCGCATCCACCCGGATCCGCCTTGCTGGTACCCAGGACGTCGTGGCCATTGCTAAAATGGCAGACGGCAGCTTTGCCAAGGCAAGCGCCGCTGTGAAAGTGACCATCGGAGGCTGCGGCGGCTGATCGCCCCGCATCCCTTTCCGAATTCAAGGAGTTAAGACATGGCATCCGGTGTAAAACCCCGCGTCAAGGTCCCGAAGAAAGCCGCTGCTGGCGAAGCCGTCACCATCAAGACGCTGATCAGCCACAAGATGGAAAGCGGCCAGCGTAAGGACAAGGAAGGCAACGTCATTCCGCGTTCGATCATCAACCGTTTCACTTGCGAGTTTAACGGCGCCATGGTGATCGACGTCACGATGGAACCGGCGATTTCCACCAACCCTTACATTGAGTTTGAAGCCACCGTGCCTGAAGCAGGCGACTTCAAATTCACATGGTATGACGATGATGGATCCGTCTACGACACGGCGAAGTCGATCAAGATCGCCTGATCCTTTCCGGATCTCAAAGGCAAGCGTCTCGTCCGCCACTCCGGCGGGCGAGGCGGATACCCAAGGGAGGATATGGAATGAAATATAAGGCACTCACTGCCATTGCCGCCGTGCTGGCCCTGCCGATGGCCGCCTTCGCCGGCGCAGACGACGACACGCTCGTGGTGAACGAAGAGATCGAAATGGTCACCAAGACTGCGGCTCCGGCTGCAGTCGCTGACGCATTGGACGAAGTCATGTCTGGCTGGCACTTCCGCTCGGACGAGACCCAGGCCCTGCAGATGGACGATTTCGAAAACCCCGCGATGGTCTTTGTTGATCAAGCAATGGACAGCTGGGAAACCGTCGAAGGATCCGAAGGCAAGTCCTGCGCGTCCTGCCACGACGATGTTGCCGACAGCATGAAAGGCGTGCGCGCAGTCTATCCCAAGTGGAACGAAGAAGCTGGCGAAGTCCGCACCCTGGCCATGCAGATCAACGACTGCCGCGAAAACCAGATGGGCGCCGACAAGTGGAAATACACTGGAGGTGACATGGCGTCGATGGAGGCTCTGATCTCTGTCCAGTCGCGTGGCATGCCCGTCAACGTTGCCACCGATGGTCCGGTTCAGGCGATGTGGGAAAAAGGTAAGGAAATGTATTACACGCGTACCGGCCAGCTCGAGCTGTCCTGCGCGAACTGCCATGAAGACAACTATGGCAACATGATCCGCGCCGACCACCTGAGCCAAGGCCAGATCAATGGCTTCCCGGCCTACCGCCTGAAAAACGCCAAGCTGAACACAGTTCATGCCCGTTTCAAAGGCTGCGTACGTGATACCCGCGCCGAAACCTACAAGCCCGGTTCGCAGGATTTCGTCGCACTTGAGCTTTATGTCGCTTCGCGCGGCAACGGCCTGTCGGTCGAAGGACCGTCTGTCCGTAACTAAACCCGGAACGACCCCGTGCCAGTTCATGGTGCGGGGTCTTTCGTTCTTTCAATATTCACACATGCGAATATGTCGTATGTTTACACAGGATATCAGAGTACCATGATCTCGCGCCGTGATTTTCTGCAGGTTTCGATGGCCGCCTCTGCCCTGGTCGGGGCATCTGGTTTTGGCAATTGGGGGCGTCTTGCGGCGCAGCAAAGCCTGACTCAGGATCAATTGCTGGAGTTTGATACCTTCGGCAATATCAGCATCATCCATGTCACCGACATTCATGCGCAGCTGAAACCGATCTATTTCCGTGAACCCTCGATCAACCTCGGGGTGGGCGCGAACAAGGGTCAGGTGCCGCATATCACCGGTGCCGACTTCCGCAAGGCCTATGGCATCGCGGATGGCAGTCCTTCCGCTTACGCGCTTACCTATGACGATTTTTCCTCCCTCGCCAAAGGATACGGGCGCGTAGGCGGTCTGGACCGCATGTCGACAGTGATCAATGCCATCCGTGCGGATCGGCCTGATGCGCTGCTGCTGGACGGCGGTGACACCTGGCACGGCTCCATGACCTGTCACAAGACCGAAGGTCAGGACATGGTCAACGTGATGAACGCGCTGAAACCGGATGCGATGACCTTCCACTGGGAGTTCACGCTGGGCTCTGACCGTGTGAATGAGATCGTCGAAGGTTTGCCCTTTGCCGCGCTGGGGCAGAACATCTTTGACTCGGAATGGGACGAACCGGCCGAGCTGTTCAAGCCGTACAAGTTCTTCGAACGCGGCGGCGCCAAGGTCGCCGTCATCGGTCAGGCCTTCCCCTATATGCCCATCGCGAACCCCGGCTGGATGTTCCCGGAATACTCGTTCGGGATCCGTGACGAGCATATGCAGGAGATGGTGGACGAAGTGCGCGCAGCAGGCGCCGATGTGGTGGTCTGCCTGTCGCACAATGGTTTCGACGTGGACAAGAAGATGGCCAGCGTTGTCACCGGTATCGACGTGATTCTGTCGGGCCACACCCACGATGCGCTGCCCGAACCGGTGCTGGTGGGCACGACCCACATCATCGCCTCCGGTTCCAACGGCAAATTCGTCTCCCGCGTGGATCTGGACGTGCGCGATGGCCAGATGATGGGTCTGAAGCACAAGCTGATCCCGATCTTCTCGGATGTCATCGCGCCCGATCCTGTGATCTCCAAGCTGATCGACGAACAGCGCGCGCCGTTCAAAGCCGAGCTGGAAGAGGTGATCGGCCAGACCGACTCGCTGCTCTATCGCCGCGGCAACTTCAACGGCACCTGGGACGATCTGATCTGCGATGCGCTGCTGAGCGAGCGGGAAGCTGATATCGCAATGTCGCCCGGCGTACGCTGGGGCCCGTCTCTGGTGCCGGGTGACGATATCACCCGCGAAGACATCTGGAACGTCACCTCGATGAGCTATGGCGCTGCCTATCGCAGCGAGATGACCGGTGAATTCATCAAGGTGATCCTGGAAGACGTGGCTGACAACATCTTCAACCCGGACCCCTATTACCAGCAGGGCGGCGACATGGTGCGCATCGGTGGCATGGGCTACCGCATCGACATCACCAAACCGCAGGGCGAACGGATCACCGAGATGACGCTGCTGAAGAATGGTGAGGCGATCGATCCGGCGAAGACCTACATGGTCGCCGGCTGGGCCAGCGTCAACGAAGGCACCGAAGGTCCGCAGATCTGGGACGTCGTCGAAAACCACATCAAGAAAATGGGCACCGTCACGGTCAACCCGAACAACTCGGTCAAGGTGGTCGGCGCTTAATCAGCGCCGCCGCCTGACGGGCAAATTTTGCGCCGATGAGGCCCTGTCTGGGCACTCATCTAAATATGGAGGCATGAACAAGATGAGCGATAATTCAAAGGGTTTCACCCCGTCGCGCCGTCAGTTTCTGGCAGGTGCGGCTGCGGCCGGGGCCGGATCTGCGGTTGCTGGTGCGGCCCAGGCGGCCGGGCCTGACCCGCTGATCACGGAAGTCCAGGAATGGGCCAGCGGCCTGGGTGATGGCGTCGACGCCACCCCCTATGGTCTTCCGATCAGCTATGAATCGGATGTGATCCGCCGCAACGTGGAATGGCTGACCGCCGATACGATTTCGTCGATCAACTTTACCCCGATCCACGCGCTGGATGGCACCATCACGCCGCAGGGTTGTGCGTTCGAACGTCACCACTCGGGCGCGATCGAGCTGAAGAAAGAAGACTACCGCCTGATGATCAACGGTCTGGTCGACACGCCGCTGGTCTTCTCCTACGCAGATCTGGAGCGTTTTCCCCGTGAAAACCGCGTCTACTTCTGCGAATGCGCGGCGAACTCGGGCATGGAATGGGCCGGTGCCCAGCTGAACGGCGCCCAGTTCACCCACGGCATGATCCACAACATGGAATATTCCGGCGTCAGCCTTCGCACGCTGCTGGAAGAGGCCGGTCTGGATGCTGCAGGCGATCTGAAGGACAAATGGGTCTATGTGGAAGGCGCCGATGCCTCCTCTAACGGCCGTTCGATCCCGATGGACAAGGCGCTGGACGACGTTCTGGTGGCTTTCAAGGCCAACGGCGAAGCCCTGCGCAAAGAGCACGGCTATCCGGTGCGTCTGGTCGTTCCCGGCTGGGAAGGCAACATGTGGGTCAAGTGGCTGCGTCGCATCGAAGTCACCAACGGCCCGGTTGAATCCCGCGAGGAAACCTCGAAGTACACCGACACGCTGGCCGACGGCACCAGCCGCAAATGGACGTGGGAAATGGATGCGAAATCCGTTGTCACCAGCCCCAGCCCGCAGTCGCCGATTACCCACGGCAAGGGGCCGCTGGTCATCACCGGTCTGGCCTGGTCCGGTCGCGGCCACATCACCGGCGTTGATGTCTCCATTGATGGCGGCAAGACCTGGAATGAGGCCCGCCTTGCGGCGCCCGGAACCGACAAGGCGCTGACGCGCTTCTACCTCGATATCGACTGGGATGGTCAGGAAATGTTCCTGCAAAGCCGCGCCCGCGACAGCTCGGGCTACGTGCAGCCGACCAAGACCCAGCTGCGCGACGTGCGTGGTCTGAACTCGATCTATCACAACAATTCCATCCAGACCTGGTGGGTGAAGGCAAACGGAGAGGCGGAAAATGTCGAAGTTTCCTAATCTGATCGCAGCAACAGCAGTGGCCACCGCCTTGGCGGTGCCTGCCTATGCAGAGAAATTCGGACTGGGCCGTCCGGCGCTGCCCGAAGAGATCGCCGCATGGAACCAGGACGTCAGCCCCGATGGCACCGGCCTGCCCGAAGGATCGGGTGACGTGTTCACCGGCGAAGAAATCTTTGCCGAACAATGCGCTGTCTGCCATGGCGATTTCGCCGAGGGCGTTGGAAACTGGCCGAAACTGGCGGGCGGTGCCGACACGCTGGACCACGAGGACCCGCTGAAGACCGTGGGTTCCTACTGGCCGCATCTGTCGACCACCTGGGATTACGTCAACCGCTCGATGCCGTTTGGCGCGGCGCAGACGCTGGAACCGGATGAGGTCTATGCCATCGTGGCCTATATCCTGTACTCCAACGATCTGGTGGATGACGAGTTCACCCTGTCGAACGAGAACTTCCTGGATGTGGAAATGCCCAACGCGGATGGCTTCATCGTCGATGACCGCCTGACCTCCGAAGCGCATTTCTGGACCGACACGCCTTGCATGGAAAACTGCAAGGACAGCGTGGAAATCACCATGCGTGCGGCGGTTCTCGATGTGACCCCGGACGAAACCGGCGAAGTCCCGCCAGCGGAAACCGGTGAAGCCGTGGTTGAAGAGGCCAAGGCGGAAGAGCCTGCCGCCGCTGAGCCGGTGGAAGAGGTTGCCGCGCTGGACCCTGAACTGGTTGCAGATGGCGAAAAGGTCTTCAAAAAGTGTAAGTCTTGCCACCAGGTGGGTGACAAAGCCAAGAACAAGACCGGTCCGGTTCTGAACGGAATCGTTGGTCACGCTGCTGGTGCTGTGGAAGGCTTCCGTTATTCCAAGGCCATGAAGTCGGCCAATGAAGACGGTCTGGTCTGGACCGAAGAAGAGCTTTCTGCCTTCCTGGCAAAGCCTAAGAAATACATGAAAAAGACCAAAATGTCCTTTGCTGGGCTGAAGAAAGACGACGACATCGAAGCGGTCATCGCCTATCTGAAGTCCTTCGGCGGCTGATGGTCTGACGGCCATATGGTTCTGGCATTGCCGCTCTTCATGGGGCGGCGGGGCCGGGCAGTCCATCTGGCAATACATTTCTGAAAACAGGTGCGGATCGCTTCCGCGCCTGTTTTTTATTGCCGATCAGGATTGATTGTTGGCTGGGTCGCTGTGGTTCGCGCATCCGCGAACAAGGGCATAGGAATTTACTATGATTGCTATCAGTAAAAATAACTTATTTTTATCACACGGATTTGTTAGAACGTTTCTAGGTTAAGGGAGGGAGGCCTTTAGGGGTGCGGACCCTATCTGCGTTTCTGCACTCCACGCAAAGGCTCTTCTCCTGACAGACACTTGTCCTTCTGGAATGACGCATTCCGGGGCAGGGGTCGCGCCACGACGACAGAAACGTAGCAATAATCGGAGGAAAAAATGGACGGCAATGATATTCCCAGCGGCAAATGTCCGGTGATGCACGGCGGCACAACCACCTTTGGCGCGCGCGTCAACAGCGATTGGTGGCCGAACCAGCTGAACCTGCGGATCCTGCATCAGAACAGCGCAAAGTCCGACCCGATGGGGCAGGCCTTTGATTACGCAGAGGAATTCAAAAAACTCGACCTGAAGGCGCTGAAGAAAGACCTTTATGCGCTGATGACCGACAGCCAGGACTGGTGGCCGGCGGATTACGGTCACTATGGCGGTCTGTTCATCCGCATGGCATGGCACAGCGCAGGCACCTACCGCACCGGCGATGGCCGCGGGGGCGGTGGCACGGGGCAGCAGCGTTTTGCGCCGCTGAACAGCTGGCCGGATAACGGCAACCTCGACAAGGCGCGTCGCCTGTTGTGGCCGATCAAGCAGAAGTACGGCAACAAGATTTCCTGGGCCGACCTGATGATCCTTGCGGGCAACTGCGCGCTTGAGGACATGGGCTTCAAGACCTTCGGTTTTGCCGGTGGCCGCGCTGACGTGTGGGAGCCGGAAGAGGACATCTACTGGGGCGCCGAAGACGAATGGCTGGCGACCTCTGACACGGAAAACAGCCGTTATTCTGGCGATCGTGAGCTGGAAAACCCGCTGGCAGCCGTACAGATGGGCCTGATCTATGTGAACCCGGAAGGTCCTGACGGTAACCCGGACCCCATCGCCTCGGGCCGCGACATCCGCGAAACCTTTGCCCGCATGGCGATGAACGACGAGGAAACCGTCGCGCTGACCGCTGGTGGCCACACTTTCGGCAAGATGCACGGCGCAGGCGATGCCGCCCATGTGGGCGCCGAACCCGAAGCCGCGCCGATGGAGGCGATGGGTTTTGGCTGGCTCAGCAGCTACAAATCCGGCAAGGGCCGTGACACCATCACCTCGGGTCTGGAAGGCGCCTGGACGTCGAACCCGATCAAATGGGACAACGGTTATTTTGACGTGCTGTTCAAATACGAATGGGAAAAGGTCAAAAGCCCGGCCGGTGCCTGGGTCTGGACTCCCAAGGACATCCAGGAGGAGGACATGGCGCCGGATCCGGAGGATCCGTCCAAGAAGGTTCCGATCTTCATGTCCACTGCCGACATGGCAATGCGCATGGACCCGGCCTATGAGAAGATCTCGCGTCGTTTCCACGAGAACCCGGAAGAGTTCGCAGATGCCTTTGCCCGCGCTTGGTTCAAGCTGACCCACCGCGACATGGGGCCGAAATCGCGCTACCTGGGCGATGAGGTTCCCGCCGAAGATCTGATCTGGCAGGATCCGATCCCTGCCGTGACCCATCCGGTCATTGGTGAGGCGGAAATCGCCGAACTGAAAGAGAAGATTGCGGCGTCGGATCTGACCATCCCTGAGCTGGTTTCGACCGCCTGGGCCTCGGCCTCGACCTTCCGTGGGTCGGACAAGCGGGGCGGTGCCAACGGTGCCCGTATCCGTCTTGCGCCGCAAAAGGACTGGGAAGCCAACCAACCCGAACAGCTGGCCCGTGTTCTGGGCGTGCTGGAAGGGATCCAGGGCGCCTTCAACGCAGGCCGCAGCGATGGCAAACAGGTGTCGCTGGCAGATCTGATCGTGCTGGGTGGCTCGGTTGGTATCGAGCAGGCTGCAAAGAAGGCTGGGCAGGACATCACTGTGCCTTTCACACCGGGACGTGCAGACGCAACGGCTGAGCAGACCGATGTGGAATCCTTCGAGGTGCTGGAACCGGTGGCTGATGGTTTCCGCAACTACCAGAAGACGCAATTCACTGTTGCGCCGGAAGAGATGATGCTGGACCGGGCGCAGCTGCTGACGCTGACGGCGCCGGAAATGACGGCACTTGTCGGTGGCCTGCGGGTTCTGAACACCAACGTCGGGCAGACTACCCATGGTGTTTTCACGGATAAGCCTGAAACCCTGTCCAACGACTTTTTCGTCAATCTTCTGGATATGTCGACCGAGTGGAAACCCACCTCGGACGAGGCACAGGAGTTCGAAGGCCGCGACCGCGCCAGCGGAGAGGTCAAATGGACAGCCACCCGTTGTGATCTGGTCTTTGGCTCCAACTCGCAACTGCGCGCCCTGGCCGAGGTCTATGCCCAGGCGGACAATGGCGGGAAATTCGTCAATGACTTCGTGGCGGCCTGGACCAAGGTGATGAACGCAGATCGCTTCGATCTGGCCTGAACACGGCCTGTCTGATCTGTCCGAAAAACAACCAACGCCCCGGCATTTGCCGGGGCGTTCTTACTTGGGCGCCGGGCATCAGCCTGTTGGGTGTCAGGACCAGCCTTTACGGAAGAAATGCGGGCTGGCACCGAATTTGCGTTTGAACTGGCGGGAAAAATGCGTGGTGCTGTTGAAGCCCGAAGCCAGCGCGATCTCGGTCACCGACATCGAGGTTTCATTCATCAGGGCAAAGGCATGACTGAGCCGCATATCGCAATAGACGTGCATCGGGCTCTGGTTCAGGTAGCGGGCAAAAAGCCGCTCCAGCTGGCGACGGGAGATATCCAATCGGGCGCAAAGATCGCCGATCTGAAGCGGTTCTTCGATCGCTTCCTGCATCAGCTGCAAGGCGTTTAGCAGACGTTGATTGCGGCTGCCAATGGCCACCGCGAAATTCGACTTCTGCGGTGCGGCCTGTCCGCCGGAGCGGGCATGCAGGCACATGTCGGCCACGATAATGGCCAGCTGTTTGCCGTGGCGCGCTTCAATGAGGCTCAGCATCAGGTCGGTCGCGGCATTGCCGCCGCCGCAGGTCATCAGGGGGCCCGAAACCTCGAATGTATTGGCGGATGGGGTCAAGCGCGGAAATCGTTCGATGAACCCCGGCTGGTTCTCCCAGTGCAGGGTGAATTTCTGATCCTTGATCAGCCCGGCCTGCGCCAGTGCAAAGGCGCCCGTGCAGATGCCACCGATGGAGCGGCCAAAGCGGCTTTCGCGGCGCAGCCAGTTGAGCGTGGCCTCGCCAGCGGTGCTTTGGGGTTCGACCCCGGCACAGACAAAGCCAAGACTGTCGGCGGGCAGGGGGCGCAGGGGCATGTCCGGCGTAATCATCATCCCGTTTGAACACCGGATCGGTTCGCCATCCTCGGTCATCACGAACCAGCGATAAAGCCGCGTGTTGGTAACCTGATTGGCGATCCGCAAAGGTTCGATTGCGGCTGCGACGGGCAGCATCGTCGCCTTTTTCAGCAGCAGGAAATAGAAATCCTGCGGTTCCCCTTCAAATGGCACGTCCAGCTTTGCCGCCGCACCTTTTTGAACGAAGCTGTCATCTGTCATGGCATGGATCCGCCGCCGGGAGTGTCTCTGTGTCTTAAGCCAGAGTTTTGCAGGCAGGCCGGGGAATTGCGACCGGGGATTCGCGAATAGCGACCTGCTGACCCGGGGTGCGGAACCGGTCGCAGGAGGAGCGGCAGGACGGGCGCAGGCAGTTTAAATTCGCATACCGCCCCTTGCAGGCCTTTTGGGCGAGCACTAAGACTCAGGTAACAGTTGGTCCGATATGATGGCGGACATAATTCAAAGCAGGCAGGTCCTAATGATTGATCCGACAGAAACATACATGAACACTCTGGTGCCCATGGTGGTTGAACAGACCAGCCGGGGTGAGCGCGCTTACGATATCTTCTCGCGCCTGCTGAAAGAGCGTATCATCTTCCTCAACGGTCCGGTTCACGATGGGATGAGCTCGCTGGTCGTGGCGCAGCTGCTGCACCTTGAGGCGGAAAACCCGTCCAAGGAAATCTCGATGTATATCAACAGCCCCGGCGGTGTTGTGACCTCGGGCCTGTCGATCTACGACACCATGCAGTACATCAAGCCCAAGGTCTCGACCCTGGTGATTGGTCAGGCGGCCTCGATGGGCTCGCTTCTGCTGACCGCGGGTGAGCCCGGCATGCGCTTTTCGCTGCCCAACAGCCGCGTGATGGTACACCAGCCGTCCGGCGGGTATCAGGGTCAGGCGACCGATATCATGATCCACGCCGAGGAAACGCTGAAGCTGAAGCGCCGCCTCAATGAAATTTACGTGAAGCACACCGGCCAGGAATACGAGAAGGTCGAAAGCGCGCTGGAGCGTGACAATTTCATGTCGCCCGAAGAAGCCAAGGCCTTTGGCCTGATTGACGAAATCGTCGAAAGCCGCAGCAAAGGCGACGACGAAACCAGCTAAGCCCGGTAGATCAACTGGGTGTGTGCCCCTATCCCTTTGGGGCACACTTTGACATTGTGACCGCTTGAGCAGTGTCTTAAGCTGTCAAAAAGGCGAAGGGGGCTGACGGCTCTTTTTCGGCCCGAGCGGACTGAAAGGTAGATCATGGCAACGAACTCAAGCGGCGACAGCAAGAACACGCTTTACTGTTCCTTCTGCGGCAAAAGCCAGCATGAGGTGCGCAAGCTGATTGCAGGACCGACCGTGTTCATCTGCGACGAATGCGTCGAACTGTGCATGGACATCATCCGCGAAGAAACCAAGGCGTCGGGGCTGAAGGCCACCGATGGCGTGCCCACGCCCAAGGACATCTGCGAGGTTCTTGACGATTATGTGATCGGTCAGGCCACGGCAAAGCGGGTTCTTTCGGTGGCGGTGCACAACCACTACAAGCGCCTGAACCACGCGCAGAAAACCGCCAGCGATATCGAACTGGCAAAATCCAACATCCTGCTGATCGGCCCGACCGGCTGCGGCAAGACGCTGCTGGCGCAGACGCTGGCGCGCATTCTGGATGTGCCCTTTACCATGGCTGACGCCACCACGCTGACCGAAGCCGGTTACGTGGGCGAGGATGTGGAGAACATCATCCTCAAGCTGTTGCAGGCGTCGGAATACAACGTCGAACGCGCGCAGCGCGGCATCGTCTATATCGACGAGGTCGACAAGATCACCCGCAAGTCGGAAAACCCCTCGATCACCCGCGACGTGTCGGGTGAGGGCGTGCAGCAGGCGCTGCTGAAACTGATGGAAGGTACCGTGGCCTCCGTTCCGCCGCAGGGTGGGCGCAAGCATCCGCAGCAGGAATTCCTGCAAGTGGACACCACCAATATCCTGTTCATCTGCGGTGGCGCCTTTGCCGGTCTCGACCGGATCATCGCGCAGCGCGGCAAGGGCTCTGCCATGGGCTTTGGCGCCGATGTGCGTGACAACGATGACCGCGGTGTGGGCGAGATCTTCCAGGATCTGGAACCCGAAGATCTGCTGAAATTCGGCCTGATCCCGGAATTTGTTGGCCGTCTGCCGGTTCTGGCAACGCTGGAAGATCTGGATGAGGACGCGCTTGTCACCATCCTGACCAAGCCGAAGAACGCGCTGATCAAACAGTACCAGCGCCTGTTCGAGCTGGAAGACACCGAGCTGGACTTCACCGACGAGGCGCTGATGGCAATTGCCAAGAAAGCCATCGAACGCAAAACCGGTGCCCGGGGCCTGCGCTCGATCCTCGAAGATATCCTGCTCGACACCATGTTCGAATTGCCGGGCATGGAGAACGTCACCAAGGTAGTCGTGAACGAGGAAGCGGTGACATCGGATGCGCAGCCTCTGATGATCTACGCTGACGAAAAGGAATCCGCATCGGCCGGTTAACCCGCTGATGTGGATTGCATTTGCGCTGTTGCGTGGAAGGGGCGAACGTCGTTTTGACGTTCGCCTTTTTCTATGGGGTTTGGGCTTCAATACAGAGAGGGGCATTTCATGACGATCAAACGCATTTCATCCGGCGGTGAATTTGAGAGAAAGGTCGGCTATTGCCGGGCCGTTGTGGCGGGTGGTTTCGTGCATGTCGCAGGCACCGTGGGGCAGGGGGAGGATGTTGTCTCCCAGTGCCGCTCGGCGCTGGATATCATTGCAAAGGCACTGGCGGAGGCTGGCGCTTCCTTTGCCGATGTGGTGCGGGTGAACTATTACCTGCCGGACCGGGCTGAATTCGACGCCTGCTGGCCGATGCTGGCCGAAACCTTTGGGGATAATCCCCCCGCTGCAACCATGATCGAATGCGGGCTGATCGATCCAAAGTACCGGATCGAAATCGAAGTTACGGCCCTTCTGCCCCAGTAAACCTGGGATCGTGCCAATTCCTGCCATGCTGTTAGCCACAGGGTGGCAACCCACTGGACCTCGCGCCGAAAGTACGCCATATCAGGGGCAACATTTTCGGAGGCACCCATGGGAATCCTGAACTCTCTTCTGCGCGCTGTGACCTGGTGGAACGGCTCCACGCTCAACACCGCTATCTACACCCGCCGCAAAGGCATCAAAGTGGGCGAGGATGACGCGGGCAATGTGTTCTACCGCAATGCCGATGACAGCCGCCGCTGGGTCATGTTCAACGGCGAGGCCGAAGCTTCGCGCGTCAGCCCCGATTGGCACGGCTGGCTGCACCGGACCTTTGACGAGGTGCCGAGCGACAAGCCGCTGGCGCATAAGACCTGGGAAAAACCGCATCAGGAAAACCTGACCGGCACCGCGCTGGCATATGCTCCGGCCGGATCGATCCGCCGTGGCGGTGAGCCTGAGCGGCGCAGCGACTACGAGGCCTGGGTTCCCGAGTAACCCCTGATACCTTTGCGGTGTCAGCTGACGACAAATAACGATTTAGGCAGGCGATATGTCCCATAATACCACAGAGGTTCTGGCCGGTGGCGTTGTCGTTGCGGCGGCGCTTGCCTTTGCCGTCTACGCTGGACAGGCTGCGGGCCTGTCGCGCGGCGGGGCTGGCTATCCGCTCAGCGCCTCTTTTCGCTCTCTCGAAGGGGTCACCGTCGGCACCGATGTGCGGCTGGCCGGGGTCAAGATCGGCACCGTCACCGGGGTCGAGCTGAACCCGCAGACCTTCCGCGCCGATACCAGTTTTACCGTCGACAATGGCATCGTGATTCCCGACGACAGCTCTGCAGTGATCTCCTCCGAAGGGTTGCTGGGTGGTAACTTCGTCGAAATCATGCCCGGTGGTTCGCCGCTGAACCTGGAGGCCGGGGAAGAGATCCTCGACACTCAAGGCGCCGTCAGCCTGATTTCGCTTCTGGTGAAATTCGTTTCCGGAAGTGGTGGAGAAGACCAGTGACGCTCCTTGCGGCCCGGCTGCGGACTGTCAGATCGGCGCTGCTTTGGGGCTGCGCTGTTTGTGCCGGGTTCGGCCTGACCGCGATGGATGCCGCGGCGCAGGCGGTGATTACGCAGGAGCTGTCAGAACAGGATCAGGCGGCACAAGAACAGGCCGCATCGGGCTCTGCTGCCGTTTTGCGCGGCCTTGATAAGGTCAACGGGCGCACGGTGGATGCCGAGATCCCCGTCGGTGGCAGCGCAGAAATCCTGGGCTTGATCGTGACTTTGGGCGAATGCCGTTATCCTGCTGACAACCCGACCGGCGATGCCTATGCCTTCCTCACCGTGCGCAGCCCGGCCAATGGCGAAGTCTTCTTTGAAGGCTGGATGATCGCCTCAAGCCCGGCGCTGAACGCGCTGGATCACAACCGCTATGACGTCTGGGTCATCCGCTGCAAAAGCGAGTGAGGCGTCGGTGTCTGCGGGCGGGTGAAATCGCCACTCCCTTCCATGGCGTCGCGTAATTGTCGCCGATAGGCCGCACGGCTGATCTCGATCGCGCCGAGTGAGGCCAGATGATCGGTCAGGAACTGTGTGTCGCACAGAACAAATCCGCCCTGCCGCAGCCGGTCCACCAGATAGGCCAGCGCCACCTTTGATGCATCCCGTTGGCGCGAGAACATGCTTTCGCCAAAGAACGCCGCGCCGAGCGACACCCCATAGACGCCTCCAACCAGTTCATCGCCATGCCGCACCTCAATCGAATGCGCATGGCCGATCCGGTGCAGATCCATGTAACGGTCGAAAATCTCGCCGTTGATCCAGGTATCCGGGCGGTCGGCGCAGCCCGCGACCACACCAGCGAAATTGCGGTTGATGGTGATCGAAAAGCCGCCGTTGCGGATGCGTTTGGCCAGCGAGCGGGAGATGTGAAACCCATCCAGAGGCAGGATACCGCGCCGTTTCGGATCAACCCAGAAGATCTCCGGATCGTCGCGGTGTTCTGACATGGGGAAGACGCCAACGGAATAGGCATGCAGCAAGAGTTCGGGCGTAAGGCTCATGCGGGTGCCCCCGGGGGCTTTGGTGGCTTCGGTCGTCTTGGTGGCCTTTTCCTTATTGGCAGGCCCTCAGGCGACAGGGCGGGCATGGACGCGCCCCGTCGCGATCATTTGCAGCCCGGCCCTCAGGCGGGCAGGTTTTCTTCCAGCCAGTGCTCCAGCCAGTGGATGTCATAATCCCCGGCCAGCACGTCACGCTCCTGCAGCAGGGCGTGGAACAGCGGAACGGTGGTGTCGATGCCATCGACGATCAGCTCACCCAACGCGCGGCTGAGACGCGCCAGCGCCTCGGGCCGGTCGCGGCCGTGCACGATCAGTTTCCCGATCAGGCTGTCGTAATAGGGCGGGATCGAATAGCCGTCATAGAGCGCCGAATCCATCCGTACACCCAGACCGCCCGGCGCGTGGAACGCGGTGATCTTGCCGGGACAGGGGGTAAAGTTCGGCAGTTTTTCAGCGTTGATCCGCACTTCGATGGCATGGCCATTGATCTGCAGATCGTCCTGACCAAAGGACAACGGCTGACCCGAGGCAACGCGGATCTGTTCGCGTACCAGATCGACACCGAAAATACCTTCGGTCACCGGGTGTTCCACCTGCAGGCGCGTGTTCATCTCGATGAAGTAGAACTCGCCGTCCTCGTAAAGGAATTCGACCGTACCGGCGCCGGAATAGCCCATCTTGCCAATAGCATCGGCGCAGATCTTGCCAATACGGGCGCGCTCTTCCGGGCTGATCGAAGGGCCGGGGGCCTCTTCGAAAACCTTCTGGTGGCGTCGCTGTAGCGAGCAGTCACGCTCGGCAAGATGCAGACCGGTGCCCTTGCCGTCGCCAAAGACCTGAACCTCGATATGACGCGGCTTCTGGAGGTATTTCTCCATATAGACTTCGTCATTGCCAAAGGCTGCCTTGGCTTCGGAGCGGGCGGTGGAAAAGGCCATTTCGAGCTCGGCTTCGTCCTTGGCCACCTTCATGCCGCGTCCACCGCCACCAGCGGTAGCTTTGATGATCACGGGATAGCCCATGTCGGCCGCAGCGGCCTTGGCCGTGGCCAGATCCGGCACACCGCCTTCGGAGCCCGGCACCACGGGGATGCCCAGTTCCTTGGCGGTTTCCTTGGCGGTGATCTTGTCGCCCATGATGCGGATATGCGCAGCCGAGGGGCCAATGAAGGTCAGCCCGTGATCCTCGACGATCTGCACGAAGTTGGCGTTTTCCGACAGGAAGCCATACCCGGGGTGAATCGCCTGGGCGCCGGTGATTTCACAGGCCGAGATGATCGCCGGGATCGACAGATAGCTTTGGTTGCCGGCGGGCGGGCCGATGCAGACCGACTCATCTGCCATGCGCACGTGCATCGCATCGGCATCGGCGGTGGAATGCACCGCGACGGACTGGATGCCCATCTCTCGGCAGGCCCGGATCACGCGCAGGGCGATCTCGCCGCGGTTGGCAATCAGGATCTTGTCAAACATGCTGGATCCTTACTCGACGATGACCAGGGGGGATCCGAACTCCACGGCGGCGCCGTCTTCGACCAGAATGCGCTTCACCGTGCCGGATTTCGGCGCGGGGATGTGGTTCATCGTCTTCATCGCTTCGACGATCAGCAGAGTATCACCCTCTTTGACGCTGTCACCGACCTTGATGAAGGAAGGCGCGCCGGGTTCGGGCTGCAGATAGACGGTGCCAACCATAGGCGAGGTCACCGCGCCGGGGTGGCTGGCGGGGTCTTCTGCGGCTTCCGGTGCCGGAGCTGCAGCGGCTGCTGCAGGGGCCGGTGCGGCGGCAGCGGCCGGTGCCGCTGCGATCGTCTGCACCGGGGCAGGGGCGGCGGCGATTTGCCGTGAAACCCGCACGTTCAGGCTGTCATCTTCACCGTAGTCCCGTTTGACCTGCAGTTCGGTCAGGTCGTTTTCGCGCAGCAGTTCCGCCAGCGCCTTGATGAATGCCACGTCAGCTTCGTGAGATTTTTCTGTCATTTTGTCCTCAGCCGGTTCCGACAGGCCTGCGAAGATGTCGCAGGCTGGAAATTAGAGCGCTTATAGGCCAAGCTTTACCACAAGGAAAGCGCTGCCGATCATGCGCGGTCTATTAGCGCCAACATGGGGGCGTCGCGCGGGATTCGCAATTGCAGAGGGGCCTGTGATTGGCCAAAGGCAGCTGTCACGGCCTCTTAAAGGCTCATAATGGCATCCCGGTCAGCTTGGCCACCAGTTCGGGCAGTTTGCGGGCGCCGAACTTTTCCAGAAGGTGCGCCCGGTGGGTTTCTATGGTGCGGTAGGAGAGGTTCAGCTTGGCGCCGATTTCCTTGGCCGACAGGCCCTTGCAGGTCAGAATGGCAACCTCGCGTTCCCGCGGGGTTAGGCTGACCACGGGGCGGTCGTCCGAGATATCGGCAAAGGACCAGACACCAGTCTGAAACGGCGCTTCTGGCGACACGGATCGCCCGCGCACCCGGCACCAGAAGAGTTCTCCTGATCGGCGGCGCATGATGCGTTCGTCGCTATAGCTGCCGGTGCGGTGCTCTTCTTCCTGCAAAAGCGCGCCAATACGACGGAACTCTTCCTGGGTGGGATAAAGATCCGCGATCAGCATTTCGTCATAGTCGGCTGGCTCCCCGCCAAAGGTCGCGGCGAACTGGAGATTGCAGCGTTTGATCACACGGCGTTCCAGCACGGCAAGGCCGACGGGCGCATGGCTAAAGGCGATATCTGTCATGACCTCTATTAACCGGGTATTTTTGCGGAATTGAAGAGGCCGAGGCCGCATGGAAATGTATTTCTGCCGCTCAACAGGGCGCGCTATGGGAGGATTAGCATGAATATCGGAATGTGGCTGGCCCGTCAGGCTGCGGCGGGCGGGGACCGTCCTGCCTTGTTTCTGGGCCGCGATCAGGTGGCGGATTACGGCAACTTTCACCAAAAGGCTGCGCGGGTTGCGGGCTGGCTGGTCTCGCAAGGGGTCGAGCCGGGGGACCGCGTCGCGATCTTCATGAAGAATTGCCCGGACTATCTGATCGCCCTGTTCGGGATCTGGTATGCCGGGGCGGCGGCGGTGCCGGTCAACGCAAAGCTGCATGGGCGCGAGGCGGCCTATATCCTGGAAAACTCCGGCACCCGGCTGGTCTTTGCCTCGGCTGGTCTGGATACGGCCCTGCGCGAGGCCGGGGTGACGCTGGATATCATCGACTTCTTCGGTGCAGACGGTGCCGCTGTGCTGGCTGCGGATCCTGCGACTGCGCCGGTCCGGCGGGCACCACAGGATCTGGCCTGGCTGTTCTACACATCGGGGACCACCGGCAGGCCAAAGGGGGTGATGATCACCCACCGGATGCTGGTCACGGTCTCGCTGGCCTATCTCAACGATGTGGATGCGGCCAGCGCTGAGGATCAGATCCTCTATGCCGCCCCGATGAGCCACGGCGCAGGCCTTTATGCCATGTTGCATGTGCTGGTCGGCGCCGCCCATGTCTGCCCGCCGTCGGGGGGATTTGAACCGCATGAGATTTTCGATCTGGCCGAGCATTTTGGCCGCGTGCAGATGTTCGCCGCGCCTACCATGGTGACGCGCATGACCGCGCAGGCCAAGGCGGCCGGGCGCAGCGGACGCGGTCTGCGCACGGTCGTCTACGCGGGCGGCCCGATGTATCTGGCGGACATCATCGAGGCGGTCGATCATTTCGGTCCGGTCTTTGTACAGATCTACGGACAGGGCGAATGCCCGATGGGGATCACCGCGCTCAGCCGTCATGACGTGATCGACCGCAGCCATCCCGAATGGCGCGCCCGCCTGGCTGGTGTGGGCCGCGCCCAAAGCCCGGTTGAGGTGCAGATCGGATCACCGGATGGCACAGCGCTGCCGCCAGGAGAGGTCGGAGAGATCATGGTGCGTGGCGATGCGGTGATGCCGGGCTACTGGAACAATGAGACCGCCACCGCAGAAACGTTGAAAGACGGCTGGCTGATGACCGGGGACATGGGCGTCATGGATGCAGCGGGCTATCTGACGCTGCAGGACCGTTCCAAAGATATGATCATCACCGGCGGGTCGAACGTCTACCCGCGCGAGGTCGAAGAGGTGCTGCTGATGCACCCGGATGTGCAGGAGGTCTCGGTCGTGGGGCGCAGGCACGCCGACTGGGGCGAAGAGGTGGTGGCCTTTATCGTGGGGACAGCACCCGAGGCAGAGCTGGATGCGCTTTGCAACGATCAGATCGCGCGCTTCAAGCGGCCCAAGGCCTATATCCGCACGGCGGAGCTGCCCAAGAACAACTACGGCAAGGTCCTGAAGACCGAGCTGCGCAAAATGCTGGAGGAAAACGCATGACGGATCTGACTGGAAAGACGGCGCTGGTGACGGGATCGGTTCAGGGGATCGGCATTGCCATCGCCAAGGAACTGGCGGCCGCGGGCGCCCGTATCGCGGTGCATGGCATCGCCGATGAAGCAACCGCGCAGGCGGCGACGGAGGCCCTGCTGGAGGCTGGGGCGCCCGAAGCACGCTTCTTTGCCGGGGACCTGAGCCAGCCTGAGGAGATTGATGCGCTGATGAGCGCCGTTGCGGACTGGGGCGGCGCAGATATCGTGGTGAACAATGCCGGGATCCAGAAAACCGCGCCTTTGGCCGAAATGCCGCGCGAGACCTGGGATGCGATCCTAGCGGTCAATCTGTCGGCGGCCTTTCACATCATGCAGGCGGCGCTGCCGGGCATGGCGGCGCGCGGATTTGGCCGGGTGATCAATATCGCCTCGGTCCACGGGTTGGTCGCCAGCAAAGACAAGGCGCCCTATGTGGCCGCGAAATTCGGTCTCGTTGGTCTTGGTCGGGTGGCGGCGCTGGAGTATGCCGATCAGGGCAGCCGAGACACCGGCGGCGTGACGGTGAATTGCATCTGTCCGGGCTGGACCGAAACCGCCATCATCGAGCCGCAGGTGGCGGCGCGGGCAGCGCAGATGGGCGGTGACAGGGAGGCGGGGATCGCCGATCTTCTGTCCGAAAAACAGCCTAGCAAACGTCTGTCTGACCCGTCGGAAATCGGCGCGCTGGCGCTGTGGCTTTGTGCACCCGTGGCGCATAACGTCACCGGCACCGCCATTCCGGTTGATGGCGGCTGGACCGCGCAGTAGGCGCCAAAACATACCGTCCCGGATGCGCCGGTCAGCCAGATTTGGCCAGCGGTTCCGGGGCGGTGTCCTTGCCGTGACCCATCAGCGTGTCGATCAGAAGGCTCATCAATTCGGCGCGGTTGCCGCTGCCGGATTTGCGGTAGATGGCATTGAGTTGCGCCTTGACGGTGCCTTCGGCGCTGCCGCGCATCTGGGCGATTTCGCCAGTGCTCAGCCCCTTGACCAGAAAGGTCGCCACATCCCGCTCTGCCGGGGTCAGGTTCCAGGTGGAAAACTCGGTATCGATGACTTCCTGAATGGCGCCCTGCGCGCTCTTCAGGCTTTGTTCCAGATGCGCCTTGCGCCGCAAGAGCCACATCAGGATACGGACTTCGACTACGATGGCGGCGATCAGGCCGAAGGTGGCAATCGCTTCGATCGCCGCGTGCCGCCCTTCAGTATTCATCGCGCCGGGCATCAGAAGATCGGCAATGATATCACCCAGAAAGATCGCCGCGCAGATGGACTGCACGACGATCAGGGCGATCAGAACGGAGGGTTGGGCCGGGTCAAATCTGCTGTTGGTCACTGTTGGGTCTCCGGGGGACTCGTCGGTAGGTCCTTGTACCCCGAGACCATGGAGCGCGCCAGATTGACCCTTGTGCGGCGGCTTTCATAGATCACCGCAGCGATATGCAGCACGACCGAGATTTCGGCCCAGGTGACCAGTGCTTCGTGCAGCTCTTCGGGCCATTCGATGCCCCAGAACATGTCGGTGGTCATCAGATAGCCGGTGAGACCGATGCCAAGGATCGTCAGCAGCAGGTTGTAGATCATCAGGGCGCCAAGCGGCGTATGGCCCCGGTGCGGACGCACCCGCCCAGTGGCAATATCCGTCAGCTGCCCGACAGCGCCCGAGAAACTGGGGGGGAAACTGGAAAACCGGGCATAACGGCTGCCAATCACCCCCCAGAGTATGCGCACCCCGATCAGGCCAACGATCACGTACCCCAATACCTCGTGAATCCGTTCGTCCGGATCGGTCAGCAGCGCATTAGCGGCGAACAGAATGACAAGTGACCAGTGAAACAGACGGATCAGCGGATCCCAGACATAGTGACGTTGCATGAGGGTCTCCCAATCGAATGGATGCGGCATTTGGTCGGGCGGAGCGGTACGTGCATCCCGGCTCCGCCCGGGCTGGTATCAGTCTTCCTTGACGCGGATAATTTCCATCTTGTCGTTCAGATAGATCTCCAGCTTTTTGCCGTCTTTCAGGGCGTAGGCCTCGTACATGCCGTCTTCGGATTCGATCTTGCGCACCTCATAGCCCTGTTCGGTCAGTGTGGCGCGGATCTGCGCTTCGACTTCGGCGCTGGGCTTGCCATCCGAGGCCAGCGCCGCGACGGGCAGCGACAGAGGCAGGACAAGGGCGAGGGCCAGGATGCGGGCAGAAGGTTTGAACATGATAAGTCTCCTTGATGTGACAGTCTGATGTGACTGCGGCACGCCATGCGGGCCGTGGTGGACATATCGGAGCGGGCAGGGCGGATCTGGAATAGATCGCGGGATGGATGCGGAGGCTAAACCGGGCGCGTATAACCCTGGTTTATGCAGGTTTTTGCGCTATTTCCCTGCTGCGAAACAAAAAAGACCGGCTCCGAGGGGAACCGGTCTTGAGGTAACCGCACCAGTCACAACTCCAGTGCGACGGGGAGAATTGAGATCAGATCGCCAGATATTCGGCGCGCAGCTCGGCGTTTTCCAGAACCTCGGAGGCGGTGCCGTCAAAGACGATCCCGCCGGTGTCCAGAATGACCGCCCGGTCGGCAAGTTCCAGCGCGCGCACCGCGTTCTGTTCCACCAGAATCGTGGTCATGCCCTGTTCCTTGATGTGGATGAGGGTCTTTTCGATCTCGTCCACGATGACCGGCGCGAGGCCTTCATAGGGTTCATCCAGTAGTAGCACCTTGATGTCCCGGGCCAGTGCGCGGGCAATGGCCAGCATCTGCTGCTCACCCCCCGAAAGGGTCACGCCTTCCTGCTTGCGCCGTTCACCAAGGCGCGGGAACAGGTCGTAAAGGCGCTCGATGGACCAGCCGATGGGCGGTGCGATCTGTGCCAGTTGCAGGTTTTCCTCGACCGTCAGGCCGGGGATGATGCGCCTGTCCTCGGGTACCAGACCCAGACCGGCGGCGGCCGCTTCATGGCTTTCCATCTTGTGCAGCGGCTGGTGGTCCAGCCAGATCTCGCCCTGGGTGACCAAGGGGCTGCCGGTGCGGGCGATCGACCGCAGGGTCGATGTCTTGCCCGCGCCGTTGCGGCCCAGCAGGGCAAGGATTTCGCCTTCGTGGACGTTAAAGTTGATGCCCTGCACGATGTAGCTTTCGCCGTAATAGGCGTGCATGTCCCAGACTGACAGGAAGGCCGGAGCTGTTGTCGCCTGGTTGGCGTTCTTGGAGAAATCCGGTTTGACGTTCATCTCTGTTTCTCCTTATGCGCTTTCGCCCAAGTACGCTTCGCGCACCTTGGGGTTGCCACGGATGTTCTGCGGATCGTCTTCGACCAGCGGCGTGCCCTGCGCCAGAACCGTGATCCGGTTGGCCAGGCTGAACACCACATGCATGTCGTGTTCGATAATGGCGATGGTGATGTCGCGCTCGTCCGAGATCTGTTTCAAGAGATCGATGGTGTTGTTGGTGTCCGCCCGCGCCATGCCGGCGGTGGGTTCATCCAGCAGCAACAGGCGGGGTTCCTGAGACAGGCACATGCCGATCTCAAGACGCCGTTTGTCGCCGCGCGACATGGCGGCGGCATGCATGTGCCGCTTGTCCGCCATGTTCATTTCCACCAGCATCTGCTCGGCCTTTTCCAGCACATCCTTCTGCTTGGCGACCGAGGCGATGGCGTTCAACTCGAACGCCCCGTCCCGTTTGGCAAAGCAGGGGATCAGCATGTTTTCCAATACGGTGAGATCGCCAAAGATCTCGGGCGTCTGGAACACGCGGGAAATGCCCATCTGGTTGATCTCATAAGGCGCCCGGCCCAGCACCGACTGACCGTCGAACATGACCGATCCGGTGTCTGGGATCAGCTTGCCCACCAGGCAGTTCAGCAGGGTGGATTTGCCCGCCCCGTTTGGGCCGATAATGGCGTGAACGGAGTTTTCCTTGACGCTGAGGTTCACATCCGACAGCGCCTGAAGGCCGCCGAACCGTTTGCCCACGTTTTTGACTTCGAGGATACCCATTGATCCTGTCTCCTTATTCCGCAGGTTCGGTTTTTTTGCTGGCCGAGCTGTCCTTGGACTTGCGCCCTTTGAACCAGCCTGCAATGCGCTGCCCGCCTTCGACGAGGCCACCCGGCAGGAAGATCACCACCAGCATGAACAGGATGCCCAGTGTCAGGTGCCAGCCTTTGCCGATGAAGGGGTGGACGATGAAGACCATGAAGTCTTCGATCCCGTCGGGCATAAAGCTGAACCAGCTGTGCAGAACGTTGTCGTTGATCTTCGAAAAGATGTTTTCGAAGTATTTGATGAAGCCCGCGCCCAGAACCGGACCGATCAGCGTGCCGGCACCGCCGAGGATGGTCATCAGAACCACCTCACCCGAGGCGGTCCACTGCATGCGCTCGGCGCCTGCCAGCGGGTCCATCGAAGCCATCAGGCCACCAGCAAGGCCGGCGTACATGCCCGAGATCACAAAGGCAGCCAGGGTGTAGGGACGGGTGTTGAGGCCAGTGTAGTTCATCCGTTGCTGGTTCGATTTCACCGCCCGCAGCATCATGCCAAAGGGCGAGCGGAAGATGCGGATCGCCAGATAGAAGGAGGCCAGCATAACGAGCGCGCACAGATAGTAGCCCGCGTTGAACTGGAAGGCCCAGGGACCCACAGCCATTTCAAAGGTCGAGCGCATCTCCATCCCGAAGAAGTTTGTCACAGGGATTGAGCCGTCCGCGGTGGCAGAGACACCCAGAACGCGGGGGTCTTCCAGCGTCAGCTGCAGGCCGGTTTCACCGTTGGTGATCGGCGTCAGCACCGAATAGGCCAGGTTGAACGACATCTGCGCAAAGGCCAGCGTCAGGATCGAGAAGTAGATGCCCGAGCGGCGCAGGGACACAAATCCGATCAGGAGCGCGAACAGCCCCGCAATGATCACCGACAGGATGATGGCCGGGACGACGTTCATGCTCAGGAGCTTGAACATCCAGACCGCCGAGTAGGAGCCCACCCCCAGAAAAGCCGCGTGGCCAAAGGAGAGGTAGCCGGTGAGGCCGAAGAGAATGTTGAACCCGATTGCGAAGATCCCAAAGATCACGAAACGCTGCATCAGGTCAGGATAGCCCGCGTTGAACTGCGCCATGGCGCTGTCTGCCGGGAAGGGGTTCAGGATGAATGGTGCGCACAGGGCCAGGATGGCGACCAGCAGCAGCATTCGAGTGTCTTTTTTGTCCAGTCCGAACATGTGCTTAGTCCTCCATCACGCCTTTGCGGCCCATCAGGCCCCGCGGGCGGGTGAGCAGAATGATGATCGCGACCACATAGATGATGATCTGGTCGATGCCGGGGAGAATGGATTTGATTTCATTCATCGAAGCAAAGCTTTCGAGAACCCCCAGAAGGAAGCCGGCCAGAACGGCGCCGGGCAGGGAGCCCATGCCGCCCACAACCACAACCACGAAGCTGAGAACCAGGAAGTCCATGCCCATGTGGTAGTTGGGAGAGTTGATCGGCGTGTACATCACACCGGCAAGTCCCGCGACCGCAGCTGCAATACCAAACATGATGGTAAAGCGGCGGTCGATGTTGATGCCCAGAAGGCCGACGGTTTCCCGGTCTGCCATCCCGGCGCGCACAACCATGCCGAAGGTGGTGAATTGCAGGAAGCTGAAGATGCCACCGATGATCACCACCGCAAAGAAGAAGTAGACCACGCGCCAGACCGGATAGACGATGTCCATGCCGATGACCACGCCGAGATTCACAACGCCGTTCAGTGCCTCGGGGGCCGGGGTTTGGATCGGGTTCGCGCCATAGAAATACTTGACGATTTCCTGCAGCACGATGGCCAGGCCAAAGGTCACGAGGATCTGGTCCGCATGTTCGCGCTTGTAGAAATGCTTGATCAGCCCGCGTTCCATCACGTAGCCGACGAAGATCATGATCGGGATCGCAAACAGGATCGCCAGCGGCACCGCCCAGTCGATGATCGCGCCGCCCACCTCGGGGCCGAACCAGGATTCAACATAGGGCGTCTTGACCTTCAGCGGGTTGCCAAGGAAGTCTTTCTGGCTCTCGTCGACGGTCTCAAAGCTGAGGTTCAGAATGCGCTGCAGGGTCACGGCGCAGAAGGCGCCGATCATGAACAATGCGCCGTGGGCGAAGTTCACAACGCCCAGCGTGCCGAAAATGAGTGTCAAACCCAGCGCGATCAGCGCATAGGCCGAGCCTTTGTCCAGCCCGTTCAAGATTTGCAATAGGATTGCGTCCATAGTCCCCACCTTCGGGTTCTTCAGTATGGAAGTGATAGAGTCCGACCGTTCGCGGGACGTGCCCCGGCGTTCTGTGCGGAGGCGCTCCGCATGGCAGATGAATGGACGGACGTTTCTGAAAGGGGCCGGGCGCAAGACGCGCCCGGCTTTTCACTCGGATCAGGCGCCCGGGTTGCAGGTGCCAAGGGCACCGCCTGCAAACATCGGGTGATCCGGCGGATAGGTAACCTGAGCGGCCGGGGTGACCTCGACAACTTCCAAGAGGTCGAACTCGGAGGTCGGGTTCTCTTTCCCGCGCACAACCAGAACGTCTTTGAAGCACTGGTGATCTTCGGCGCGATACAGCGTCTTGCCGTTGCCCAGACCGTCAAATTCGAAGCCTTCCAGAGCCTCGGCCACGCCGCAGGGGTTGAAGGTGCCTGCGCGCTCACATGCATCTGCGTAAAGCAGGGTCTGGCAGTAAACGGTATGCGCCGCCTGGCTGGGCGGGAAGCCGTATTTGGTGCCGAAGGACTGCACGAAGGCTTTCGATGCATCGTCCTGCAGCGACCAGTGCCAGTTGGTGGAACCGTGAATGCCCTTCACGTTTTCGCCGGCGCCTTTCGCCATCAGGCGGGAGTAGAGCGGAACGACGATTTCGAACTGCTTGCCGTTGACGATCTTGTCGCGCAGGCCGAACTGAACCGCGTTGGTCAGCGAGTTCACCATGTTGCCGCCATAGTGGTTCAGAACCAGAACGTCGGCGCCGGAGTTCAGAACCGGGGCGATATAGGACGAGAAGTCGGTCGCGGCCAGCGGCGTGCGTACCTTGTTGACGGTGTTCCAGCCCAGGGCTTCGGTCGCGGCTGCGATCGATTCTTCCTGGGTCCAGCCCCAGGTGTAGTCGGCGGTCAGGTGATAGGCGTTACGGTCGGTGCCATAGAGGTTCTTCAGCACCGGCGCCAGCGCGGCACCCGACATGTAACCGTTAAAGAAGTGACGGAAGCCGTTGGCTTTCTTGTCTTTACCGGTGGTGTCGTTGGAGTGGGTCAGACCCGCCATAAAGATCACGCCGGCTTCCTGGCACAGGCCCTGAACCGCGATGGCAACGCCCGAGGACGAGCCGCCGGTGATCATCACCGCGCCGTCTTTTTCGATCATCGACTTGGCCGATGCACGGGCCGCGTCGGATTTGGTCTGGGTGTCACCGGTGACGAATTTGACTTCCTTGCCCAGGATGCCGTTCCCTTTCAGCGCCTTCGAGCTGAAGGTGTTCATCATGCCGCCGTCGCCGCCACCGTTCAGGTGCTCGACTGCCAGCTGGTATGCGCGCAGCTCGTCTGCGCCCTCATCGGCGTAGGGGCCGGTCTGCGGCACGTTGAAGCCGAGGGTGACGGTGCTGCCGGTCGGCTCGTTGGTGTAAGCGGCTGCGGACGACGCAGTGAAGATCGTCGGAAGCGCAACGCCAGCGCCCATCATGGCACCGGACTTCAGTACCCCGCGACGCGAGACATCAGATTTGGACATGTAATCCTCCCTTAAGATTTTAACGCCTAGCAGCTCCTCACTTCCGCTCGGCGTCGGCACGGTTTTCGTGCAAAATCAGTATGAGGGCAGCTTGTAAAATCGCGCAATAAATCCCTTGTAAAGCAGACTTATTCTGTAAATAAATGAACAGTATTCCACGGCATTCTGTAAAGAAACTTATGCCGCGCCGCGGAAAGCCCTTGAAATAGCGGCCTTTTGGGAAAGACCTGTAAAATGGCACGTGACACTCTGACCGGCAGCAGAATCCGCGAACGGCGGCTCATCCTCGGGATGCGTCAGGCGGAACTTGCCCGCGCGGCCGGTATTTCGGCCTCATATCTCAATCTGATCGAACACAACAGGCGCAGAATCGGCGGCAAACTGCTGGTCGGGATCGCGCAGGTTCTGGGGGTTGAACCTTCGATGTTGAGCGAGGGCGCCGAAGCGGCGCTGATCGCCAGCCTGCGCGAAGCAGCAGCAGACAGCGGCGTGCCCGTGGCTGAGCTGGACCGGGCGGATGAGTTCGCGGGCCGGTTCCCCGGCTGGGCCGAGGTGCTGGCCACCAGTCACCGCCGTATTGCCACGCTGGAGCGGACGGTGCAGACCCTGTCGGACCGGCTGACACACGATCCGCATCTGGCCGCTTCGCTGCACGAGGTCCTGTCGACCGCTGCGGCGATCCGCTCGACCGCGTCGATCCTGGCCGAAACCAATGAGCTGGAGCCGGAGTGGAGCGACCGGTTCCACAAGAACCTGAACGAGGATTCCCTGCGGCTGGCCGAAAGTAGCCGCGCCTTGGTGAGTTTTCTTGACGAAAGCAATACGGGCGCAGACCGGCGCGGAGTGCCGCATGAAGAGGCCGAGGCTTTCTTCCTCGCCCAAGGCTATCATTTCCCGGATTTGGAAACCGGCAGCGGCAGCCCGGAGGAATTGGTTTCTGGCGCGCCGGAACTGGTCAGCGATGCAGCAAGGCTGATCGCCCGCGGCGCACTGGAGCAATATCAGCGCGATGCCGCAGCGCTGCCGCTGGAGCCATTGCGGGTGGCACTGGACAAGGGGGGTATTCGCCCTGGGGCGCTGGCGGAACAGTTCGGCTGTGACCTGCCCACGGTGCTGCGCCGTATCGGTCTTCTGCCTTTTGAAGTGCTGGGGCAGGAGGCCGGGCTGGTGATCTGCGATGCCTCGGGCTCGATCTTGGTGCGCAAACCGGTGACCGGATTTGCACTGCCGCGTTTTGGCGCCTCATGCCCGCTCTGGCCGATTTATACCGCGTTGGCGCGCCCGCACGTGCCGGTACGCCGCAACGTGGTGCAGCAGGGGCGCTCGGCGCTGGCGTTTAAATGTTTGGCGGTGGCATGGGATCATGTGACACCGGATTTCGACAGCGATCCGCTCTATCACGCGGTGATGCTGATCCTGCCGCAAAGCGAAGTGCCGGAAGGCGCGCAACCTGTGGGCGCCAGCTGCCGGATCTGCCCGCGCCGGGGATGTCCGGCCCGCCGCGAGCCGTCGATCCTGAAGGAAGAGTTTTGACAGCTGCGGGGCTGCGCGGCTACTCTAACGTGAAACGGGCATGTGCGCCGGGACCGTTATGGGTCCGGGGAGCGGCGCTGGGAGGACCTTCTGCCAATGAGCAGACACGTAATTCTGATCGAGGATGAGCCGAATATCACTGAGGCGATCCGCTTTCTTCTGACGCGCGATGGCTGGCAGGTTGATGCCTACGCCGATGGGACCGGCGCTGTCGAGGTGATACGCGAGGCCCAGCCGGATCTGGTGATTCTGGACCTGATGCTACCGGGCAAAAGCGGGCTTGAGATCATCCGTGAGCTGCGTGAGGTCGACGGGTTTGCCTCCTTACCGGTTCTGATGCTGACCGCCCGCGGCCAGATGAAGGACCGGGAAATGGCCGAACGCGCTGGCGTGACCCGGTTCATGACCAAGCCCTTTTCCAACTCCGAGGTTCTGACAGCCGTGCGGGACCTGCACGCTCAGGCCAGCCAGGGATGACCCCGAGCGGTCGGATTTGGCACTCAACAGGAGGCAGCCTTGGCTGCCGCCCTGACCGGGGACGCTCATGATCCGGGGCGACGGGGCCGGGCGGCAGGATGAGATCTCTGCTCCCTTTGTCGAGCGGCGCACCTATCGCCGTCGCCGCCTGATGGATATTGCCCGGCTGTTGCCCATCCTGGGCGCCTTGCTGTTCCTGATGCCTTTGATGTGGCCCGACCCCGATCCCTATCCTGCGCCGGGCAGCCATGGGGGCATGGCGATGTCCTCGGCCATCATCTATATCTTTGTGGTCTGGGCGATCCTGATCGCGGTCAGCCTTGCCTTTGGAGAAGCGGTGCGCCGCTGGGCCGAACACTGGACCGCAGGCGGGCATTCCGAAGCTGAGCCCTATCAGGCACAGGACGCGGCGGTTGGTTCTGGGACAGAGCAGGGCAGCGCAGAGGCTCCGCGCGATTGATGGCCTCTCTCAATGTTCTGGTCCTGGTCTGTTTTACCTATGTTGCGCTGCTATTTCTTGTGGCCTTTCTTGCGGACCGGATGGCCAGTCGGGGGCGCAGTGCCGCCTGGATGCGCTCGCCGCTGACCTATACGCTGTCACTGTCGATCTATTGCACCGCCTGGACCTTTTATGGCGCGGTGGGATACGCAGCGCGCTCGGGGCTGGAATTCATCACCATCTATCTGGGGCCGACGCTGGTCATGCTGGGCTGGTGGTGGGGGTTGCGCAAACTGGTGCGGGTCGGGCGCAGTCAGCGCGTCACCTCCATCGCCGACCTTCTATCGGCGCGCTATGGCAAGTCCAACACGCTGGCCATCGGCGTGACCATCTTGGCCGTGATCGGGGTGACGCCATATATTTCACTGCAATTGCAGTCCATTACCCTGTCTTTTTCAATCTTCGCCGAGGCTGATCCCCTGCGCGGATATAACGAGACCAAGACGGTATTCTGGGTCTCGGCGGGCCTTGCCGTCTTTGCCATCCTGTTCGGCACCCGTAACCTCAATGCCAACGAGCGCCACCACGGGGTGGTGACGGCGATTGCGCTGGAGGCGGTGGTCAAGCTGGTCGCCCTGCTGGCAGTGGGGATCTTCGTGGTCTGGGGCATCGCTGGCGGGCTGCCAGAAACGTTTGCGCGGATTGATGCCTCGCGTATTGGCCAGTGGCAGGTGGACGGGGGCCGCTGGGCCACCATTACCTTCCTTGCCGCTGCCGCCTTTGTCTGCCTGCCGCGCATGTTTCAGGTCATGGTCGTCGAAAACGAGGACGAGCGTCATCTGCGCATAGCGGCCTGGGCATTTCCGACCTACCTGCTGCTCATGTCGATGTTCGTGGTGCCCATCGCCGCCATCGGGCTTGAGCTGCTGCCGACGGGGGCGAACCCGGATCTTTTCGTTCTGACGCTGCCGCTGCATCAGGGGCAGCAGAACCTTGCGATGCTGTCTTTCCTTGGCGGCTTTTCCTCGGCAACCTCAATGGTGATCGTAGCGGCTATGGCCCTGTCGACCATGGTGTCGAACCATATCGTGATGCCGATCTGGCTGCGGCTGCAGGGCGCGGCGGGGGCCTCGGTCTCCGGGGATGTGCGTGATGTGGTGCTGTTTACCCGCCGTGTGACCATCGCGGTGATCATGGCGCTGGGGTACTTCTATTACACGCTGTCCGGCGGCGGCGCGGCTTTGGCAGCGATCGGCCTGATTTCCTTTGCCGGGGTGGCGCAGATGCTGCCGGCGCTGGTGGGCGGCTTGTTCTGGCGCGGTGCTACCCGCAGCGGCGCCCTGGCAGGGCTGACCGTCGGCTTTGGCATCTGGGCCTATACCATGCTGCTGCCGACCCTCGGCGGAGGGGTTCTGCCCGATGCAGTGCTGGCCGAAGGTCTGTTCGGCCTGTCCTGGCTGCGCCCGCACGCCCTTTTCGGGATCGAGGCGCTGGACCCCACGGTGCATGCCGTCCTTTGGTCCATTGGGCTCAATGCCGTGGTGTTCTGCATCGTGTCGCTGGCCAGTTTCCCAAGCCCGATGGAGCGGCTGCAGGGCGCGCAATTCGTCAATGTTTTCGATCACTCATCCGGCCCGCGCGGCTGGACCGGCTCGGTGGCGCAGAGCGAAGACCTGATGGTGATGTCGCAAAGGATCCTGGGCGCCACCGAGGCACAGGCATTCTTCCAGCGCGAACTGGCCCGGCAGGGCGGTCGGGGTAGCCTTCCAGAGCCGACGCCGGTGTTCCTTGAGCGGCTGGAACGCGAGCTGAGCGCGTCGATCGGGGCGGCCGCAGCGCATGCGATGATCGGTCAGATCGTTGGTGGCTCTTCCGTTTCGGTTGAGGATCTTTTGGCGGTGGCGGATGAGACAGCGCAGATGCTGGAATATTCGAACCGTTTGGAAATGCAGTCTGCCGAATTGTCCAGGACGGCGCGCAAGCTGCGGGAAACCAACGAAAAACTGACGCAGATTTCGCGCCAGAAGGATGCTTTCCTCAGCCAGGTCAGCCACGAATTGCGCACGCCGATGACCTCGATCCGAGCCTTTTCCGAAATCCTGCGGGACGATGATACCCTGGCGCAGGAGGGAAAGGCCCGATATGCGACCATCATCCATGACGAGGCGTTGCGGCTAACGCGCCTGCTGAACGACCTGCTGGATCTTAGCGTGCTGGAAAGCGGCCAGGTCAGCCTCAACATGACCCGTGGCACGCTGAAGGAGGTGCTGGACCATGCGGTTTCCACAGCTGTAGCGGGATTTGATACCCCAATGCGGGTGCTGCGGGATCCTGCAAGTGAAGATATTAAGATTTCATCGGATCTGGACCGGCTGGCGCAGGTCTTTATCAACCTGATCGCCAATGCCCAGAAATACTGCGACGCGGAACATCCGGAGCTGAGCATCCACGTGTCCCGCGAGGGCTCGCAGGTGCTGATCGATTTCATCGACAACGGCAGCGGCATTCCGCCCGAGTTCCAGCAGATGATTTTCGAGAAGTTTTCGAGGGTTAGCCCGGAGCGGGCTGGCGGAGCGGGGCTCGGGCTGGCGATCTGCCGCGAGATTGTGCAGCGGCTGGATGGCGATATTTCCTATCTTGCAGGCGCCTCTGGCGGCGCCTTCCGGGTAACCCTTTCCGGTATCCGTGAAAAAGCCGCATAAAGCCCAGAAATAAAGATCTTGGTAACCCTCCGTAGTCTAAAACAGAGACAACAGGCGCTAAGGGTTCAGGTTCACGACGTATGTCTGACACGACGACACAGGATTCGACAGGAAGCAAGCCAGGGGTTCTTGCCCGCAAGCTGGCGGCAACCAAAGAGGGGTCGGGAGCATTCAGCAGTTCGCTGACGCTCAAGGCGCTGCGGCGGTCGCTTGCGCGGGCAGCAGCCGAGCTGTGCGAACTGCCGCTTGCGGTTCTGGCCGCACGCCAGGTGAACCGTGCGTCGGATGAACTGCCCGAGATGCTGTCTGACAAGCATCTGTTGGTTGTTCTGGATGGCCCTGATGGCCGTCTTGGCGCTGCGACAATGGACGCCGCCCTCGTGACTGCTCTGATCCAGAAGCAGACCATTGGTCAGGTCATGGGGAAAACCCCTACAGAGCGGCATTACACACCGACCGATGCTGCGATGACAGCCGATTTCCTCGAAAGCGCCTTGAAAAAGGTGGTCGTGATGTTGGAAGGCCAATCCGACCAGGCCATCTTCTCTGGCTATCAGTTTGGCGCCCAAGTCGAGGACCTGCGCAGTCTGGCCCTGGGGCTGGAAGCCGACGATTATCGCGTTCTGACCCTGACTGTTGATCTGGCCATCGGCGCCATGCAGGGCGAATTGAACCTGATCCTGCCCGAACCCACGCCCGAGGAACTGGGCAAGGGGGGCGGCTCCGGTCCGTCGCTTGGGCGCAACCTTGGGGCCATGCGGGCCGAATTGTCCGCCGTTCTTTGCAAGATGCGGGTGCCGCTCAACGAATTTTCCGGACTTAAGACCGGCGATCTGCTGCCGCTGGATCAGGCATTCCTTTATGAAACGGATCTTCAGGCGGTGAGCGGTCAGTCGATCGCTCAAGGGCGCCTTGGGCAGTTGAATGGAGCGCGCGCGGTGCGCCTCAATCAGCCGCGCACCAAGCTGGTGAATGACATGGAAGCGGATCAAGCCGGGTTTGCAGATGGTGTCGGGGCTGACGCTATGCCTGCCGCCGCTGACGAAATGCCCACGCTTGATCTTGGCATTGCAGCCGAGGATCTGCAGGACCCCTTGGACAGCGGCATGGGCGGCGGTGGTCTCGGTTCCGGTCTGGGTGGTGATTTCGATACCGGCGGTCTGGGTGATATGACCAACCTTGGTGGTGACCTCGGCTCCGATATGGGGGGAGATCTGGGTGCGGACCTGGAGAACGATTTTGCGGCGGCCCTTGGAGGAGGGGATCTTGGCGGCAACTTCGGCGGGGATCTGGGAGGTGGCCTGGGCGGCGATTTGCCCGCGTTGCCGGACACCGGGATGGATGAGTTCAACCCGGATGATGCTGCGGCGGAAATATCCAAACTGGCTGGACTTGGCTCTGGCTGACAAGGCGATCACGGCAAGCGCAGCTGAATTGCGGCCTCCCGATCCGTTCGCAACAGGATGAGCGAAACACGAGCCCGGCATATTTAGATGCCGGGTTTTGCTATTTGGGGGCACTCCTGGCCACTCCTCGTAAATGCCAGAGGGGGGCATGATCCGCAGTTCGCCCCTCGATGTCAGAGCAATGAAAAAGACCCCAGCCGTAGGGCTGAGGTCTTTGAGTGTTGTGAGTGATGGTCTTAAAAGTTGGGGGTGGGAAATAACTCTTTGATCTGTCTCGCTTCGGCTCAGGACTTGCCCGCAGCCTCAAGCGCAGGACGCAAACCATCCAGCGCGTAGCCCGCTGCTGCGGTTTTGCCGAGGATCTCATCCGCCGACATCTCCTGCGCCTGACCCAGCGCCCAGACTACCGAAGAGCGGGTGCCCGATGCGCAATAGGCCAGCACCTGACCTTCGGCGCCTTCGAAAAGCTCACGCTGGCGCGCGACGTTTTCCGGCGTCATGGTCTGATGCGTCAGCGGCAATTCTTCAAAGCGCAGCCCGGCAGCCTCGGCCGCAGCGCGGATTGCAGCGGCCTGATGGCTCGGCTGAACCTCGGAATCGGGGCGATTGCAGATCACCAGTGTGAAACCGGCTTCGGCGATTGCGGGAATGTCTTCGACCGAAATTTGCGGCGAGACGGCGTAGCGGGGCGTTATGTCACGAGCTTGCATGGGCAATCCTTTACGCCTTTGCGGCCATCCGGTCCAGTTGCACGCCGATCGGCGCCGAAGCCAGCATACCGGCCGACATGGCAGCAAGGAAAATCAGCCCACCCCAGCCGTTATAGGTCAAAGACGCGAGTGCCGGCCCCGGGCACAGGCCGGCCAGGCCCCAGCCCATGCCGAACAGGACCGAGCCGGTGATCAGCCGGTGATCCAGTTCCGGACGCGGAAGGGTCGGGAAATCGCCGCCCACCAGCGGTTTGCGGCCATGGGTCAGACGCCAGGCAAAGAACATCGGAATAACGGCGCCGCCCATCACGAAGGCCAGTGTTGGGTCCCAGTTGCCAAAGACATCAAGCCAGCCCTGGACCTTGGTGGTGTCGGTCATGCCGGAAATGAAAAGTCCGCCGCCAAACAGGCTGCCTGCGATAAGAGAAAGAAGAATACGCATCAGATCAGCCCCAGAACGTGACGGAAAATGGCCAGGGTCAGACCACCGGCCAGAATGTAGAAAACGGTGGCAACGATGCCGCGCAGGGACAGGCGGGAAATTCCGCAGACCCCGTGGCCCGAGGTGCAGCCGTTTGCGATACGGGTTCCGACGCCAACCAGAAGGCCGGCCGCGATAATCACACCGACATTGGTGGTCATGTGGGTGTCGATCTCAACGTTATAGATCGGCCAGAGGATCAGCGGGGTGACGATCACGCCGACCAGAAAGGCCAGCCGTTCCCACAGGGTGTTCCAGCCGCTGCCATCGATGAGCCCGCCGAAAATACCGCTGGCGCCCATGATCCGGCCATTGCCCAAAAGGTAGACGGCACCGCCGAGGCCGATAATACCGCCTCCGACGAGGCCCCAGATCCAGTCTGTTTCCATTGTTCGCGTTTCCTTGGTCTTTGCGCTGCGGATATTCGTGCTGACAGCGCGTGTTTTGAAGCTGCAGCGCCGGGCCAACAGGGGCACGGCGCTGCAACCGGGGTTCTGGTGTTAGATCTTGTTGACCGGGATTTTCAGGAAGACATCGCCCTGATCGTCCGGCTCGGGCATCTGGCCTGCGCGCATATTGACCTGCAGCGAAGGCAGGATCAGCCGGGGCATGCCCAGCGTCGCGTCGCGGGCATCGCGCATCGACACGAAGTCTTCGATGCTTTTGCCCTGACCAATGTGAATGTTCAGCGCTTTCTGCTCTCCGACCGTGGTTTCCCAGGCGTATTCGTCCCGGCCCGGCGCCTTGTAGTCGTGGCCGACGAAAATGCGGGTTTCATCGGGCAGGGCCAGAATCTTCTGGATCGAGTTGAACAGCGTTTCGGAAGAGCCGCCGGGGAAGTCGCAGCGTGCGGTGCCGAAATCGGGCATGAACAGCGTATCGCCGACAAAGGCGGCATCGCCGATGACATAGGTCAGGCAGGCCGGTGTGTGACCGGGGGTGTGCAGCACTTCGCCGCGCAGCTGGCCGATCATGAAGGTATCACCTTCCTTGAACAGCTGATCGAACTGGCTGCCGTCGCGCTGGAATTCGGTGCCTTCGTTGAAGACCTTGCCGAAGGTATCTTGGACGATGGTGATGTTCTCGCCGATACCGATCTTTCCGCCCAGGCGCTCTTGCAGATAGGGCGCGGCCGACAGGTGGTCGGCGTGCACGTGGCTTTCCAGGATCCACTCGGTTTTCAAACCTTCCGCAGTGATCCAGTCGATGATTTCATCCGCCGAGCTGGTGTCGGTCCGGCCTGCCGCATGATCGAAATCCAGAACCGAATCGATAATGGCACAGGCGCTGCCGTTGGGATCGCGGACAACATAGGAAACAGTATTGGTCGCTTCGTCGAAGAAGGCTTTGACGATAGGATTCATGATGGGGCTCTCCCTTGCGTTTCACTATACATATGTTGAAATCAGAATGTGTTTCAACCCTTCGCGTGTGGTTAACTTAGCTGTCCCGGTGGCAGGGCGGTGTTGATCTGGCTCAATCGCGTCCCGAACCGGGTCCTGCAGGGGCGCAAAACATCTATCCGGGACTGCTGTTTTTGCCGGTATTTTGGCCGGTATTTTGCCTGTCTGCTGTGCAATTTGCCCGATATTGCGCCAACCTCCGCCGATGATGACTCAAATCAAGGAGTTTTGCTGTATTTCTGTTTCAAACCCCTGCCAGAATGTTCCGCACGACAGGGAGGATGAAACATGACAGACGCAGTTTTGCTGCAGAATGCGCAGCATCTTGAAAAACAGATTCGCACCGCATCGGGGCCGGCACGTGAACGGCTGGTGGATGAATTCTTCAGCGCGCTGACCCGGCTGCGCGCTTCGGGCTCGGCCATTCCGGGCACCCTGCGCCGGGTCAAGGCCAAGCTGGAAGAAGAAGCGGTGGAAGATCAGTTCGACAATATGCCGGTCTGAACTGCCACCACGCGGAGCGGTCATTTCAAAACTTGTAAGCAACGAAAAAGCGGATCCTTGGTAGGGTCCGCTTCAGGCGTTTTGCAGGTTCTATTGCAGGGGGCCTTGGAGTGCGCGCAGGGCAGGGGTCAGGACAGGAAAATTCCGACCATGACCAGCATCAGCCCGATCACCGACAGCAGCAAAGCGCCAAGGTTCAGCGGTAGCACGGATTGCACCACGGCGCGCAGCGCCTCGTCGTCCAGTTTCTGTCGCCGCGCCTTTGCGACGCGCAGGATGCACCAGACCAGCCCCAAGAGACCGCCCACGGACAGGGCCGCGCCCACCCAGACAAGGATTTCAAACATGCCAGTCTCCTGCGGTTTGCATGCTGCTGCGGGTAGCGGATTGGCCTTGTGGATGCAAGATGCTTGCAGGCTGAGACAGGTATCAGGGGCCCGCGCAGCGCGCAAAACATCGCCCGAAGGCACAATGGCGGGCTTTCCCGGCTTGCGGTGATCAGGCCGGACCGCTATCCCCTTTTCTCGACCGCAATGACATGCCTTGCTGACGGAGCCGCACATGGATCTGACCGAAGACGAAAAGAGTGAAAACTACCGGGTGACCGCCGGGGAACTGCGCCAGTTCATCGAACGTTTCGAACGTCTGGACGCAGAAAAGAAGGACATCGCCGAACAGCAGAAAGAGGTGATGGCCGAAGCCAAGGCGCGCGGCTATGACACCAAGGTCATGCGCAAAGTTATCGCCCTGCGCAAGCGGGACAAGGACGACATCGCCGAAGAAGAGGCGGTGCTGGACATGTATAAAGAAGCGCTTGGCATGTGACTTCCAGCCGCTTTGCAGATTGAATTCTACCGCGCATCTCCTTTCGGTGCGCGGTTTTTCTTTGGTCCCTGGTATCAGCGCCGCAGGGCGCTGCACGGAAGCCGCCCGCAATGCAAATCGCTTCAGGTATGAAATTTTAAGCTTGAAATACTTTGCGCGCTGGCGGATATTGCCAGCAGCACTGCAAACAGAACCGAATTGAGGAGACAGGCAATGCCCGCAATCAATGTGCACCCCGAAGGCTGGAAGCCGGCCAAGGGCTATGCCAATGGCATGGTCGCCGAGGGCAAACTGCTGTTCGTCGGCGGGCAGATCGGCTGGACCGCAGATCAGGTCTTTGAGGCCAAAGACTTTATAGGTCAGATGAGCCAGGCGCTGCGCAATATCCTCGATGTGGTCGAGACCGCGGGTGGCGCGGCCAGCGATATCACCCGGCTGACATGGTATGTCACCGACAAGGCGGAATATATGGCGCATCAGGCCGAAGTGGGCAAAGCCTACCGTGACGTGATGGGCTATCACTTCCCAGCCATGACGATGGTTGTGGTCTCGGCGCTGGTCGAGGATGAAGCCAAGGTCGAGATCGAAGCCACTGCGGTTCTTTCGAACTGATCTCTCTGCCGGGCCAGATGCCTTTGGTTTTGGCCCGCCGACACACAATTTGGTGAATTCGGTTGGAAATTCCCCTGGGATGTCCCAGATCTGTCCCCGACAGATGAGGGGAGTCACAGATGCGGATCAATGCCGATTTTTCACAGCGTGTCGCGGTTCACTTTGACGATATTCCCTGGGTACAAAGCCCGGCTGCCGGGGTCGAGCGGAAGATGCTTGACCGGATCGGCGAGGAAGTCGCCCGCGCCACGACCATCGTGCGCTTTGCGCCGGGCTCGTCCTTTTCCGCGCATACCCATGACGGCGGCGAGGAATACCTCGTGCTGGACGGCGTATTTCAGGACGAAACGGGGGACTTCCCGGTTGGTTCCTACGTGCGCAACCCGCCCACGTCCCGCCACGCGCCAGCAGCCGCAGATGGCGCGATGATCCTGGTGAAACTGCACCAGTTCGATCCCGAAGACCGCCAGACTGTTCATATCGACACTGCTGAGGCCCAGGATCCGCATCTGCCGCTTTACTCCGATCCGCACGAGGATGTGTGTCTGGTGAACTGGGCCCCGGGGCTGGAAGTCTCCTTCACGGCCGAGGGCGGCGCCGAGCTGTTTGTGCTGGAGGGAGGCTATCAGGATGGGGATGAAACCTTTGGCCGCTGGGACTGGCTGCGCCTGCCGCCGGGCGGGCAACTGGATGCCAAAGCGGGTCCAGATGGAGCGCGTGTCTGGATCAAATCGGGACATCTGACCGAGATGGTGAAAAACTAAGCAAGCGTCTTTCATAATATAAATCAATAGCATGTCGGCCATTCCTCAGAATTGGCCGATATTTTTTGGCTCGTCAAAAATTTTACCAGTTGATAAAAAAACAAACTGTGGCACTCTGACTTGCAGAAAAATAACAGTCAGGGAGACACCCAATGGCGAGTAGCCATCAGGCATCCGGGATCCAGGCTGGACGTTTGTCCGCCCCAGAGATCGCCGAGAATTTCGGGGATCTGCATGCCCCCTATGATCACCACGAAGCCGCCGTTGCCGCGGATCGTTGCTATTTCTGCTATGACGCGCCCTGCATGACGGCCTGTCCGACCTCGATCGATATTCCGCAGTTTATTCGCGAAATTCAGGCTGGGCATCCGACGTCAGCGGCCAAGACCATTCTGGATCAGAACATCCTTGGCGGCATGTGCGCCCGCGTTTGCCCGACCGAGACCCTGTGCGAAGAGGTCTGCGTGCGCGAAACTGCCGAAGGTAAGCCGGTCGAGATCGGCCGCCTGCAGCGCTATGCCACCGATACGCTGATGGCCAAGGGGGAGCATCCCTTCACCCGCGCCGAGGCGACGGGCAAGCGCGTTGCGGTTGTCGGCGCTGGTCCTGCGGGCCTGTCGGCCGCGCACCGTCTGGCGATGCTCGGTCACGACGTCACCGTCTATGACAGCAAGGACAAGGCCGGCGGTCTGAACGAATTCGGTATTGCCGCCTACAAGTCCACCAATGATTTTGCGGCGCGTGAAGTTGACTGGCTGCTGCAGATCGGCGGTATTTCAATGGAATACGGCAAGAAGCTCGGGTCCGAACTGTCGCTTGAGGCGCTGAAGGGCGACTTTGACGCGATGTTCCTGTCTATCGGTCTGGGCGGCGTCAACGCGCTGCGCAGCGAAGGCGAAGACAAGGACGGCGTGCGCGATGCAGTGGATTTCATCGCCGATCTGCGTCAGGCTGACGATCTGACCACGCTGCCCGTGGGGCGTAATGTCGTGGTCATTGGTGGCGGCATGACGGCGGTCGATGCCGCTGTGCAGTCGAAACTTTTGGGCGCCGAAAACGTCACCATCGCCTATCGCCGTGGCCGCGATGCCATGGGCGCAAGCCGGTTCGAACAGGATCTGGCGGCCTCCAAGGGCGTCAAGCTGATGTTCAACGTGATGCCAAAGGCGATCCATGGCAATGGTGCCGCTGCCGAGATTGAGCTGGAATACACAGAGGTCAAGGATGGCCGCGTAACCGGCACTGGCGAGACCCTGCGCCTGGCAGCGGATCAGATCTACAAGGCGATCGGTCAGACCCTTGAGGGACAGCCCGACGGGCTGGAAATCGACGGTGGCAAGATCAAGGTCACGGAAACCGGGCGGACCTCGGTTGCAGGTGTCTGGGCCGGGGGCGACTGTGCCTCGGGTGGCGAAGACCTGACCGTGACCGCCGTGGCCGAGGGCCGCGACGCCGCAATGGACATTCATTCCAGCCTGATGGGCTAAGCCAGCCGGCTGTCCCTGAAACAGGGACGGCAGGCGAGCACGAAAAGGAACAGATAAATGGCTGATCTGACAACTGAATTTCTGGGGATTAAATCTCCGAACCCGTTCTGGCTGGCCTCGGCGCCGCCGACCGACAAGGAATACAACGTCCGCCGCGCCTTTGAGGCTGGCTGGGGCGGTGTGGTCTGGAAGACCCTCGGCTCCGAAGGCCCGCCAGTGGTCAACGTCAACGGGCCGCGTTATGGCGCGATCTGGGGCGCGGACCGGCGTCTGCTGGGTCTCAACAACATTGAGCTGATCACCGACCGCAGCCTTGAGACCAACCTTGAGGAAATCACCCGCGTCAAGAAGGACTATCCGGACCGCGCGGTGATCGTCTCCATCATGGTGCCTTGCGAGGAAGAAGCCTGGAAGGCGATCCTGCCCAAGGTCGAAGCCACCGGCGCGGACGGGATCGAACTGAACTTTGGCTGCCCTCACGGTATGGCCGAACGTGGCATGGGCTCTGCCGTGGGGCAGGTGCCGGAATACATCCAGATGGTCACGGAATGGTGCAAGAAATACTATTCCAAGCCGGTGATCGTGAAGCTGACGCCGAACATCACCGATGTGCGCTTCCCGGCCCGCGCGGCCAAGGCAGGCGGCGGCGATGCGGTGAGTCTGATCAACACCATCAACTCCATCGTCTCGGTTGACCTCGACAACATGGCGCCCGAGCCGACCATCGGCGGCAAGGGCACCCACGGTGGCTATTGCGGCCCGGCGGTAAAGCCGATTGCCATGAACATGGTTGCGGAAATCGCCCGCGACCCGCAGACACATGGCCTGCCGATCTCGGCCATCGGCGGCGTCACCACCTGGAAAGATGCGGCTGAATTCATGGCGCTTGGCGCGGGCAACGTTCAGGTCTGCACCGCGGCGATGACCTATGGCTTCAACGTGGTGAAAGAGATGATCTCGGGCCTGTCCACCTGGATGGACGAAAAGGGCTACACCTCGACCCAGGACTTCATCGGCATGGCGGTTCCGAACGTGACCGACTGGCAGTATCTGGATCTGAACTATGTCGCCAAGGCGAAGATCAGCCAGGATGACTGCATCAAATGCGGTCGCTGCTTTGCCGCCTGCGAAGACACCTCGCACCAGGCCATCGAGATGAGCGAAGACCGCACATTCACGGTGAAAGATGACGAATGCGTCGCCTGTAACTTGTGTGTCAACGTCTGCCCGGTCGAAGGCTGCATCACCATGGAAGAGGTGCCCGCCGGTCAGGTCGATCTGCGCACCGGCAAGGTGGTGTCGGATCAATACGCCAACTGGACGACGCATCCGAACAACCCCTCGGCCACGGCTGCTGAGTGAGCTTTCGCCCTTAACAATCTGATAACAAATAAAGAGGGGCGCCCGGTGCGGGCGCCCCTTTTGCTGTTTCGGGTGGTGCGACGTGGTTTAACCCGTTGGCGTCAGCATGCGTCGATAGAAGGTGTCCAGAAACGCAGGTGCTGCCTCGAACGGATCTTCTTCTCCCATCAGGGTGCGGACCTGAACGTCGAAATCCGCATAGTGCTGGGTCAGCGACCAGATCGAAAAAATCAAATGTTTGGGGTGGCTGGGCTGCAGTTTTCCCGCGTCCATCCAGCCTTGGATCACGGCGGCTTTTTCCTCGACCAACTGTTTCAGATCGGTCGAGAGCGCCTCCAGCATCCGCGGCGCGCCTTGCACGATTTCGTTGGCAAACAGGCGGCTTTCGCGGGGGAAGTCCTGGCTCATCTGCAATTTGCGCTGCACATAGGCCAGCATTTCCTCCAGCGGCTCACCCTCGGGATCCAGTTCCCGCAAGGGGTCCAGCCAGGTATCCAGAAGTTCCGAGAGCAGCGCGGTGAAAATCGCCTCTTTCGACGGGAAATAGTACAGCAGATTTGGCTTCGACAGCCCGGCCTCACCCGCGATCTGATCCACGGTGGCGCCACGGAAACCATGGGTGGAAAACACCTCAAGCGCGGCGTCGAGGATGGCGGCGCGATTCTTTTTCTGAATGCGGGTTGGGGATCTGTCCTTGGGCATTGGCGGGTTTTCTGTCCTTGGGTGTCCGGGCGTCGGAAGAACGCCTCTATTTCACACATTTCACCTGTAAACCAAGTGTTTTCCCAGTCCTGGTGACGCAATTTCTTGACTGACTGCGCCCTCATGGTAGCTTGAGTTTGACCAGTTGGTCAAATCCGGTCCGAAAAGACTTTGACCAACGCTTCAAAGCCACCAAAATGGCGCCAAGCCAAAAATAGCCCGCAAAACAGACGGGACCAACAGGAAGGAAGCTGCGATGACGTCGCTTGGACAGAATCTGAAGATCAATGGCGATCGGCTGTGGGACAGTCTGATGGAGATGGCCAAGATCGGCCCCGGCGTTGCGGGCGGCAACAACCGTCAGACCCTGACCGATGAAGATGCCGAAGGGCGCGCCTTGTTCCAGAAATGGTGCGAGGATGCCGGATGCACCATGGGGCTCGATCAGATGGGCAATATGTTTGCCCGCCGCGAAGGCACTGATCCCGATGCGCTGCCGGTCTATGTGGGTTCGCACCTTGATACCCAGCCAACGGGCGGCAAATACGACGGCGTGCTTGGTGTTTTGGGCGGCCTCGAATTAATCCGCTCGCTCAACGATATGAATATCAAGACAAAACACCCCATTGTGGTGACCAATTTCACCAATGAGGAAGGCACCCGTTACGCCCCGGCGATGCTGTCGTCCGGGGTTTTTGCCGGCATCCATACACAGGACTGGGCCTATGACCGCGAAGACGCGGAAGGCAAGAAATTCGGTGATGAGCTGAAGCGGATCGGCTGGCGCGGCGACGAAGAAGTTGGTGCCCGCAAGATGCACGCCTTCTTTGAGCTGCATATCGAACAGGGCCCGATCCTTGAGGCCGAAGGCAAGGATATTGGCGTTGTCACCCATGGGCAGGGGCTGAGCTGGACGCAGGTGACGATCACCGGCAAGGATGCGCACACCGGGTCGACCCCGATGCCGATGCGCCGCAATGCCGGCCTTGCCATGGCGCGGGTGCTGGATGCGGTGGACGAAATCGCATGGTCCCATGCGCCGCATGCGGTTGGCGCAGCGGGTCATATCGATGTCTTCCCCAATTCGCGCAACGTGATCCCCGGCAAAGTGGTTTTCACTGTCGATTTCCGCAGCCCCGAGCTGGAGGTGATCGAGGACATGGAGCTGCGCCTGCGGGAGCAGGGACAGGAAATCGCTGATGCCATGGGCGTTGAGATCGAGTTCGAAAAAGTCGGCGGCTTTGACCCGGTGAAATTCGATGATGCCTGCGTGACGGCAGTGCGCAGCGCCGCCGAGCGGCTGGGCTATTCCCACCTCGACATTATCTCGGGCGCCGGCCATGATGCCTGCTGGATCAACCGCGTGGCACCGACCGCAATGGTCATGTGCCCCTGTGTCGACGGGCTAAGCCACAATGAAGCCGAAGAGATCAGCAAGGACTGGGCCGAAGCAGGGGCAAACGTCCTGTTCCACGCCGTGGTCGAAACCGCTGAGATCGTGGAATAATCCGGTGACCCTCAAGCCCATGTTCCGGACCCTGCTGTTGCGGCGGATGGTCCTACGGTGATCGGCGCCGACCTCTCCATCCCCGATCGGATCAAACATCTGATCGAGACGGAGGTCGCCGAATTCCCGATCACCAGTAACGTGGGCTTTAAAACCCTTGCCGCCTTTCGCAGCGCGCTGTGCGAGCCGGAAGAGGTCACCGTCAATTTTTCCGGCGGCCTGACACAGGACTGTTGGGCCGTCACCCAGCCGAATGGCGACTACCGGGTGATATATCTGCCGCTGGCGGGCTACTTCTCGCTTTGCGTTGAATCTGTTTTCGGCCCGCTCGACATCGGCGTACACGGACATGCAATCGGTTGTTTCAGTTCAGTCTGAAACGGATCGAACATATAAATAACAGGGAGTTAGAAACCATGAGTAAAGTCATCAAGAACGGGACCATCGTCACGGCTGACCTCACCTACAAGGCCGACGTGCTGATCGAAAACGGTGTGATCACCGAAATCGGCCCCGATCTGAAGGGTGACGAGCAGTTGGACGCGACCGGCTGTTACGTGATGCCGGGCGGGATCGACCCGCACACCCATCTGGAAATGCCTTTCATGGGGACCTATTCCTCGGATGATTTCGAAAGCGGCACCCGCGCAGGTCTGGCGGGCGGCACCACCATGGTTGTCGACTTTGCCCTGCCGAACCCGGGCGAAAGCCTGCTGGATGCGCTGAAACGCTGGGACAACAAATCGACGCGCGCCAACTGCGACTATTCCTTCCACATGGCCGTGACATGGTGGGGCGAGCAGGTCTTTGATGAAATGAAGACCGTGATCGAAACCCGCGGCATCAACACCTTCAAGCATTTCATGGCCTATAAAGGCGCGCTGATGGTGAACGATGATGAGCTGTACTCCTCGTTCCAGCGCCTGTCGGAACTGGGCGGTATCGCCATGGTGCACGCTGAAAACGGCGATGTGGTGGCCGAGCTGAGCGCCAAACTGCTGGCCGAGGGCAACAACGGTCCCGAGGGGCACGCTTATTCCCGCCCGCCGCAAGTCGAAGGCGAGGCCACCAACCGTGCCATCATGATCGCCGATATGGCCGGTGTGCCGCTTTACGTGGTGCATACCTCCTGCGAGGACAGCCACGAGGCCATCCGCCGTGCCCGCATGCAGGGCAAACGCGTCTGGGGTGAGCCGCTGATCCAGCACCTGACGCTGGATGAAAGCGAGTATTTCAACCAGGACTGGGATCACGCCGCCCGCCGGGTGATGTCGCCGCCGTTCCGCAACAAAAAGCATCAGGACAGCCTCTGGGCGGGCCTTCAGTCCGGCTCACTGTCGGTGGTGGCCACCGACCACTGCGCCTTCTCGACCGAGCAGAAACGCTATGGCGTTGGCGATTTCACCAAGATCCCGAATGGCACCGGCGGCCTTGAAGACCGTATGCCGATGCTGTGGACCCATGGTGTTGAAACCGGCCGCCTGACGCCGAATGAGTTCGTGGCCGTCACCTCGACCAACATTGCCAAGATCCTGAATTGCTATCCGAAAAAAGGTGCGGTTCTGGTGGGCGCCGATGCCGATCTCGTGGTTCTGGACCCGAACAAGACCAAGACCATCAGCGCCGAGACTCAGCAGTCCTCCATCGACTACAACGTCTTCGAAGGCAAGGAGGTCAAAGGCCTGCCGCGCTTTACCCTGACGCGCGGCCATGTCGCCGTCTACGACGGGGAGATCCGCACGCAGGAAGGCCACGGCAAATTCGTCGAGCGCGAGGCCAACACGACCGTCAACAAGGCGCTGTCGACCTGGAAAGAGCTGTCCGCGCCGCGTCCGGTGGAACGGTCCGGTATTCCGGCAACCGGCGTGTAATTGGTATCAAACAGGAGACGGGCCTCCGCACATGGTGGCCCGGCCTCCCGTCCTATTAAGGCAACGACATGAACAACGAAACGACTACCCAGGCCGGATCCCCCCAGGCCGTCGTCGAAGCGCGCAACCTGGACCTGGTGTTTGAAACCAACGACGGGCCGGTGCAGGCGCTGAAGGATGTAAATCTCACCATCAACAAGGGCGATTTCGTCAGCTTCATCGGCCCCTCGGGCTGCGGCAAGACCACCTTTCTGCGGGTGATGGCGGCGCTGGAACATCCGACCGGTGGCAGTATCACGGTTAACGGCATGACCCCGGATGAGGCGCGCCAGAAACGTGCCTATGGCTATGTGTTTCAGGCGGCGGGTCTTTATCCCTGGCGCACCATCGCCAAGAACATCAAGCTGCCGCTTGAGATCATGGGATACTCCAGGGAAGAGCAGGACAAGCGCGTCGCGCAGGTCCTTGAACTGGTGGAGCTTTCCGGATTCGGCGGCAAATATCCCTGGCAATTGTCCGGCGGGATGCAGCAGCGGGCCAGTATCGCCCGCGCGCTGGCCTTTGATGCCGATATCCTGTTGATGGACGAACCCTTTGGCGCGCTGGATGAGATCGTGCGCGACCACCTCAACGAACAGCTGCTGAAGCTTTGGGCGCGCACGGACAAGACCATCGGTTTTGTCACCCACTCGATCCCCGAGGCGGTGTACCTCAGCACCAAGATCGTGGTGATGTCGCCGCGTCCGGGCCGGATCACCGATGTGATCGAAAGCACCCTGCCAAAGGAACGGCCGCTCGACATCCGCGACAGTCAGGAGTTCATCGACATCGCGCACCGGGTGCGCGAGGGTCTGCGCGCGGGGCATTCCGATGACGCATGACCGCACGTTGATCCCGAATGGGGAGGGCAGGGCATGAAGAGCTTTTTTGCCGTTCTCACCGTTGTCGCCGCTATCATTGCCTTCTGGTATGCAGCCTGCGTTCCGATGAACATCAAGGGCGTTCTGGATCAGGCAGAACGGGCAGGAGCCGAAATCACCCCGGCGACTGCCAAGGAACGCCGTGACATGGGCACCTTTGGCCTGGTGGCGAAGAACACTTTTGCCATTGGTGACACCTGGGCGCAGGACCGCCCGCGTCTGCCCGCGCCGCATCAGGTCGCGGTGGAGCTGTGGAAAACCACGGTGCAGAAAAAGGTCACCTCAAAACGCAGCCTGATCTACCACGGGCAGGTGACGCTCTCCGCGACGCTGCTGGGTTTTGCCATCGGCACGGGCCTGGGGATCCTTCTCGCCGTGGGTATCGTGCATTCCAAGGTGATGGATATGTCGGTGATGCCTTGGGCCATTGTCAGCCAGACCATTCCGATCATCGCTCTGGCACCAATGATCATCGTGGTGCTTTATTCCATAGGGGTGCAGGGGATCCTGCCAAAAGCGATCATCTCGGCCTATCTCAGTTTCTTCCCGGTCGTTGTTGGCATGGTAAAGGGCCTGCGCAGCCCCGATGGCATGCAGCTCGACCTGTTGAAGACCTATAGCGCGAGCACATCGCAGGGCTTCTGGAAGCTCCGGTTGCCGTCCTCGCTGCCGTATCTCTTTGCTTCGCTCAAGATCGGCATCGCGGCCTCGCTGGTGGGTGCCATCGTCGGGGAACTGCCGACTGGCGCGGTTGCGGGCCTTGGCGCGCGGCTTCTGGCGGGCAGCTACTATGGGCAGACGGTGCAGATCTGGTCGGCGCTGTTCGCAGCGGCCATTCTTGCGGCGCTTCTGGTGGCGCTTCTGGGTCTAATCGAACGGGTTGTTCTTAAACGCATGGGGATGAGCGCATGATCGAAGTTGTTTTTGCTGCTCTGGTCTGGATTGCGGGCTGGTGGATCAACAGCCGTTTGGCCAATAGTCCCGCGGCCAAGACGCAAGCTGTGAAGCTGGCCGTTCCGCTGATTTTTGGTGTGACCGTGCTGATCGTCTGGGAACTGCTGGTACGAGGGCTTGAGGTCTCCATGGTGATCCTGCCTGCGCCTTCGCTGATCGCGGCGCGTTTTGCCACCTCGATCCCGATCCTGTGGCAGGATTTCTCCCAGACCTTCATCAAGGGGGCTTTGTCCGGCTACATCATGGGCTGCGTGGCTGCGCTGCTGATGGCGGTGGCTGTGGATCGTAGCGACTTCCTGCGCCGGGGACTGCTGCCCGTGGGCAACTTTGTCGCGGCCCTGCCGATTGTCGGTACCGCGCCCATTCTGGTGATGTGGTTCGGCTTTGACTGGCAGTCCAAGGCGGCGGTTGTCGTGGTGATGGTTTTCTTCCCGATGCTGGTGAACACGGTTGCCGGTCTTCGGGAAACCTCGGCCATGCAGCGCGACCTGATGCAGACCTACGCGGCGAGCTATTGGCAGAGCTTTTTCAAGCTGCGCCTGCCGGCCGCGCTGCCCTTCATCTTCAACGGGTTGAAGATTTCAACGACGCTGGCGCTGGTGGGCGCAATCGTTGCGGAGTTCTTCGGCTCGCCCACCGTGGGCATGGGCTTCCGTATTTCCACCAGTGTCGGCCAGCTGGCGCTGGATATGGTCTGGGCCGAAATCCTGGTGGCCGCGCTGGCCGGGTCCGCCTTTTACGGCGTGATCGCACTGGTCGAGAAAACACTGACCTTCTGGCACCCTTCGCAGCGGGGCTGAAGAGTGATCCACCACCCGGAAATACGTCTTCGGGTGGTGGCAAGAACGGCGCTGCGGCCCATGGTTGAACGGTGAAAATGCCGCGCATAATATGGGCGCAGCGCGCTGCTTAATCCTTGCGCGCGGGCAGCGATGCCCAAGTTTGATATAGTAAAAAAACTTTGAACAAATGGTCAAATTCGCGCAAGCTCTATCCATAACAACAGGGAGAACCTACCAATGAAACACATTCTGACAGCCGCCGCGCTGGCGCTTGGCGCAGCCGGAGCCGCGCAGGCAGCCGACGACGTTAAGCTGCAGTTGAAATGGGTGACACAGGCACAGTTCGCTGGCTATTACGTGGCGCTCGACAAAGGGTTTTACGAAGAAGAAGACCTGAACGTCACCATCCTGCCCGGCGGCCCGGACATCGCTCCGACGCAGGTGATCGCAGGTGGCGGCGCTGACGTGACCGTCGAATGGATGCCTGCCGCGCTGGCAGCCCGCGAAAAGGGCCTGCCGCTGGTCAATATCGCACAGCCGTTCAAATCCTCGGGCATGATGCTGACCTGCTGGAAAGACACCGGCATTTCCGAGCCTGCGGACCTGGCCAACAGGACCCTGGGCGTGTGGTTCTTCGGAAATGAATTCCCCTTCATGAGCTGGATGAGCAAGCTGGGCATCTCCACCGAAGGCAAGGGTGAGATGGGCGTCGAAGTGCTGAAGCAGGGCTTCAACGTGGACCCGCTGCTGCAGCGTCAGGCCGACTGCATCTCGACCATGACCTATAACGAATACTGGCAGGTCATTGACGCAGGCGTCTCCCCGGATGAGCTGGTGACCTTCAAGTACGAAGATCAGGGCGTCGCGACGCTGGAAGACGGTCTTTATGTGCTTGAGGAAAACCTCAGCGACGAAGCCTTCACCGACAAGATGGAGCGTTTCGTGCGCGCCTCTATGAAAGGCTGGAAATACGCCGAGTCGAACCCGGATGAAGCGGCTGAGATCGTTCTGGACAACGACGCCTCGGGCGCACAGACCGAAATGCACCAGAAGCGCATGATGAGCGAAGTTGCCAAGCTGACCGCGGGCAGCAACGGTGCGCTGGATGTGGCCGACTATGAGCGCACGGTTGAAACCCTGCTGACAGGCGGTTCCGCGCCGGTGATCACCAAGACACCCGAAGGCGCCTGGACCCATGCCATCACCGATGCAGCCCTGAAATAAGGCTTTTCGGGCACGTCCCGGACAAAACTGACCCGCCGCTGCGCCCTGCAGTGGCGGGTTTTTTCATGCCCGTATGGTCGTGGCGGGGCTGGCGCCTCAGGATTGTTCCAGGAAACCGCCGTAAAGCCCCTGTTTGAAGACCAGCCCTTTGCCCGCCTGCCTGGTGAAGCCGGTCACCTGGCCGAGGATGATCGTGTGATCGCCCGCGTGATGGGCGCTGTGGGCGGCGCAGTCAAACCGCGCAATCACTCCATCAAGGTGTGGTGTCCCATCCTCGGCGGCTTGCCAGTCGACCGGGGCGAAATCATCGCCGCTGCGTGCGAAATGGATCGCCAGATCCAGTTGGTCCTGCGCCATCACATGAATGGAAAATCGCTGCGCCGAAACAAAGGCATCGTGCCGCAGGGAACTGCGCGCCGGGCACCAGAGCAGAAGGGGCGGATCCATCGACACCGAGGTGAAACTGTTGGCGGTGATCGCCAGCGGCCCGTTTTCCGTCAAGGTGGTGATCACGGTGACGCCAGTCGCGAAACATCCCAGTGCGTCGCGATAGGCCCGGAGGGTCTCCGGGCCGGGGGTGATTGTGGTTTCCGGCATGTCGCGCGCCTTCTGTCAGGTCTTGCTCCCGACCTGCCATGCGTCGCCCTGTTTGTCTACAGGGTTCAGGTCCTGCAAAAGGCGACCGTGCTGGCGTGTCTGCGCGATCACATCCCCCAACGTGGTAAACCCGCGCGCTTCCAGCATCGGCAGCATCCGGCACAGGACCTCGGCTGTGGCGCGGGCATCGCCAAGCGCGGTATGCCGCAGTGCCGCGGGGATGCTCACATCCAGCCTCTCACAGAGTGCATCCAGCGTATGCGGCACCGAGGCGCCGAACAGGACCGCGCTCAGCAGCACCGTATCCAGTACCGGGTGATCCCATGTCAGGCCGCTTTTCTTGGCGGCGCGGCGTAGGAATGCCATGTCAAAGGGCGCATTATGCGCGACGATTACCGCGTCCGTCGCGAAATGATGGAAGGTGGCAGAAACGCTTGTGATGTCGGGGGCGTTTTTCACCATGGCATTGGTAACGCCATGCACCCGGGTGGAGGCCGCCGGGATCGGCGCGCCGGGATTGACCAGCAGGTCCAGAGTTTCACCTTCGACGATGCGGCCGCGCAGAACCCGCAGCGCACCCAACTGCACAACGTGGTCCTTATGCGGCAGCAGACCAGTGGTTTCGGTGTCAAACACGGCAAAGGACAGATCGGACAGGGGCCTGTCCTCGATCCTGCGCGTCGCGGGATTGAGCAGGGCAAAATCATAGATCAGCGGGCGGGCGGCCTCGGGTGGGATTTCCGCCTCGGCGCTGTCAAAGATCACCACATAGCCATGCGAATCCCCGAGCGGTTTCAGCTGCACGCCATAGGTCTGGCGCCTATCGGTGCCGGTGATACGGGCGCTGACCTCCTTGCCGGTGCGGATCATTTTCCTATGGGCGGCCTCCAGCAGGTCGCGTTCGAGGTAGTCACCCAGCGAGGCTCCTAGGCGGGCAGGGGCGATCTGGGACAGAACCGCCGCGGCCTGCGCGTCATATAGAACGATCCGGTGATCGGGCGCCGCCATCACGGTAGCAACGGGCACCTCGGAGAGTAGCGTTGTCAGCCGCGCCTTTTCCGCTTCCAGCCGCGCGGTTTCGCGGGCGATAGCCTCGGCGGTAGAGAGGGTCGCGGCGCCCAGCTGACCAGCCAGATCCGAGGCCGCCGGGGCCAAATCGCCAAGGTAGCGGGCCGTGCTTTGATCCAGCGCAGAAGTGACGCCGCCGTGGGCGCGCGCGCGCAGATGTGCGGCCAGCCGTTCGATCGGCTTGGCGACGTTTTCATCGAACAGAAGCCAGATCCCGGCGCAAATCCCAAGGATGGCAAAGAGGCTGAGCGCGCCGGAAAACACGAAGGCATCCAAAAGCTCTGGCGCGGCGGCCCGGGTATAACCGATCCACAGGGCGAACACGACGGCGGCGATTGCGGCAAGCGCGATCAGGCAGAAAAACAGGAAGATCCGCAGTCTGAGGCTCAGCCGTGTCAGCATCAGACCGCTCCGCAGAATGTGGTCAGAAGGCCGTCATCCTCGGGCGGGGTGATCCAGTCCACCGCCGCATCACTCGTGCCAAAGGCGCTGCCTGAGGCCACCACGGCGCGGCGCCAGCCGGTGCAGTCCAGCCGCGCGGTCAGGGTGCTGACAGGGGACCAGCGGCCAAAGAAATAGACTTCTGCCAGATATTGCCCGGGCAGCTCGGCATGGCGTTTCGCGCTGGCCACATCAACCGCGGCGAACCGTTCAGTATAGGGCACAAGATAGGTCCAGGGCCGGTAAAGGCTGCGGTTCTGACCGGTTTCAGCCACCACGACCCCATCGGGCAGGGACGCGCGGGTGCGATCATACCAGCCGTATTCCGAAGCAATGGTAACGCCGATCATTGCCAGGGCAGCGGCCACAGGCGCCAGCCATTTTGGCAGCCGTCCGCCGCTGATCCGTCCCGCCAGCATGACGACGCCTGCCACGGCAATACCGGCAAAAATCACCGCGATCAGTTCCAGAAACATCCGTGTTCCTCCCTCGTTGCGGGCCTCAGCCCAGCATTCCCTTGCCGTGTCCCAGCGCCGATTGCATGGTCTTTACCACAACAAAGGCGTCGCGCAGGTGACTTCGCTCAAAATCTGACAGATCGGAGGGCGCCAGGAAGTTGTCGGGTGCTGTACCGCTGCGAATCTGGTCTGCCTGATGGGTCAGCCGGGTTTCGGCAATCAGGTCATAGGCATCCAGCAGATCCCGCGCGCCGGAAGGGCTCAGAGCCGAGGTCAGCGCCGCCGCCTCCAGCCGGGCACGGGTGTTGACCGGGGTGAGCCGCGCCTGCAAGGCATAGATCCGCCCCAGATCGACCACTGGCACCACGCCATTGTGTTTCAGATCCAGCGTATTGCGATGCTCACCCGAGCGGATAGTGGCAATCCCGCGCAAGAGACCAAGCGGCGGCGTGTGTTTCAGCGAATTCGAAATCATATGGGCGGTAAAGATGGAGTTGGCACTGGCCGCCTGCAGCACTTCCTCTTGCAATCCGTTGAACAGATCACGGTTGCCGCCGATGGGGCGCAGGTCAAACATCACCGAAGCCAGCATCTGCGCCATGGGATCGGGGGTCTTGATCCAGCCATCAAAATACTGCCGCCATATGCGCAGGGGCTGACGCCAGCGCGGGGTGGTCGCCATCATGTCGCCGGGGCAATAGACATAGCCGCAGGTATTGAGCCCGTCGCAGACAAATTGCGCCAGCGCCTCGAAATAGGGGGCGTCATCCTCTTGCATGGTATCGTCGATCATCAGGCAGTTGTCCTGATCGGATACGCCGGTCTGTTCCTGCCGCCCCTGCGACCCGCAGGCCAGCCACAGGTAAGGCACGGGCGGTGGTCCAAGGCGCTCTTCAGCCAGCGCCAGCAGGCGCCGGGTGGCGGCATCGGCGATATCGGTGATCAGGCGGGTGACCACCTCGTGCCGGTTGCCACCTGCCACCAGCTGCATCAGCAGGGCCGGGATACGGTCGGTGACCCTGGCCATGGCAGCGGCATCCGGGGCGCTGGCGATTTCGGCAATCATCTCGGCCGAGCTCATCGCCTGAAGGCGCGTCAGGTCGGTCTGGGTGACGATCCCCGACAGCTTGCCGGCATCCACCACGGGAACATGGCCGATCCGATGCTCCATCATCGCGTGCAGCACATCGGATGCGATGGCTGAGGAAGGCAGCGTCAGTGGATCGCGCGTCATGATCCGCGCAACGGGGGTGGAGATGGGCAGGCCCTCTGCCAGAACCTTTTCGGTCAGGTCGCGGTTGGTGAGAATGCCTTCCAGCGTGTCTCCATCGGTCACGCAGACCGAAGAGATATGATGCTCCCGCATCAGTTGCGCGGCGCTTTGACAGGTGAGGCCGCTGGAGCAGGTGATCGGCTGCGTGGCCATGAAATCCGCAACTCGGCGGGTGGCTAGGCTGCTTTGCGCAGGTCCGCCGGGGCGGCGGCGGTCGAAAAAGCGCGCGACCTTGGGTTCGGCCTGCATCAGCGCATCGAAATCGGCGCGCGGCAGGAGCAAAAGCGCGCTCTCGGTGCTGGCAGAGGCGGTGGTGACGGCGATGCCGTCCCGGGTGAGACCACGCTCGCCAAAGGAATTGCGTGGCCCAAGGATGGAGACGGCCATACCATTCTCGTCAAAGACTTCCACCTCGCCGTGATGCACGAGGTAGAGACCCTGCATTGGCGCACCAAGGGCATAGATCTCTTCGCCTGCATTGGCGTGGATCACCTCGAACTTGGGGGCAAGCTGCGCAAGGCGCGCGGCGTCCAGGCTGTCATAGGGGTGAACCGTCTTCAGAAACTGGATCAGACCGTCTGGGGAAAGGGGCATGTCAAAAGCCTGTTGGATAAGCCGGGATAAAAGTCATCCTGCCCGAGTGTGCCCGGACAGGATGGTGAGGAAAAGAGGGCGGGCCAGAATACCGAGGGAGGCGGCCCGCCCGGGGAGGAAACCCTCGATCAGTGGTCCTGGGCAGCACCTGCACCGCGCGGGATGCGGACGCTTTCCACCAGCTCTTCGATCTCGGCCGGGATGGCGTCGGTCGATTTGGACACAAAATAGGCCACCGCAAAGTTCACCATCGCGCCAACCGCACCAAAGGAGGTGGATTTGATGGTGCCCAGCAGCGGATCTGCATCCGTGAAGCTGTTCGTGCCAGGGATGAAGAACCAGCCCTTATGCAGGAAGATATAGATCAGCGTGACCAGCAGACCTGCGATCATGCCTGCAACCGCGCCCTTGTTGTTCACCTTGGTGAAGATGCCCATCATCAGCGCCGGGAAGATCGAGGCCGCCGCCAGACCAAAGGCCAACGCCACGGTCTGCGCTGCAAAGCCCGGAGGGTTGAGGCCCAGATAGGTGGCCACCGCGATGGCAACGGCCATGGCAACACGGGCCGAAAGAAGCTCGCCTTTTTCCGAGATGTTCGGATTGATCGAGCCCTTGATCAGGTCGTGCGACACCGCCGAAGAGATCGCCAGCAGCAGACCCGCCGCAGTAGACAGCGCCGCCGCCAGACCGCCTGCAGCCACCAGACCGATCACCCAAGAGGGCAGGTTGGCGATTTCGGGGTTGGCCAGCACCAGGATATCCCGGTTGAACTTGGTCAGCTCATTACCCTGCCAGCCGTTCTCCTCGGCTTTGGCCTGCATCTCGGCGTTCTTGTCGTTGTAATACTGGATCTTGCCGTCGCCGTTCTTGTCTTCCCAGTCCAGCAGGCCGGTTTTCTGCCAGGTGGCCATCCAGTCATAGCGGGCGTCATTCTCGATCTGCTCGACCGAGACCGCTTCGCTGTTTGTGCCATTGGGCCACATCATGTCGGTGATGTTGAGACGCGCCATGGCGCCAACAGCCGGGGCAGTCAGATACAGCAGCGCGATGAAGACCAGCGCCCAGCCTGCGGACCAGCGTGCATCGGACACCTTGGGAACGGTGAAGAAGCGCATGATCACGTGCGGCAGACCGGCTGTACCGATCATCAGCGACAGGGTGAACAGCACCATGTTCAGCGTATCGGCGTGGTGGGCGGTATATTCATTGAAACCCAGCTCGCGCACGATGGCGTCGAGTTTCGCCAGAAGAGGCTCACCCGAGGCAACGTGATCGCCAAAGAGTCCCAGCGCCGGGATCGGGTTGCCAGTGAGTTGCAGCGAGATGAAGATGGCCGGAATTGTATAGGCCATGATCAGCACGACATATTGCGCGACCTGCGTATAGGTCACGCCCTTCATGCCGCCGAAGACCGCATAGGCAAAGACCACACAGGCACCGATCAAGAGACCGGCGGTGTTGGACACCTCAAGGAAGCGACCAAAGGCAACGCCCACGCCAGTCATCTGACCGATCACGTAGGTGGTGGAGGCGACGATGAGGCAGATCACCGCCACGATACGCGCGGTGGGGCTGTAGAAGCGGTCGCCGATAAATTCCGACACGGTGAACTTGCCGAACTTGCGCAGGTAAGGCGCCAGCAGCAGTGCCAGCAGCACGTAGCCACCGGTCCAGCCCATCAGGAAGGAGGAGTTGTCATAGCCGGTAAAGGCGATGAGACCCGCCATCGAGATGAAGGAGGCTGCCGACATCCAGTCCGCTGCCGTGGCCATGCCGTTGGTGACGGGATGCACACCCCGGCCGGCCGCGTAGAATTCAGATGTGGAGCCAGCACGGGCCCAGATCGCGATGCCGATATAGAGCGCAAAGGACGCGCCCACGAACAGCAGGTTGATGGTAAACTGATCCATGATCATTCCTCCTCGACGCCGAATTCACGGTCGAGACGGTTCATTCGCCAGGCGTAGAAAAAGATCAGGCCCAGGAAGACCAGGATCGATCCCTGCTGGGCAAACCAGAAGCCCAGGTCGGTGCCGCCGACGGCGATGCCCGAGAGCATCGGGCGCAGCAGAATGCCGAAACCGAATGAAACGACAGCCCAGATCACCAGGCTGATGAGAATGATGCGCACATTGGCCTGCCAATAGCCCTTGTCGGCCTCGGCTGCCTTTGCGGCATTGGTTGTGTGGTCCGCCATGGCGGCTCCTCCTTGCTACGGGTTCTGCCTGCCTTGCGCCGGGCGCTGGGCAAGCCTTCTCTGTTTGCCTGCGTTGCCCGCGTTGAAACTGGCAGGTATCAGGCATTAGTCCTTTGGTCGCCAAAGCGGGCTTTGGCGGGTCCATCGGGTATTTCAGGGTTTGGGATGGCCCCCCGGCGGCCGCAGAGCCGACCGGGGATCCGGGTCTTGGCCGGGCCTAGGGCGCGGCGGTCTTTACAATCTTTGCCAACCCTTCGGCGACTGCATCGATCTGGCCCATGGCGTCGATCTTCTGCAGCACGCCCTTGCCGTCGTAATAAGCGATCAGCGGGGCTGTCTGTTCGTGATAGGCCGCAAGACGGCTTGCCACGGTTTCGGCATTGTCATCGGCGCGCCGCTTCATCTCGGTGCCGCCGCATTTGTCGCAGGTGCCAGCCACTTTCGGCTGTTTAAACGTGTCGTGATAGCCTTCGCCGCAGCCGCCGCAGGTGTAGCGCCCGGCGACGCGGGTCACCATGGCATCGTCGTCGACCTCGAGGCTGATGGCAGCGTTGATCTTTTGGCCGGTTTCGGACAGCAGCGCATCCAGCGCCTCGGCCTGAACGGCGGTGCGGGGGAAACCATCAAGGATCACGCCCTTGGCGCAGTCGGGTTCGCCCAGACGGTCGCGCAGGATGGCGATCACGATCTCATCAGAGACCAGACCACCGGATTCCATCACCGATTTCGCGGCTTTGCCGGCCTCGGTGCCTGCAGCCACGGCGGCGCGCAGCAGATCACCGGTCGACAGCTGCACCAGACCAAAGCTGTCTTCCAGCATGCGGGCCTGTGTGCCCTTCCCGGCGCCCGGAGGGCCGAGAAGGATCAGAACGGCAGGGCGGGTCATCACATTCGTCGACATGCGGTTACCCCTTGTTTGCGCGGTTGGCGATCAGATCGTCCACCACCGACGGATCGGCGAGGGTCGAGGTATCGCCCAGCGAGGCAAAGTCGTTTTCAGCGATCTTGCGCAGGATGCGGCGCATGATCTTGCCCGAGCGGGTTTTCGGCAGGCCGGGCGCCCATTGGATCACGTCCGGGCTGGCAATTGGGCCGATCTCGGTCCGAACCCAGGTGCGCAGCTCCTTCAGCAGCTCGTCCGAAGGCTCGCGGTCGTTCATCAGGGTGACATAGCAATAGATGCCCTGTCCCTTGATCTCATGCGGGTAGCCCACCACGGCGGCCTCGGCCACTGCGGCATGCGCCACCAGCGCACTTTCGACCTCGGCGGTGCCCATGCGGTGACCGGAGACGTTGATCACATCATCGACACGACCGGTGATCCAGTAATCGCCATCTGCGTCGCGGCGGCAGCCGTCACCGGTGAAGTAATAGCCTTTGTAGTCGGCGAAATAGGTCTTCTCGAACCGTTCGTGATCGCCCCAGACGGTGCGCATCTGGCCGGGCCAGCTGTCCTTGATGCAGAGAACGCCCTCGACACCGTTGCCTTCGATCTCTTCGCCGGATTGCGGGTCCAGAACCACCGGTTTGACGCCAAAGAAGGGCTTCATCGCCGCGCCGGGTTTCAGCGCATGGGCGCCGGGCAGGGGGGTCATCAGGTGACCGCCGGTTTCGGTCTGCCACCAGGTGTCGACGATGGGGCATTTGCCCTTGCCAACGACATCATTGTACCAGTTCCAGGCTTCCGGGTTGATCGGCTCACCCACTGTGCCCAGCAGGCGCAGCGAGGACAGATCGCATTTTTCGACCCATTCGTTGCCCTGACCCATCAGCGCGCGCAGAGCGGTGGGGGCGGTGTAGAACTGGTTGACCTTGTGCTTTTCGCAGACCTGCCAGAAGCGGCTGGCGTCGGGGTAGGTCGGCACGCCTTCAAACATCAGCGTGGTGGCACCATTGGCCAGCGGACCATAGACGATATAGCTGTGGCCGGTGACCCAGCCCACATCGGCGGTACACCAGTAGATATCGCCATCGTGGTAATCAAAGGTAATCTCATGCGTCATCGCCGCATAGACCAGATAGCCACCGGTGGTGTGCACCACGCCCTTGGGCTGACCGGTCGAGCCGGAGGTATAGAGGATGAACAGCGGATCCTCAGCGTTCATCTCGGCGGGCTTGCAGTAGTCGTTCGCCTCGATCGCCATCTCGTTGTAATCGTAATCGCGCCCGTCGATCCAGGTGGTCTGGCCGCCGGTGCGTTTCACCACGAGGCATTTCACCGTGTCCTTGCAATGCAGCAGCGCCGCATCGGCATTGGATTTCAGCGGCGTCTTGCGGCCACCACGGGGGGCTTCGTCGGCGGTGATGACAACCTTGGCGTCCGACCCGTTGATCCGTGCCGCCAGCGCATCGGGGCTGAAGCCGGCAAAGACGATGGAGTGGATGGCGCCGATCCGGGCGCAGGCCAGCATGGCATAGGCGGCCTCGGGGATCATCGGCATATAGATCACGACCCGGTCGCCTTTGCGCACACCCATGGTTTCCAGGATGTTGGCCATCCGGCAGGTGCGGCGGTGCAGTTCCTTGTAGGTGATGTGCTGAGCGGCCTCGTTCGGGTCGTCCGGCTCGAAAATGATGGCGGTCTGGTCGCCGCGGGTCTCCAGATGGCGGTCGATGCAGTTGGCGGCCACGTTGAGCGTGCCATCGGCATACCAATTGATCGACACGTTGCCGAAGTTGTAGTTCACATCCTTCACCGAGGTGAAAGGCTTGATCCAGTCGATCCGTTTGCCCTGTTCACTCCAGAACCCTTCGGGATCTGCGATCGAGGCCGCATACATCTCTTCGTATTTGGCGGCGTCCACATGGGCGCGCGCAACAACGTCGTCCGACGGCGGATACACTTTGCCTTCAGGCTGCGTGGTCATCTGGTGTCCTCCCTGACTTCCCTTCAGTTTGTCACCGGACAGCCACGGGGGCCGGGTGTCAAACCGTTTCCTTCCTCGACGGCCATAATAGGGAAAGTTGAAAATTTGTGAATAAGGGGCCGGAAAGTAACGATTTGTTTGTGAATGAATTTCCTGCGTGCCTTGCACTTGTAAATTTTCAGGGCGAAATCCGTGCAAAACCCAATTTTTACGGGTGATTGGGAGTCAACGATACCGGCACTCTGCCTGGGCGGGTACGGGGCTTTTGTGCAAGATTTCCGAAGGGAGGGGGTGTTGCTGTCGGTACGGACATGCGGCAAATCGCGCGCGGATCCGCACGCCGTACCTTTTGCCGGGTTCTGAGGTGGGCTCACGGAGCTGTCAGCAAAACGTCCGGGCCGGGGCTTGGCAGTGCGCCGCCTTACAGGTAGCTTACTGCGCAAGCGTTCCAAAGGACAATGTCCACGACTGCAAGGAACGCAGAATGGGAGAGATACAACATGAATAAACTTCTGACTGCCGCCGTGGCGGCTGCCGCGGGATTTGCAATTGCCGGTGAGGCCGCTGCGACCGAATGGAACGTGTCGGTCTGGGGCAAACGCCGCGCCTTTACTGAGCATGTCGAGAAACTGGCCGAACTGGTCAGCGAAAAGACCGATGGCGCCTTTACCATGAACGTCAGCTATGGCGGCCTGTCGAAACCGCGTGAGAACCTGGACGGGATCTCCATCGGTGCCTTCGAAATGGCACAGTTCTGCGCCGGCTATCACCGCGACAAGAACCCGTCGATCACCGTGCTGGAACTGCCGTTCCTGGGCGTGAACAACCTGGCCGAAGAAGTTGCCGTCAGCCACGCTGTCTATGCACATCCCGCCGCTGCCAAGGATCTGGCGCGCTGGAATGCCAAGCTGCTGATGACTTCGCCCATGCCCCAGTACAACCTGGTCGGCACCGGCGAGCCCCGCGACGAGCTGGCTGAATTCGACGGCATGCGTGTGCGCGCGACCGGTGGTCTGGGCAAGGCCTTCGAAGCCGTGGGCGGGGTCCCGACCTCGGTGCCCGCGACCGAAGCCTATAACGCGATGGAGTCGGGCGTTGTTGATACGGTTGCCTTTGCGCAGCACGCGCATCTGTCCTTTGGCACCATCAACAAAGCAGACTGGTGGACCGCGAACCTGAACCCCGGCACCGTGAACTGCCCGGTTGTGGTCAACACCGATGCCTACGACATGCTGAGCGATGCCGAGCGTGAGGCGCTGGACAGCTCGGTTGACGAGGCGATTGCGCATTACCTCGACAACTACGGCAAGCTGCTGACCAAATGGGACAGCGTGCTGGAAGAAAAAGGCGTTGAGAAAGTCATGATCTCGGAAGAACAGCTGGCCGCGTTCCGCGCCAAGGCTGCCGACCCGATCCGTGAACAGTGGATCAAGGACATGACCGCTCAGGGCATTCCGGGCCAGGAACTCTATGACCTGGTGATGAAAACTCTGGAAGACACACGCGCGGGCAACTAAATCCCGCGTTGCAGGAGCAGGCCGGGACCACTCTCCCGGCCTGTTTTTGTTTCCGTTCTCTTGAAATGAAAGGTGGGGGCCATGGCGGGAAACGCCGCGGTATTGGAAGACGACAGTCTTGTCAGTCGTCTTGACAGACGTTTGTTGCAGGTCGAACAGGTGCTGGCGCTGATCAGCGGTCTGGCGGTCTTTTCTCTTATGGTGCTGGCAGTGGTTTCTGTGGGCGGGCGGAATGCCTTTAACGCCCCGCTGCCGGGGTATGTCGACTGGATCGAACAGGCGATGCCGCTGATCGCCTTCATGGGCATTGCCTATGTGCAGCGCGAAGGTGGTCATATCCGTATGGATATCGTGATTGGTGCCCTGCGCGGCCGGGCCCTGTGGCTGTTCGAACTGTTCTCGGTGCTGTTGATCCTTGCGTTGATGATCTGCCTCGTCTGGGGCAGCTGGGCGCATTTTGCGCGTTCGTTCGATTTCGCCGCGCCCCTGTGGAGCCGTGACAGCTCGATCGACATCGGTATTCCGCTCTGGCCGGCCAAATTGCTGGCGCCGGTGGCCTTCTCGGTTCTGTGCTTGCGTCTTGTGCTGCAGGTTTGGGCCTATGGTCGGGCGCTGGTTCTGGGGCTGGACGCTCCGGCAGCTGTGCCGCTGATTCAGGATGCTGCCGCGCAAGCCGCCCATGAGGCAGAGATGCTGACCGGCCATGACGACGCGCCCGGCGACAGCGCCGACAGCCGAAACTCTCAAGGATAGGAAAAGCACATGGAACCGATTGAAATCGGCCTGTGGGTCACGGGTTTTCTGTTGATCCTGGTCGTCACCGGCATGCGCGTTGCCTTTGCCGCAGCTCTGGCCGGTCTGGTGGGGCTGACATGGATCTTCTGGGCCAAGTTCGGCTATGATCCCTCCCGCTTTACAAAGGCGCTGACCATTGCCGTCAAAACCGCCGGGCAGGTGCCGCATTCCAAGGTCTCAAGCCAGGCATTGTCGCTGATCCCGACCTTCATCCTGATCGGCTATCTGGCCTATTACGCAGGTCTGACCAAGGCGCTGTTTGAGGCAGCCAAACGCTGGATCGCCTGGTTGCCGGGCGGACTTGCGGTTTCGACCGTTTTTGCGACCGCCGGCTTCGCCGCCGTGTCTGGCGCCTCTGTTGCGACCTCGGCGGTGTTCGCACGGATCGCGATCCCGGAAATGCTGGCCATCGGATATAACAAGCAGTTCGCGGCTGGCGTTGTGGCAGCAGGGGGCACGCTGGCCTCGCTGATCCCGCCCTCGGCGATCTTGGTGATCTACGCCATCATCGTTGAACAGGACGTGGGCAAGCTGTTGCTCGCGGGCTTTATCCCCGGCGCCTTCTCCGCAGTGATCTACGGGCTGCTGATCGTCGGCATCGCGATGATCTTCAAAACCGTCGGCCCACCGGTCAAAGGCTTCACCTGGAAGCAGCGGTTTGCGGCCCTGCCGGGCGCGCTGCCGATCATGTTCGTGGTCGTGATCATCATCTTCTTTGTCTACAATCCCTTTGGCGAAGCCTGGGGCACCCCGACAGAAGGGGGCGCACTCGGCGCCTTTGTGGTCTTCCTGATGGCGCTGTGGCGCGGCATGAAATGGGCCGAGCTCAAGTCGGCGCTGCTGGAAACCGCGAAACTGGCGGTGATGATCTTCTCGATCATCTGGGGCGTTCTGATCTACGTGCGCTTCCTCGGTTTTGCCGATCTGCCGGGCGCGTTTTCGGACTGGATCACCTCGCTTGAGATGTCGCCGATGCTGATCCTGATCTGCATCCTGTTGGCCTATGCGGTGCTGGGGATGTTCATGGACGCCATCGGGATGCTGCTGCTGACCTTGCCGGTTGTCTACCCTGCGGTGATGGCGCTGAACGGCGGCGAAGCCGTGTCGGCTGCGGATAGTGCATTCGGCATGAACGGCACCATGTGTGCGATCTGGTTCGGCATTCTGGTGGTGAAGATGGCTGAGTTCTGCCTGATTACACCGCCAATCGGTCTCAACTGCTTTGTTGTGGCCGGGGTACGGGATGACCTGACGGTGCAGGACGTGTTCAAGGGCGTGACACCCTTCTTCATCGCCGATGCCATCACCATCGCGCTGTTGGTCGCCTTCCCGGGGATTGTGCTCTACCTGCCATCGCTGGCTGGATAAACGCAAACCGCAGCACAAAGAAAGCATGCCGTCCCTCATTCTGTGAGGGGCGGTTTTTTGTTTGAAAGCCGGAAAATGGGTAGCGGGTATGCCTTGGGGTACTGGCTTTTCCTGATTCGAAACGCCGGTGCGATCGTTAAATGTACGATAAATGAAACTGCGGTCGCAATGCGATCACTTTGCTGCCTGCTCATTTTTTGAGCGTTATCCGTTTGAAAAGTAAGTAGACATCCCAATCCACATGCGAAAGCGCGCTTGATTACGCCTTTTGGATGTTACAGCCACGCATCTGCACTTTTGATCGGAGAAACACAATTGTCTAAATCTTAAATATTGAAGGCGCTAATTCCGCAAATTCATCGTGAAAAATTGTATCACGATGAGATCTTGTAAATTGTAGTGAGGACAAACAATGGTGCGTGACACTCAGGATACCCTTGCAAAGTTTGCTTTGACGGGGAACGACCACGAACAATTGGTTCGGGCTGGCAAGATGGTCATGCCGATCCTTGATGATGCCCTCGAACACTTTTATTCGTTCGCGGTCGCAGATCCCGAGATCGCGCAATTCTTTCCGGACGACAGCGTGATGGCCCACGCCCGGTCCGCGCAAAAAAAGCACTGGCAGCGGCTTCTGTCCGGTACCTTTGACGAGGCCTACTTCGCCTCAGCCGAACGTGTCGGCACGGTGCATTTCAAGATCCAGTTGCCCTTTTCGATGTACCTCTCCGGCTATTCGCGGGCCAATGCATATATCCAGCAGCGCTTGCTGGAACGCTCTGGGGCGCTTTTGGGTAAATTCGCCAAGCGCAAACATGGGGAAATCCTTGGCACATTGACCCGTGCCTTTGCCTTTGACACCTATCAGGTGATTGAGGCCTATTTCGCGGCGCAGAAGGCAGAACAGGACACGGCGTTTAAGTATCTGAGTGACGGAATTAGGCGGATGTCGGAACGGGATCTGTCGCAGAGCATCCCCGGCCCCGATGAAAGCGATTACCCCGCACGCTACGATCAGGTGCGCCAGTCGTTCAACGAGTTGATGGGCTCTATGCGGGATATCATCGTTACCATTCAGGATTCGACCGGCAATCTGAACCGCGTGGCCAGCGAGGTGAGCCAGTCTGCTGGGGATCTGTCCCGCCGGACCGAAACCCAGGCGGCGACGCTGGAAGAAACCGCCGCGGCGGTGGAAGAGATCAACAACAGCATGCGTTCCTCAACAGAATCGACGTCAAAGACTGAAGAGGTGGTTCTCGTCACCCGGAACAACGCTGCAACAGGAAATGAGGTCGCCGAACAGGCGGTCCTGAAAATGCGCGAGATTTCGGAGTCATCGGTGCAGATTTCCCAGATCATCAGCGTCATCGACGACATCGCCTTCCAGACCAACCTGCTGGCGCTGAATGCCGGGGTCGAGGCCGCCCGTGCAGGCGATGCCGGTCGTGGCTTTGCCGTGGTAGCCTCCGAGGTGCGGGGACTGGCGCAGCGTGCCGCCAATTCCGCAAAAGAGATCAAAAGCCTCGTGACATCTAGCACGCAGCATGTCGATGCAGGCGTCGCGATGGTGGATCAGGCGGGGGCCGTGCTTACCAGTATCGTTCAGGAGATTGAGACGGTTTCGGGGCTGACGGCTGATATCGTCAATTCGGCGCGGGCTCAATCGACAGGCCTGTCTGAGATTTCGGTTGGCGTCTCGCAGCTTGATACCGTGACGCAGCAGAACGCGGCCATGGTCGAGGAAACGGCTGCTGCCATCATGTCCCTGCAGCAGGACACGCAGGTTCTTTCGGAACTGGTCGGAACCTTCAGGGTGTCAGGGAACGCACCAGTGCCTATCGGAGTCACCAGGGCGGGCCTGTCGGAGGCTCCGTTGGAGTTGCTGCCGCGCGCCGTCGGGTACTGAGGCTCATGCCCGGCCTGTAGACCGTGGGGGGCGGAGAACAGCCCGAAAGGGGGCGCCCGATAACCCAAAGCGACGCGTGATTGGCGCGAACTCTGCGGACAAGCCTCGCAGGTTGACGGCGCTTGCCTCAGCGCAACGCGGCACGGCTGCGGTCCGGGACGAAGGCCAGGCATAACACTGCGAGTGCGCAGGCCAGCATCATGTAAAGCCCGGGGGCGGTTGCGATCCCGGTGCTGGCGATCAAGCTGGTTGCGATCATCGGCGTGAGGCCGCCAAACACGCCGACCCCCAGGTTGAACGCAACCGAATATCCAGACAGGCGATCCTCTTCGGGGAACATCTCTACGAACAACGCCGGGCCAGAGCCAAGCGGAACCGAAAGCAGGGCGAAGGCAAGCACATGGAACAGCACGACCGGCAGCATCGCGCCACCAGATCGCAGCATCCAAAGGTGCATTGGCCAGCTCAAGAGACCCAGCCCCAATAGCGCCACGGCGATCCACGTGCGCCGGGCGAGGAACCTGTCCCCGACGATGGCGCCAAGCGGCATCAGGGGGATGACTAGAATCGTCATGGCGGTGTTGATGGTCAAGGCTGTGCTGCGCTCCACCAAGTTCTGACCTGACAGCCATTCCGGCAGGTAGACGAAGGTGATGTAAAAGCACGTCCCATAGCTGGCAGCAAAACCCAGCGCGAGAAGGGTTTCTTTCAGGTTGGTGGTGAAGGCCTGCAAGAGGGGAGAGGTATCCTCGCGTGCGGCGTCATGTTGGCCGAAACGTTCGGACCCATGCAGGTTGCGCCGCATCAGGATGGCGGTAACGCCAAGCAATGCTCCGCCCAGAAACGGAAGGCGCCAGGCGCCGTCCTGCATGCTTTGCGCATCAAACAGGGTAGTGACCAGCGCGGCCGCGCCGACACCCAGGAGCGATCCAGTCATGGAGCCGATATTCGCCCAGCTACCGGTAAGACCGCGCCGTCCCGTCGGTGCGGTTTCAACCAGATAGGTCGCAGAGGAGGAAAACTCGCCTCCGACAGAAATGCCCTGCAGGATCCGCACCAGAACCAGCAGCACCGGTGCCAGAACGCCGACCTGCGCATAGGTTGGCAGCAGGCCCAGCAACAGGGTCGGAAGCGCCATCATAGCTACCGAAATCTGCATGGTGCGTGCGCGCCCATAGCGATCTCCGAACCAGCCAAAGACCGCTGCCCCGAGTGGCCGCATCAGAAAACCGGCCGCGAAGATACCGTAGGTGGCGATCAGGCCTGCGGTCGGGTCTTGGGATGGAAAGAACACCGGCGCGATAATGCCCGCCAGATAGCCGTAAAGCGCAAAGTCGTACCATTCCACGACATTGCCGATAAAGCCCGCCATAATGCGGTGCCTGAGTTCGGGGTCTTGAATTGCGCCGGTCCGTTGCTGCACGATCATCGACCTTGATCCGCTCCTTTGGCGTGTTTCGACATCGCCCTTCTCTGCGGTGTCATGTTTCCAAGCATCTGCATTCAATCAAGCCTTTTCCTGAACCGCAGCGATGCAATGGTCATTCCCAGCACCGCAAAGCCGATCAACCAGGCAGCGTCGGGCAGAACGTCGGCCAATCCGGCATCGCGTAGAAAGACGCCGCGGATGATCCGCAGAAAGTGCGTGACCGGCAGCAGATCGGCCAGGCGCTGCGCGCCTTCCGGCATGCCCTCGTAGGGAAACATGAACCCCGACAAAAGGATCGAGGGCAGCAGCACGAAAATCGTCATCTGCATCGCCTGAAGCTGGTTCTTGGCAATCGTGGAGATGACCAGCCCGAGCGACAGACTCGCGATGATGAAAAGCAGGGTCACCACCAGCAAGGTCCAAACCGACGCGGTGGTGGTGACCGAAAACAAGGCCCATCCAAGCCCGAGAATGATGGTGACCTGTATCAGGCCAATCCCGACAAAGGGCACGATCTTCCCGATCATCAGCTCCAGCGGACGGATGGGGGTCGCGATGAGCATCTCCATATTGCCCCGTTCGGATTCGCGTACGATTGCCGCGGCGGTGAACATGATCATCGTCATCGTCAGGATGATCCCGACCAGGCCGGGCACGATATTGACCACGGTTCGTTGCTCGGGGTTGTAAAACAAGGCGACTTCAAAGGTGGGGGTGGGACGGGGCGATGGTTGGCGCAGCAGCGCCTCAAGCGGCATGGTGCGCAGGGACCGGATCGCGCCGGCCACCAGCGTGTCCGACCCATCCGCGATCCATTGGGCGACGGGGCGCGCGGTGGTGTCCGTTGCGCCCTGGGAAAACCGTGCGCCCACCGCCGGATTGCGGACAAGGCGCTGGCTGACGTCCTTCGGAATGATGAAGGCCGCTCGGACCTCGGCCCGCATGATCGCGCCTTCGGCCTCGGCCACCGTGGCGAACCGGCTTTCAAAGCGGACCACCTGCGTGGCCTCTACCATCTGCACCAGCGCGCGGCTGACGTCCGTATTGCTCTGATCGACGATGGCGGCGGGGATGTGGCGCACCTCCGTGTTGATCGCATAGCCGAACAGGACCAGCTGGATCAGCGGGATCATCACAATCATGCCAAAGGTCAGCCGGTCCCGACGCAGTTGCAGTAACTCCTTGCGGATGATGGCGAGGATATGCCGGTAGGAGATCACGCCGTCCTCTCCGCGACTCTTTCCCCTGTGGCCAGCACGAACACGTCCTCAAGGTTGGGGCGCGTGGGCTGCGTTTGGATCTCTGCAAACTCCGCAACGGCCGCCGCCACCGTCGCTTGCGGATCATCGGTTTCAGTGGCGACAAGCACACGCAGCCGCGATCCGACCTGCGCCACCGACAAAATACCTGTGGTGGTCGAAAGATGACGGCGGACGGGCCTCAGGTCTGGGCCCGAAACTTCGATGACGCGCCCCTGCACACTCGCCATCAGATCACGCGGTGCACCTTCAGCCCGTTTTCGTCCCTGATCCAGGATCGCGATTTGGTGGCAGCGTTCGGCTTCATCCATCAGGTGGGTGGACACGATGATCGTGGTTCCGCCTTCGACCAGATCAAACAGTTGTTCCCAGAAACTGCGCCGTGTTTCCGGATCGACCGCGGCAGTGGGCTCATCCAGAAACAACAACTCGGGCCGGTGCAGAACCGTCGCGGCCAGCGCAAGACGCTGGCGCTACCCCCCGCTCATCTCACCGGCAAATTTATCGGCCTGCGCGGCCAGATCGTAGGTATCCAGAAGCTCTTCGATCCGGGCGCGTTTTCGGCTGCCCCCGAAATCGTGGATATCGGCGATGAAGCCGAGGTTCTCCAGAACGGTCAGGTCGCGGTAATGCGTGAAACCCTGCGTCATATATCCGATGTGGCGTTTGAGCGGTTCTGCATTGCCCGGAAGCCGCGTACCCAGAACCAGAGCCTCACCGGCGGTGGGTTTCAGCAAACCAAGCAGCATGCGCATGGCGGTGGTCTTGCCCGATCCGTTTGGGCCCAGCAGGCCGTAGACCGTACCTTTGGTGATCTTCAAATCAACCTTGTCGACCGCCATCTTGGTCCCGAACATGCGGGTCAGCCCATGGGTTTCCACCACAACTCCGCTCATGGCAGATAGGCCGTCACGGGCAATCCGACCGGAAGATCACCGGCCTGCGGTGGCATGTCCACTTCGGCCATATAGACAAGGCGGCTGCGCTGTTCCTTGTTCAAGGCGTAATAGGGCGTGAAGGCAGGCTCGGACTTGATCCAGCGAACGGTGCCGGAAAAGCGGCCCTCGATCCCATCGACCTCAACCTGCACTTCCGCGCCGATCTTGAGGCCTGCCCGGGCGGGTTCCGGAACATAGATTCGGGCAAAGGGTCGATCATCCGTCAACAGGATTGCCACCGGGCTGCCCATCGGCACACGCTCTCCAAGGCTCCAGGGCAGGTTGTCGAGAATGCCATCACGGGATGCGACGATTGTGAGGTTCTGCAGCCGGATCCGCTCGGCAGCGACCTGCGCATCGGCTGCTCTCAGCTTGGCCTCGGCAATGCGAATGTCCTCTTCGCGGGCGCCGGTTTCGATTTCCAGCAAGGCCTGTTCGGCGCTTTGCAGTTCCGCCAGGGCGGCATTGCGCCGCGCGATGTCCTGATCAAGGCTGGCCTGCGTGATCGTTCCGCGTTTCAGCAACTGGCTGTTGCGCTCGACCGTACTCTGCGCCTCGTGATAGACGGCCCGGGTTCCATCGACCCGGGATTGTGCAATCGCGATTTCTTCCTCGCGCGCGCCGGTTTGCAGCCGCTCCAGATCGGCCTGCGCCTGCGCCCGGTTTGCCAGCGTCACATCAAGGTTGGCTTGCGCCAGCCTGTCATCAAGTTGGACTAGAACCGTCCCCGCCGTCACGCTCTGACCTTCGGCGACGGGCAATTCGGTTATGATCTCGTTGGCGGTCGCGGTGAGAGCAACGCGTTCGCGCGCAAGCACGCCCAGCGCCACATGCGTATCGGGTCCCTGACAAGACGGAATTAGAAAAGGCAGGGCGAAGAGCGCCCGTGTCGCCTGCACCATGAAACTCATCATTGCGATGCCGGTCTCCCCGTCATGACAGTCTCAGCCAGTCTGCACATGTTTTGAACGTCAGGTACATAGGCGCGACCATAGGAACGGCGGCAGCTGCGATCCCTGATTTATGTCAAAGCGTAGGCGCAGGACCGCTTTATCGTCGGTCGGGAATTGGAGGCGATCCCAGCTTTTTGGTGGTCTCTTGGGATAAGGCTGCGTCGGTAAAGGGAAAAAATATGGCAATGCGGAACATCGTGATGCCGATTGCACCGGGACGCTATGACCCGTCAAGCCTGAGCCGGGCCATCACCCTGGCCAAGCGTCTGCCCTGCCATCTGGATGTGGTCTTTCTGCTTCCGGACCCGAAAGAGACATTCATCTATACGGGCATTGAGCCGACCGAACAGGACGGTCCTTTGTCCGACATCCGAGACCGCATGGAAGATCACGGGCGCAGCGCGGCCGAGGCGTCGCGCCGGTTGTTTGCCAAGCTACGTAAGGAGGCCGGGTTGGAGCTGCGGCAAAAACCGTCGCTCGCGTCGACTGCCAGCGGCGCATGGCACCGGATCAAGGGGGAGCCGCAGGAGATGATCACCCCCCTGGCCAGACGCGCAGATGCGACGATCTTTACGCCTGAGACCGCCAGATACACTCTGATGGCGGATAATGTTCTGGAGGCTGCCTTGTTGCGGTCAGGGCGCCCGGTGCTCTATCTGCCGGGGGAAGACGGCCAGCAGGTAGACATATCCCGCGTCATGATTGCCTGGGATGGCAGCAGCGCCTGCGTGCGGGCGATCTCGGCCTGGCTCGCCAGTGGTTTGCCGTTGCAGGAGGTTTTTCTCGTGCACGTGGCGGACCCGCACGAGGACCAGCCGAACAGCGACAGTATTCGCGACCATCTTGCCTGGCACGGTGTTCCCTGCACGGCCGAGACCCGCCGCAAGGGCGCCGAGCCCGTCGGTGCCGTGCTGGCAGAAGCCGCAGTCGATCTGCACTGCGGGCTGATCGTCATGGGTGGATATGGTCATTTCCGCAGCTGGGAGGCGATTTTCGGAGGCGTCACGCGCTATATGATACACCATGCCCAACGTTCTCTGTTTATGATGCATTGAGATGAGCGAGACCGTAGCAGATATCCAGACACCCTCGCCAAGCGACAGCACAGGCGCGCATGGAGCCGTCTCCCGCATTGACGGCTCCGTCATTGAGGTGCGCTTTGCAGAGGGCGATTTGCCAGAGATCAATAGCGCGCTTGAGGTACAGTGGGACCGCCCGAGCAAACTGCTGCTGGAGGTACAACAACACGCCGACCCGACCCATGTGCGCTGCGTTGCCATTCATGAAACGGCGGGGCTGGCTTGCGGAATGCCTGTCCTGGCGACCGGCAGCCCGATCACTGTGCCAGTTGGAGAGCAGGTGTTGGGCCGTATGATCAACGTGGTCGGAGAGACGATCGACAAGGGGCCGGACCTGCCCGAAAGCACGCCACGCCGCGGCATTCACCGGCGCGCCCCGCTATTGTCGGTACAGAATGCAGGCACCGAGGTTTTTTCGAGCGGGATCAAGCTGATCGACCTTCTTGCTCCGCTTGCACGCGGCGGAAAGGCCGCCATGTTCGGTGGCGCCGGGGTTGGCAAGACCGTTCTGATCATGGAACTGATCCGCTCCATCGCTGACCGTTACAAGGGGCAATCGGTCTTTGCTGGGGTTGGGGAGCGGTCCCGCGAGGGACATGAGCTGTGGCTCGACCTCAAACGCTCCGGCGTGATCGACAGAACGGTTCTGGTCTTTGGTCAGATGAATGAGCCACCCGGTGCGCGCTGGCGCGTGGCGCTCTCTGCCCTCACCGTTGCCGAGTATTTCCGAGATGAAATGGCGCAGGACGTCTTGTTCCTGATCGACAATGTTTTTCGCTTTGTTCAGGCCGGTTCAGAGGTCTCGGGTCTGCTGGGGCGTTTGCCGTCACGCGTGGGCTATCAGCCAACGCTGGCGACGGAAATCGCAGAGCTGGAGGAACGGATTGCCTCGGTCCGCAGCGCAGCGGTTACCTCGATCCAGGCGGTCTATGTTCCGGCCGATGATTTCACCGATCCGGCGGTCGCGGAAACCTTCACCCATCTCGACAGTGCCATCGTGCTCAGCCGGGACATGGCCAGCGAAGGTCTGTATCCCGCGATTGATCCGCTCGCCTCAAGCTCATCGCTCCACGATCCCCTGATTATCGGTCAGCGCCACTATGATACGGCCGAGCGGGTACGGCGCCTGATCGAGCAGTACAGGGAACTGCAGGAGATCATCTCGCTGCTCGGGATCGACGAGCTGAGCGCGACGGACCGGCAGGCCGTCGGGCGCGCGCGGCGCCTTATCCGGTTCATGACGCAGCCGTTTGTCGTGACCTCACAATTTACCGGACGGGCCGGGGTCTCGGTCAGTCTTGAAGACACGCTGACCGGATGCGAGTCCATTCTGGACGGTGAGACCGACGATTGGGACGAAAGCGCGCTTTATATGGTGGGCACGCTGGAAGACGCCCGGGCGGCGCAAGCCAAGTTGCGGCAGAGCACATGAAACTTGTCGTCGCCACCCCTACGGAGATTGTCGAGGAGGTCGATGACATCGTCTCGGTCCGTGCAAGCGACGATACCGGCGCCTTTGGCATCCAGCCCGGACATGCGGATTTCCTGACGGTCCTGCCAATTTCGGTTGTCAGCTGGCGGACCAAGACGCGTTCCGGAGTGGTTGTCATCCGGGGCGGCATCCTCACGGTGCAGGGCGGGAGCAGGATCGACATCGCCGCCCGCGGCGCCTGGCGCGAGGATCAGCTTTCCGATCTCGGGTCCAGCGCGATTGCGGAATTGCAGCGCGAGGACAGCGACGAAGATGTGACGCGCAAATCCGAACACCGCCTGCATCTGGCCACGATGCGCCAGCTCGAACGGTTGCTGCGGGGCGCGCGCAAGGAGACGACCACGCCACGACTGGACGCCGGGGCCAGCCCGGGGGCAGGGGAGGAGGCGCGATCATGAGTGATCCGGACAACAACGAACGCGATGAAATGCTGAAGGTCATCCGCACAACCCAGGACCGGCGCCAGAAATGGCAGGAGGAGGGCGAACGTCCCCTGTGGAAGAACCTTTCGATGATCGGCGCGCTGGGCTGGCTCATCGTCGCGCCAACGCTGCTCGGCGTTTTTTTGGGCCGGTGGCTTGATAGCAAGCTGGGCACCGGTGTTACCTTCAGCGGCGCCCTGACATTTGCGGGCGCCTGTTTCGGCTTTTTCCTTGCATGGCACAGGATGAATGAGAAATGACATTATACCTTTTGTTGAGCCAATTCGTGAACCTGCTTCCCTGGCTGCTTGCGGGCCTCGTCCTGGGGGCTGTCTATTTTGTCCTTTTGGGGCGGACGGTTGCGGCAATCGAAGCTGATGCGGGATGGCGCCGCGCGGCGGTGTTCGTTGGCCTGCGGCTGGTGCTGGCAACCGGGGCATTCGCATTGGCGGCCATGCAGGGCACGGCGCCGCTGGTCCTGACGCTGCTGGGGTTCATCGCGGCGCGCATGATCGCCATCCGGCGGGTCAAAGGACAGGGCTGATGGACACGAGCCCGCTGCTGCCCGATATCCTGTTTCACATCGGCCCGGTGCCGATCAGCCGCGCCGTGGTGACGACCTGGGCGTTGATGCTGGCCATGGCAGCGTTCCTGCGCATCGCCTTGCGTAAACCCGCCCATGATGCCGGCCCTGTTCAGGCGGCGCTCGAAGTTGTGCTGCTCGCCATCGTGAAACAGCTGCGCGAGATCCTCGGGCGTGATCCCTGGCCCTTCCTGCCGCTGCTTGGGTCACTATTTCTGTTCCTCTGCCTTGCCAATCTTGCGGCTGTGCTGCCCGGTGCCACACCGCCCACCGGACATATTGAGACGCCCGCCGCGCTGGCGCTGATCGTCTTCCTGTCGGTGCATTTCTACGGTCTGAAGATTCGCGGCACGGGGCCATATCTGCGGCACTATCTGGAGCCGAGCCCGCTTCTCCTGCCGCTGAATATCCTGTCGGAGCTGACGCGGACCTTTTCGCTGATGATCCGCCTGTTCGGCAACATGATGAGCCACGAGTTCGTCCTGGCCATCGTGGTGTTTCTGACCGGCCTACTGGTTCCGGTCCCGTTTCTGCTGCTCGGGATCCTGATCGGGATAATCCAGGCCTACATCTTCACCGTTCTCGCCGCCGTCTACATCGCTGCCGCTGTCGGCGCGGTCGAGACATAAGGAAAGGGAAATCATGGACTATATCGAACATGTCAGCGTCATCGGAGCGGCAGTCGCCGTGTCATTCGGTGCGATCATGCCCGCCTATAGCGAGGGGCGTGCCATCGCGGCGGCGATGGAGGCAATTTCCAGGCAACCAGAGGCCGCCGCGACATTATCGCGGACGCTGTTTGTCGGCCTCGCCATGATCGAAACCATGGCGATCTACTGTCTCGTCATCGCGCTGCTGCTTCTTTACGCCAATCCGTTTGTGGGCTGAGAATGCAGATCGACTGGTGGACACTGGGACTTCAGACGGTCAATTTCCTGATTGTCATCTGGCTTCTCAGCCGGTTCCTTTACCGTCCGATACGCAGGATCATCGAAGAGCGTGAAGCGGCGGACAAGGCCGCAAGCGATGCGGCCAAGGACAAACTGGAAGAAGCGCAGGCCGTCCGGCGCACCTATGAGGACAAGACTGCGCAGCTTGCCGCAGAGCGGCAGGAACGGGAAGCCGACTTTCACAAATCCCTGGAGGCCGAAAAGGATAAACGCCTTGAGGCGGCGCGCAAAGAGGCAGCGCAGCTGCTGACGGATGCGCGTGCAAAAATCGAAGAGGACAAACATCAGGCGCTGCAATCGCTCAAACAGCAGATTGAGGCGCTTGCGACAGATCTGGCGCGGGTGGCGCTTCGTGGTCCCTGTAGGCTTCCGGAAACGCTTGCGCAGGTTCAGGCCCATCTTGACGGTCTGGCACAGGGCGATCTCGACACGCTCAAGGTCGACCTGCAGGCCAAGAATGCTGCAATGACCGTGATGACGGCTCATAATCTCTCGGATGAGGAGAAGGCAGCCTGGAATGCCTGCCTGTCCAAGTATTTCGGGGCGGACGTAGCTGTGGTTTTTACTGAAAAGGCCGAGATCCTTGGCGGGGCGGAATTGCATTTCCCACATGCCGCCCTGCGGTTTTCCGTGGCCGACCGGCTGAAACGCGCCGCGCAGGCGCTGGAGGTCTGAGCCATGGTTCTGGAAACCCCGCTTTCTGATTGGATATCCGGCGCCCGCGACCGGCTGGAGCAGACCCGTCTTGCGCCTGAGCTGGAGCAGGTCGGACGCGTAGAGCAGATCGGGGACGGTGTCGCGCATGTTTCGGGATTGGGGCAGACGCGTCTTGATGAGCTTTTGCGTTTTGAGGATGGCAGCATGGGAATGGCGATGACCATCGCCGAAGACAGCCTGGGTTGCGTGCTGCTGTCGCCCTACGAGGAAATCACCGCAGGCAGCCGGGTCTTCAATACCGGGACTATCGCGCGGGTTCCGGTTGGCGATGGGCTGCTGGGGCGTATCATATCACCGCTTGGAGAACCTCTGGATGGTGGGCCGCCGGTTGTCGCGGCGCGGTATGATCCGATCGAAAAACCTGCGCCCGGCATCGTTGATCGTGATCTTGTCACCGAACCCTTGCTGACTGGCCTGACCGTGGTCGACGCGATGATCCCCCTTGGGCGGGGGCAGCGTCAGCTCATCATCGGGGACCGGAAGACGGGTAAGACCTCGATCGCGGTCGATACGATCATCAATCAGCGCGACACCGATGTCGTCTGCATCTACGCCTCCATTGGGCAGAAAAGCTCGACCGTGTCGCGCGTGGTCGAATCCATCCGCGCGCATGGGGCAATTGATCGCTGCATCTTCGTTGTGGGGGCCGCTGATGCTGCGCCCGGGGCGCAGTGGATCACCCCCTTTGCGGCCTGTAGCATCGCCGAATATTTTCGCGACCGGGGCCAGCATGCGCTGCTGGTGATGGACGACCTGACCAAACATGCGATGGTCTACCGACAATTGTCGCTTCTGCTGCGCAAGCCCCCGGGGCGCGAGGCCTATCCCGGCGATGTCTTCTACCTGCATTCGCGTTTGCTGGAACGGGCTGCGAAACTGGCGCCCGATCTTGGTGGCGGCTCGCTGACGGCCCTGCCGATTGCGGAGACGCAGGCCGAGAACCTGACCGCCTATATTCCCACCAACCTGATCTCGATCACCGATGGACAGATCATCGTGGGGCAGAAACTGTTCTATGAGGGGCAAAAGCCCGCGGTGAACGTCGGGTTGAGTGTCAGCCGCGTCGGCGGCGCCACGCAGGCCAAGGCAATCAAGTCTCTCGCCCAATCGCTGAAGCTGGACTACGCGCAATACCTTGAGCTGGAAATCTTCACCCGTTTTGGTGCGATGGTGGATGACAAGACCGCCAGAACCATCGCTCATGGCCGTCGGTTAAGGGCGATCCTCGCGCAGCCCGAGTACCAGCCCTTGCCGCTTTCGCTGCAGGTTGCCCTGCTGCTGGCCATATCCGACGGCATGCTGGATGAGATGCCGCCGCCGGATATTCCCAAGTTTCGGGAGATGCTGGCGCAGCGCCTGCCAAGCCAGCGCCCCAATGTGGTGGCCGAAATAGACAAAACGCATGCGCTTTCTGATGAGGCGCGCGATGCGCTGCGCGAGTTCGCGCGGTCCTGCGCGGATGAGTTCAACCGCATCCACGGCGCTGAGGGCGTGTCAGGTGGTTGAACTTGCCCGCATAGAGGCCCGGCTCGAAAGCCTTGGGCAGCTTGGCGTTCTGGTCACGGCGATGCGGTCCATGGCGGCTGTGCGGGCACGCGAAGCTCAGGAGGCGCTGATCGGCACACAGGCTTTCTGTGCCACGGTGGACCGCGCGATCGCGAGCCTCAGCCAATTGCCCGGGCGCAAGACACCAGACGAGACTGGCGCGCCTGTCTTGCTGGTGATCACCTCGGAAAACGGATTCGTGGGCGGCTTCAACACGCGCATCATGGAGCATGTGCAAGAGATCCGCATGCCAGAAGAGAGGCTTGTGCTGATCGGGCGGCGCGGTCAGATCCTTGCGGGCGAGATGCACATGCAGCCGGAGATCGCGCTGCCGATGACCTCGCGGGTGAGCGGTGTGACGCAACTTGCGCGGCGGGCGACCAACCGGTTGATAGGGGCGACATACGCGCGGGTGGTCTTTGCCCAGCATGAGAAAAGCGGCACCTACGCGGTCGTGAATCGCTCTGTCCTGCCGCTCGCGGCAGATCCCCCGCAGAATGCCGCTGCTGCGCCGCCGTTGCACCATTTGCCCACGCCAGAGTTGCTGGACCGGCTCGCGGGGGAATATCTCTTTGCCGAGATCGCCCATGCATTGATGGAAAGCCTTGCCTGTGAAAACAATGTGCGGCTGCTGACCATGGATGCGGCGACGCGCAATATCGACTCCCGTTTCGACAAGTTGCGCAGAGAGGAACGGCAGGCCCTGCAGGAGCAGACGACATCGGACATGCTCGATGTCATCGTTGGTTCCGAGGCGGTCGAAGGCAAATAACGCCGACAGGGTTAGGCCCGCACCCAATCCCAGGCGGCATCAAGCGCATCGCCATCGAACACCTTGACCTCGCCCTTCATCAGGAACGCGCTGAGCTTGAGGCACCAGACGACCCAATCGGGCGCGCCGACAAGGGCGAGACGTTCAAAATCCGAGGCATGCTTTAGCCCGAAAGACATGTCGTCCCAGGCGGCCCTGATATCCCACCCTTCAAAACCACTGTCAGCGAAGAACAGGAGGCGCAGTTTGCCGTAGGTGTCAAAACGCGCTTCGAGTTCGGGCAACAAAGTGGTGTAGTCCTTTTCGTGCAAAAGTCCGGAGGCCCGTATACCGACGACGGGCCCGTCGCTTTCTTTCATGATTTTGAGCATCGTCCTGCGGTCCTTTCTGCATTGCGTCTGTTTGGTGGGCATCGCCGATAGCGGGTTCGCTCCGGCGCGCCGTCAGATTTCGAAACTCTGGTGCATGGTCGGAAACTCGATCCGCTCCGATTCAAGGCCCTTTGCAAAGGTTTTTCGCGCGTCTTCTTCCCCGTGGATCAGGAAGGTAATGTCGGGCGTGCGGTTCTTTTCATGCCAGGCGCGCAGTTCCTTTTTGCCCGCATGGGCGGAAAATCCGTTGATCGTGTGGATGCGAGCCCGGACCGGGATGTGATCGCCGAACAGTTTCACCGACTGAGCGCCGTCGATGATGATACGCGCGAGCGTGCCCTCGGCAGCGAAGCCGACGAAAATGACGCTGCATTCTTCGTGGGCGAGGTTGTGCCTCAGGTGTTGCCGGACGCGACCCCCCGTGCACATGCCCGACCCCGCCATGATCACCGCGCCAGAGTGTATGTGGTTGAGCTGCATCGATTCTGCCGTCTCACGCGTGAATTCCAACTCGGGCAGTGAAAAGGGATCTTGCCCCGACCGGATCTGCTCTGCGATTTCGCGGGTCATCGCCTCGGGATGGCTGCGAAAGATCTTTGTGGCCGAAATCGCCATTGGGGAGTCGAGAAATACCCTCAAATCCTGTGGCAGGATATCCCGTTTGATGCCTTCATTCATGAAGAAGAGCAGCTCCTGCGCCCGCTCCAGGGCAAAGGTTGGAATGATGACATTGCCGCCCCGTGCCTGCGTATCAGCGATGGCTTCGAGCAATTCATCCTCCGAGGCCTCAAGCGAGCGGTGATCGCGATCGCCATAGGTGGTCTCCATCACGATGATATCCGCATCACCCGGCGGCTGAGCATTACTCAGGAACGGCCTGTCCGATGGGCCGATATCGCCCGAGAACAGGATGCGGCGATTGCGCCCGTCCTCGGTGACGCTAAGCAGGATGCTGGCCGAGCCGAGGATGTGGCCCGCCTCATAGAAGATGGCGCTTGCGTCGTGCCCAAGGCGGATGGGCACGCCGTAGTCAGCGATGCGATTGAAGTGGTCAAAGCTCATGATCGCGTCGAGCGTGTCATAGAGCGGCTGATGTTTGTGCCCTTTCTCGGAGTGCCGTTGCCGCCGACGCGCCTCTTCTTCGTGAAGATGCGCGGAATCGAGGATGACCAGCCGGGCCAGATCCCGGGTTGCGGCAGTACAAATGATGTCGCCCCGGAAGCCCCGGTTCACCAGCAGCGGAATACGTCCGCAATGATCCAGATGCGCATGGGTAAGCAGCAGGACGTCGATAGAGGCAGGGTCGAAACCGAAGTCGCCGACATTCTCTTCCTTGAGTTCGTGGCCGCCCTGAAACATGCCGCAATCCACCAGGATTTTGAGGTTGCCAACTGTCACCAGATGGCAGGACCCGGTGACGGTACCAGCGGCGCCGTGAAACGAAATCTGCATCCTCTATTCCTCCTGATCGACGATGGATTTTCCGGCACGGGCGTACCAGCGTTGGATGTCCTCCCAGATTTCCTCGGCCGTTTCGGCGAACCAGAAAAGGTCCCGGTCCTCGGGGGCGATGACACCCTCGTCGACCAAAAATTCGGGATCAAAGGCGCCGCGCCAGTAGTCTTCTCCGACCAGGATCAGCGGCATCGGCGCGATCTTACGGGTCTGGATCAGGGTGAGGGCCTCAAAGAACTCATCAAGCGTGCCATAGCCGCCCGGAAAGATCACCAGGGCTCGTGCCCGGAGCAGGAAATGCAGCTTTCTGATCGCGAAATAGTGGAACCGGAAACAAAATCCGGGGGTCAGATAGGGGTTTGGGAACTGCTCGTGCGGCAGGGTAATGTTCAGTCCCACGGTTGTTGCGTCCATATCATGCGCACCGCGGTTTGCGGCTTCCATCAGGCCTGGCCCACCACCCGTAACCAGTGCCAGCTTGTCGCCGTTCGTTTGCTCCTGTGCCCCAACGATGCGTCCGAATTCACGCGCAACCTCGTAATAGTGGCTTTTGTCCAGAAGGCGCCTTGCGATCCTCACATCGCGTTCGAGGCCCGAAGGCCAGTGCTCTGCAGGACCGTTCTGAACCGCCTCGAGCTCTGCCACCTTGCGCTGGGCGGCTTTCGGCTCCGGGATCCGGGTGCTTCCGAAGACCACAATGGAGTGTTTGATCCGATGGTGCTCAAGGAGCCGCTCTGCCTTGAGATAGTCCAACTGCAGCCGGACGCCGCGGGTGTCTTCACTTTGCAGGTAATCGATGTCCTCGTCCGCGCGCCTGTACTCTGGTGACCTCATGATCGCCTGGACCAGAGACAGAGCCTCCGGATCTTCATGAGAGGGCTTCGGGTTCTTCCAAGGCAGGTCCGTTTGCCGCCGCTCGGGGTGCGCCGGCTCCGGTTTATGCGATTGTTTCGATCTGTGTTTCACCCTGTGCCTCCGCAGGGCGCCCGCTCTGCCGGGCGCTGGGGCATTATCGCAGCCCACAGGTCCAGCACGTTGACAAAGATCAATGGCGTGGAGCGTTCATGTGACCGCTCTTTTTGCCATGGAGACGTAGACGCCCGGCGCTGGGCCACGTCCACATGGTCGCCTGAAATGGCAACGAAATCCAGCCACAAACGGGTCTGAAAATTGAGCATCTAAGGGTAATGGCGGAGAGACAGGGATTCGAACCCTGGAGACGGTTTCCCGCCTACACACTTTCCAGGCGTGCGCCTTCGACCACTCGGCCACCTCTCCGTGAGGCGCACTTTTGGTGTATTTCGGGGGGGATTGCAAGACCATATTCGGCAAAAAATCCAATGTTTTTCGAGGGGCGAAATGTCCGGTTCTAAGGCACCTCAGGATGGCCTGTCTGCAATGCTCGCAGTGGGCAATTCCTGCCTTGTTCGGGGCGGTTATTCGCCGCGAAATCTGGTTTGGGGCAGGGGGCGACGTTCAAGGCGCTGGGGGATTCCCGTGGCTCCCTGTCGCCTCCGGTGAAATGTGCTACACCCCAGCCCTGTCGAATCGCGTACGACTGGGCACCCCGGCCTGCGCCGAAGGCAGGCCGTATTGAGGATGGAGCCAAGGCTGTGAATACCAAGCTGGAACAAGCAGCGCGTCTGAGTGTGGCGCCGATGATGGACTGGACCGACAGGCACTGTCGTTACCTGCATCGCCTGTTGAGCCGTGAGACACTCCTATACACAGAAATGGTCACCGCACCTGCGCTGGTGCGGGGTGGGGCCTTGCATCTGCTGGCCTTCAACCCCGAGGAGCACCCGGTGGCGCTGCAGCTGGGCGGGTCCGAGCCGCAGGAACTGGCCGAGGCCGCGCGGCTTGGCGAAGAGGCGGGCTATGATGAGGTGAACCTCAATTGCGGCTGTCCCAGCGACAGGGTGCAATCCGGTGCCTTCGGGGCGGTTCTGATGCAGACGCCGGATCTTGTGGCGGAGTGCGTGGCGGCCATGCGCGCCAAGGTCCAGGTCGATGTCACCGTCAAATGCCGCATCGGCGTCGATGAGCAGGAACCGCAGGACATCCTGCCGGTGTTTCTGGAGAAAATTCGCGCGGCGGGTTGCCGACGCGTGACGATCCACGCGCGCAAGGCCTGGCTGCAAGGGCTGTCACCCAAGGAAAACAGGGATGTCCCGCCGCTGGATTACGATCTGGTGCATCAAATGAAGGCGGCGTTTCCCGATCTGCATATCTCACTGAACGGTGGCATTGCCTCCTTGGACGCGGCGCGGGAACATCTGGACCGGGGCCTTGATGGCGTCATGGTCGGACGCGCGGCCTATCACCAGCCCGCCGATATTCTGTCGGCTGCCGACCCGGTGATCTATGGCACCGGCGAGCCGCGCGACGCATCCGCCGTGGTGCATGAGATGCTTCCCTATATCGAGCGGCAGTTGAGCGATGGCGCGCGGCTGCATCAGATTACCCGACATATGCTGGGTCTTTTTGCCGGTAAACCCGGCGCGCGTGCATGGCGGCGGATCCTCTCCGAGAGGGCGAACCGTCCGGGGGCCGGTCCTGATTTGGTGTTGGAAGCGCTGTCACAGGTGGCAGAGCGCTCTGCCGCCTGAGGCATCAGTCAGCCGGAAACCGGTGAATAATCAATCCTGTGCTGACTGACCGCTGTACGCGGGCGGCGTTATTTGCGCTCCAGCCGGGCAGCGCGACCGCCACGGCGTTTGGTCAGCCCGGCGGCACGCCCCGGCAGTTCTTCCATCACCGCAGCGCGTTCATCATTGCTCATCCGCGACCACTGGGTAATTTCGTCAATCGAGCGGTAGCAGCCGGTGCAGATCCGCTCTGCGGGGTGAACCACACAGATCTTGATGCAAGGCGACTGGATTTCGTCGCGTTTCCAGACCTTGTCGCTCATGCCGTCATCCATTGCCCAAATGCCTCATCCGATCCAGCGCTCCCTGCAGGATATAGGAGGCGGCGACATGGTCGATCACCTCAGAGCGGCGTTTGCGGGACGTATCCGCCTCCAGCAGGGCTTTTTCGGCGGCAACTGTGCTCAGCCTTTCGTCCCAGAAGCCGATCGGCAGTTCGGTCAGTCGCGTCAGGTTGCGGGCAAAGGCGCGGGTGGATTGGCAGCGAGGTCCTTCGCTGCCATCCATATTGCGCGGCAGGCCGAGCAGGATGCCGCCTACCTCGCGTTCCTTGATGATCTCTAGCAGGCGCGCACTGTCGAGGGTGAACTTCTTGCGCCGGATGGTTTCCAGCGGTGTGGCCACCGCGCCGATCCGGTCGGACACGGCGACGCCGATAGTTTTCTCGCCCAGATCCAGCCCGACCAGCGCGGAGTAAGAGGGCAGGGCGGCGGCGAATTCTTCAAAGGTATCAAGGATCATTCGGCCACCCCTGCCTGACGGGCGGCCTGGGTGATCATGTCAAGCGCGGCGGCGTCCCCGGCAAAGGTCTGGCGAGCTTCGTCATAGATGACGCGGGCCTGATCCAGATCGCCAAGCACTCCCAGCGCCCCGATCAGACGGGACCATTCCTGGACCGTGCCACCTTCGGTCGCGAGCCTGTCCGACAGGCGAGCCACCATGCCGCGGATCATCTCGGCCCGGTCGGCTTCGCTCATCTCGGCGGCGTTCTCCACGTCCGCCGCATCGGGGCCGGGCATGGCGCCAGCAAAGGGCGGGGTCGGCGCGCCTTTGGGCTGGATCGGCTGATAATCGACCCCGGCACGCACGGCCATCTCTTCGATCTGGCTTTGAATGCCGCGGACCCAGGGATCATCGGCATTGCCCTTGCGCAGGGTTTCCGCCCAGATCTGGTAGGAGAGGTCAGGCCGTCCCACCTGTCCCAGCATCAACCCGTAGTAATAGCGTGCCGGTCCGTTTTCCGGGTCCAGCCGCAGCGTCTGGCTTAGCGCCTTTTCCGCTTCGGGAGAGACATAGCCACCGGCTGCCATGATCATCAGCTCGGCCAGCTCGCCGAAATCGGCGGCTTCCACATCGCCGGACATGATGTCGATATACTTTTCCTTGGCCTGATAGGCCGCGATGAAATTGCCGAGGTTCGCCTCGTGCTGTACCAGCAGGGCCTGACCCTGAGCGTCGTCTTCACGCTTGGCCACGGTCTGGCGCAGTTGATCGACGAGCTGTCGGTAGCTGTCTTCGACCTCTGGCGCCGGGAAAGGCGGCACCTGGACTTCAGCTTCGGCCTGGCTGGGGCGGCTGTCGGCGCGCTCCTGCGCCATGGCGATGCGGCTCTTGAGGCTGAGGTCACCATAGCCTGGTGCGCCCAGGGTCGCGTATATCCCCAGTGTTCCGCCACAGATCCCCAGAACGATGATCACCGCCACCGCGCGGGTCGCCATCCGGGGTTGCCGCGCGCCTTCGGTCTGTTCCTGCAGCTGCGCATCGGCGGCCAGAATGCGGCGGGAGACCTCGGTGCGGATACGGCCGGCGTCGGCTTCGTTGATCACGCCACGCGCCAGATCCTTGTCCACGTCGCGCAATTGCTGGCGATAGACGCGCAGGTCATAGGCGGCTGGCGGCTCTCCCGTTGCGCGGCTGCGCAGCAGAACCAATGCCATCAATCCGGCGATGGCCAGGGCCATGAATGCGATGAGGATCCAGAAAACCATGCTTACTCCGATGTTTGATCTCCATCTATATCTCCGCAGGCGCGGAAAAAAGGCCTAACTGCTGCGTCACCCTGTCGTGCCCGGTATGTCAGTCGGCTCATGGGTGAGGCAGACCCCGTGCGGCACGGTCGCAGACGTGGTAGAAAGGTGATGTCGCAACTATGCACAAATGCGACGATAAACGGCACGGCCCGGAACCGCCCCTCGGGCATACCCAAGAACAGACACGCATCATCGGATTCGCTCATGAAACGCTATTCAGCCTTTGCAGTCGCGCGGGAGGCCCTGCGCTACCACACCGGATGGGAACGCGCCTGGCGCGCCCCCGAGCCCAAACGCCACTATGATGTGATCATCGTCGGCGCGGGCGGGCACGGCCTTGCCACGGCCTATTACCTTGGCAAGAATTTCGGCATCACCAATGTGGCGGTGCTGGAAAAGGGCTGGCTGGGCGGCGGCAACACCGGGCGCAACACCACCATCATCCGCTCGAACTACCTGCAAGATCCGTCGGCGGCGATCTATGAAAAGGCGCGTTCCCTATACGAGGACATGAGCCAGGATCTGAACTATAACGTCATGTTTTCTCCGCGCGGCGTCATCATGCTGGCCCAGACCGAGCATGAGGTGCGCGGCTACAAGCGCACGGCCCATGCCAACGCGCTGCAGGGCGTGTCTACCGAGTGGATCGAACCCGCGCGCGTTAAGGAACTGGTGCCGATCATCAACCTTGAAGGGCCGCGTTACCCTGTGCTGGGTGGCCTGTGGCAGGAGCGCGGCGGCACCGCGCGTCACGATGCGGTGGCCTGGGGCTATGCCCGGGCGTGTTCGGCCATGGGCATGGACATCATCCAGCAATGTGAAGTCACCGGCGTGCGCACTGAAGGTGGTCGGGTCATCGGTGTCGACACCAGCAAGGGCGCGATCGATTGCGATAAGCTGGGCATGGTGGTTGCAGGCAACTGTTCGCACCTGTCCCAGATGGCGGGCTTCCGCCTGCCGGTCGAAAGCGTGGCGCTGCAAGCGCTGGTGTCTGAGCCGATCAAACCCTGCATGGATGTGGTCGTCATGGCCAACACCGTGCACGGCTACATGAGCCAGTCCGACAAGGGCGAGATGGTGATTGGTGGCGGTACCGATGGCTACAACAACTACACCCAGCGCGGGTCCTTCCACCATATCGAGGAGACCGTGCGTGCGCTGAACGAGACTTTCCCGATGGTGTCGCGCCTGAAGATGCTGCGCCAGTGGGGCGGTATCGTGGATGTGACCGGCGACCGCTCGCCCATCATCTCGAAAACGCCGGTACAGAACTGTTTCGTCAACGCAGGCTGGGGCACCGGCGGCTTCAAGGCCATTCCGGGATCTGGCTGGGCTATGGCCGAGCTGATGGCAACCGGCCATTCGCCGCTGGCCGAGGAATTTTCCATGATGCGCTTCAAGGAAGGCAAATTCATCGACGAGAGCGTCGCGGCAGGGGTGGCGCACTGATGGTTGCTTCCCTTCGTTCATCCAATGTGACGCCCTGCGTTGCATCGTGCCCGATCCCCGCCCTCGGTTCGGGGGCAGTAGACCAGACCAAACCGGAGCATGGCCCATGCTGATCCTTGAATGCCCCTATTGCGGCGTCAAAGCCGAAGAAACCGAACTGCACGGTGGCGGTGAGGCGCATCTGACGCGCTTTGGTCCCGGCTCCTCGGATGATGAGTTCCATGACTATCTGTTCATGCGGGAAAATCCCAAAGGCGTGCATTTCGAACGCTGGCGGCACGTCAATGGCTGCGGCAAGTGGTTCCACGCGGCCCGCTGCACCATGACGCTTGAGGTTTTTGGCACCTATTCGGCGCAGACCACCGAGCCGCCGCAGGAAATCCGCGACGCGATCACCGCCAAACGCCCCGGCTGGAGCTGGCGCGAGTTTTCGGATGCCAAGTCATGACAGGCGCACTTCGTCGCACAGACCGACCGCAGCCGGGCATGGCCCGTTTCGCGGAACACACACCGAATACCACCGCCTTTTATCGTGAAAGGTTCGCAGCATGAGCACGCGTCTTGCCAATCAGGGCCGGTTGATCGACCGCTCCAAACCCATCGAGTTCACCTTTAACGGCACGCGGATGACGGGCTATGCCGGGGATACGCTGGCCTCGGCGCTGCTGGCCAATGATCAGCTGCTGGTGGGCCGGTCCTTCAAATACCACCGTCCACGCGGGCTGGTTGCCTCGGGCGCGGAAGAGCCCAACGCGCTGGTTGGCCTCGGCTCCGGTGCGCGGTTCGAACCGAACCAGCGCGCCACGACGACCGAGCTGTTTTCCGGCCTCAGCGCCCAGTCGCAGAACCACTGGCCCAGCCTTGAGTTCGACGTGGGCGTGGTGAACAACAAGCTGGCGCGGTTCCTGCCTGCTGGTTTCTACTACAAGACGTTCATCCACCCCAAACCCTTCTGGAAACACGTCTACGAGCCGATCATCCGCAAATCCGCAGGTCTGGGTCAGGCGCCGGACCGCGAACTGAAGGACGCGGACACCTACGAACACTTCTACTTCTTTGCTGATGTTCTGGTTGTTGGCGGCGGTGTCGCAGGCCTTCAGGCGGCGCTAACGGCGGGCCGTTCGGGCGCCAAGGTGCTGGTGATCGAACAGAACGCCCATTGGGGCGGCCGTGCGCCGGTCGATGGCGGGACCATCGATGGCGACGATCCCGAAGCCTGGGTGGAACAGGCGCTGGCGGAACTCACCGCGATGGAGAACGTGACCCTGCGCAACCGCTGCATGGGTTCGGGCGTCTATGATCACGGTTATGCTTTGGGATACGAGCGGTTGACCGATCACACACCGGGGCAGGGTGGTCCGCGCCACCGCCTGTGGCGGATCCGTGCAAAACAGATCGTCACCGCAACTGGCGCCATTGAACGGCCGCTGTCGTTTGCTGGCAACGATGTGCCCGGCGTGATGCTGGCCGCAGCGATGCGCGATTACGTGGTGAACTGGGGCGCGACCCCGGGGCAGCGCGTGGTGGTAGCGACCAACAACGATGATGCATATCGCACCGCGCTGGCGCTGCATGGTGCAGGCGTCGAGGTTGTACGCGTGCTCGACACCCGCGAAGCCGGTGGCGGCGCCCTGATGGATGAGGTTCGCGCGCTTGGTATCCGTGTCGAATGCGGCCGCGGCATTGCCAAGGTCAAGGACGGCAAGCATGTGACCAAGGTCGCGATCTGCGCCCAGAATGGTCAGGGCGGCGCCCAGGAAGAGGTCGAAGCCGATGCGGTCGCCATGTCCGGCGGCTGGTCTCCGGTGGTGCACCTGTGGTCCCATTGTGGCGGCAAGCTTACTTGGGATGATGCGCAGGCGCATTTCCGCCCCGATCCCTCCCGTCCGCCGCTCGGCGCAGATGGTGCAGGTTTCGTGGTGACCGCTGGTGCCGCCAGCGGCCCGCTGACACTGGATGCGGTTCTGGCCGATGGTGCCGAGGCCGGGGCCAAGGCCGCTGCTGCGGCCGGGTTCAAAGCCGATGCCACTGCCGCCAAGGGCGAAGCGCAGGAAGAGGCGCCGATGCAGCCGGTCTGGCTGATGCCCGCCCGCGCGGAAATCAACCTGCGCATGAAGGCCTGGCTCGACTTCCAGAACGACGTCAAGGTTTCCGACGTGCAACTGGCGGCCCGCGAAGGCTATGAAAGCGTCGAGCACACCAAGCGTTACACCACCCTCGGCATGGCGACGGATCAGGGGAAACTCAGCAACATCAATGGTCTGGCGATCCTTGCTGACAGTCTCGGATCGGAAATCCCGCAGGTGGGCACCACCACCTTCCGCCCGCCCTATCACCCCATTTCCATGGGCGCGATCGGCGGCGAGGCGCGCGGCGAGATCTTCCAGCCCCTGCGCAAGACGCCGATGTACGACTGGCACGATGGCAATGGCGCTGACTGGGAGCCGGTTGGCCACTGGCGCCGTCCCTACGCCTATGTGCGCAGCGGCGAAAGCGTGAAGGAGGCGGTCAACCGCGAGATCACCAACACCCGCCAGAACGTCGGGATGCTGGATGCCTCGACCCTGGGCAAGCTGATCGTCAAAGGCCCTGATGCCGGGCGGTTCCTCGACATGATGTACACCAACATGATGTCGACCCTGAAAGTCGGCAAATGTCGCTATGGTCTGATGTGCTCCGAGAACGGCTTCCTGTCGGATGACGGCGTGGTTGCCCGCATCGACGAGGACACCTGGCTATGCCACACCACCACCGGCGGCGCCGACCGCATCCATGCCCATATGGAAGAATGGCTGCAGACCGAATGGTGGGACTGGAAAGTCTACGTCGCCAATGTGACCGAGCAGTACGCTCAGATCGCGGTGGTCGGTCCTAAGGCGCGCAAGGTGTTGGAAAAGCTGAACGGCGAGGCCGGTGGCGGACTGGATGTCTCCAAGGAGGCGCTGCCCTTCATGGAATGGAAGGACGGAGAGATCGGCGGCTTCAAATGCCGGGTTTACCGGATCTCCTTCTCGGGTGAATTGTCCTACGAGATCGCAGTCGCCGCCTCTGATGGTCAGGCTTTCTGGGATGCGCTGATGGCGGCCGGACAGGAGTTTGGCGTGATGCCCTATGGCACGGAATGCCTGCACGTGCTGCGCGCGGAGAAGGGCTTTATCATGATCGGGGATGAAACCGACGGTACGGTCATTCCGCAGGATCTGGGGCTGAACTGGGCGATTTCCAAGAAGAAGGAAGACTTCATTGGCAAGCGCGCGCAGCTGCGCAGCCATATGGCGGATCCGGAACGCTGGAAACTGGTGGGGCTTGAGACGACCGACGGGTCGGTGCTGCCGGACGGCGCCTATGCGGTCGGCAATGGCGTCAATGCCAACGGCCAGAAAAACACCATCGGCCGGGTCACCTCGACCTATTATTCCCCGACCTTGGGCAAGGGGATCGCGATGGGACTGGTGAAACACGGCCCCGACCGCATGGGAGAGGTTCTCGACTTCCCCGGCACCGATGGCACCATCTTCAAGGCGCGGATCGTCGATCCGGTCTTCTACGACAAGGAAGGGGAAAAGCAGAATGTCTAATCCTGTGAGCGTCCTGGGCGGCGCCAGCTACGCCGGAATGGCCACGCTGGAAGAGGCCGGACTGCAGGGGATGATCACCCTGCGCGGCGATCTGTCCTCCAAGACCCTGCGACAGGCGGTGAAGGTGGCCACCGGCGCAGATGTGCCGGAGCCGCGCCGGACCACCACCGCCGAGAACGGTGCCGTGGCCTGGATGTCCCCGGATGAGCTGCTGTTGCTGCTGCCATATGCCGACGCCGAAGCCAAGACCGCGGCGCTGGCAGAAGCTCTGTCGGGCGAGCACGCTCTGGCGGTGAATGTCTCTGATGCGCGGGCTTTTTTCCACCTCTCGGGCGCAGGTGCGCGCGAGGCTCTGGGCAAGGTCTGTCCTGTGGATTTCGATGCGGCAGCCTTCACCCCTGGCGATTTCCGCCGTACCCGCATGGCGCAGGTGGCTGCGGCCTTCTGGCTGGATGAAGAGGAGACCTTCCACATTGTCTGCTTCCGCTCGGTTGCGGGCTATGTCTTCAATCTGTTGAAAGCATCTGCCCACCCGCAATCAAAGGTTGGCGTCTACTGACACCGGCCCTTCTGGGTTGTGCGAAATCGATCCATCCAATAACGTGTCCCGGACCCTCGGGGCACGTTTTTTGTTTTTGATCAGGTGTTTGTTCTGCTGTCTTGAGGTGCTGAATTTTGAAGCAAGGATTGCACATGTTTAAAGGATCCATAATAGCGGCGGCTTTGTCGCTTTGCGCGCTGCCATTGGCCGCCGCAGGCGCGCCCATTGTTTATGAATGTGAATATACCGCCCATACCAGCTATGGCTGGATCCCAGATAAGGCCGCCTACGTGGTGGATGAGGCCGCCGGAACCGCGATGGCCTACGATGCTTATATTCACCACGTCAATAAGGCCCCGTTGCCTGTGACATTCAGCGTGGTGAAGGAGCGGAAATACCTCATGAAATGGACCCTGACGGGCTTGCCTGTTCGGGGGAACAGAACGGCCACGGCGACCTACACTGTGCGGCTTGATGCAGCGCGGTCCAAGGCGACGATCAGCGCGCGCGTGCATGGCGGAGACGGAAGCCACCGCGGCACCGGCGCGTGTAAACGGGTCAAATAATCTGCCCCGCAGGACGCTTCACTTGAACAGAAACGTGGGGAACTGCGTCAGGGCGCGGGTGGTGGTGAGAGCGGCAAACCCGGCATGTGCCCCATTGTCGGGGTGGCATTCGCCGTAAAAGGACAGAAGATCGGCCAGCTCTGCCATCCGCGCCTTGCGGGTCTCTTCAGGCAGGAAAGGCGCGTGGGTGGAAAGGTAGAGGGCCGGGCGCTGCTCTTTCAGCCAGGGGATCATCTGCGGCAGAACGTCGAATTCGGCGCCTTCAATATCGAGCTTAACCAGCGACACGCGCGACAGATCCGCCTTTGCTGCGAAATCCTGCCAGCCGATGGTCATCACGTCGGATCCGTGATCGCCATCGTTCAGAAGGCTGCTCATGCTGTCTCCGGCCTCACCGCCAAAAGATGCCATACGGGCAAGACCAAAACCGCTGCTGATGGCGACTGAGAAGGCCGAGACATTGTCGACGCGGTTCAGTTCCAGGTTCCAGGCCAGATGGCGGAAGGCAACCGGGTCGGGTTCGAAACACATCACCCGCCGTGCCTTGTGCGCGCCATATAGGACGGTAGGGCCGATCCAGGCGCCGATGTCGAGATAGTCGTGATCCTTGTCGAGATGGGCATCCAGCACCTGAAAGGTCTCCGGCTCCCACCTGCCTGCCGCGGCCTTGCGCCAGAACTTGGAATGGTAGGGATCCAGCCGAAAGGGAACGCCGTTCAACTGACCTGCATAGTGGCCCCGCATGCGGTAGAGCGCTTTGCGGGCGCGGATCCAGGCCTCGGCGATCATGGCGGTCTCTCCCATTTGCGCACATAGACGTCGCAGTCAGATGGCGCGGATTTCTTGTCTAGGCCCTTGACCTGCCGAATGCTGCGCCGCATGTATCTGCATAGGAACGCAACAAAATTGACAGGGGTCCGATATGGCTTTTGAACTTCCCGATCTTCCTTATGCACATGATGCGCTGGCTTCCAAGGGCATGTCCGCCGAAACCCTGGAATACCACCACGATCTGCACCACAAGGCCTATGTCGACAACGGCAACAAGCTGATCGCCGGTACTGAATGGGACGGCAAGACGCTGGAAGAGATCATTGTCGGCACCTACGACAAATCCGCCGTCGCCCAGAACGGCATCTTCAACAACATCTCCCAGCTGTGGAACCACAACCAGTTCTGGGAAATGATGGGTCCGGGCGCCTCCGCGATGCCGGGGGAGCTGGAAAAGGCACTGGTCGAAAGCTTCGGCTCGGTTGACAAGTTCAAGGAAGAATTCTCCGCCGCAGGCGCGGGTCAGTTCGGCTCCGGCTGGGCTTGGCTGGTGAAAGACACCGATGGCGCCCTGAAAGTCACCAAGACCGAGAATGGCGTGAACCCGCTGTGCTTTGGCCAGACCGCGCTGCTGGGTTGTGACGTGTGGGAACACTCCTACTACATCGATTTCCGCAACAAGCGCCCGGCCTACCTGACCAACTTCCTGGACAACCTGGTCAACTGGGAAAACGTCGCTTCGCGCATGTAATCCGCGACAGGATACGAGATACGCAACCCGCGCCGGACCGGCGCGGGTTTTTTCGTGGCAGTTTGATACGCGTCAAGGTTCCCTGCCATGTTTTCCGGTTGGCTGGCGGCACAGAGGAAGCGGAACGGAGGAAAGGGAACACGCATGATTAAATTGCCCAAAGGACTATGGATCATCGTTGCAGACGGCCAGAAGGCGCTGTTTCTGGAGAACGTCAGCGATACGGTGGATGCGGATCTGCGCGTGATGCGCGCCGACGAGATCGCCAACCCGCCGAACGGAGCGCAAGGGTCAGAAGCGCCCGGTCGGCTCAGCGGGGCAGCAGGAGCTGCGCTTGGCGCGGTTGAACCTGCGGACTGGCATCAGATGGCCGAAGATGACTTCGCTGCCGGGGTAGCATCGCTGGTCAACAAATGGGTGGCCGCCGGGGCCTGCTCCGGGCTGGTTTTGATTGCACCGCCGCGCAGCCTTGGCGCGCTGCGCCCCGAGTTGAGCGGGGATGCCGCCAAACTGCTGATTGCGGAGCTGCCCAAGGATCTGACCAATCACCCAGTGCCCGAGATTGCCGAGGCCGTGAAATCCGCGCTGGCGAGCGTCTGATCGCCTGCTGTCCGGGGGCGGCGGGCTAGCAGCGGGAGGGAGGCTGAACTGGAGGCCTGAGCCGGAGTATCTCCGGGTCAGGGTTTCAGTCTGGCTAGCGCTTCTTCGGCGCTGTCGACCCAGGTCAGGTAATCCTGCATCTCGGCGCCTGCGAATTCCTGTGCCACCACGTGCTCCAGAAGGTCGCGCAGCTTGTCCCAGTAGCCATCGGTGTTGACCACTATGATCGGTTTGTCGTGCAGGCCCAGCTGGCGCCAGGTCAGCACTTCGAACAACTCATCCAGCGATCCCGGGCCGCCGGGCAGGACCACCACGGCGTCGGCGTTATAGAGCATGACCTTTTTACGCTCATGCATGGTTTCGGTCACCACATAGGTTGTGAGATCCGATTTGCCGACCTCGCGCCGTTCCAGATGCACCGGGATCACGCCAAAGGTTTCACCACCTGCAGCCTGCGCCGCCCGAGCGACGGTGCCCATCAGGCCGACGTCTCCGGCACCGTACACGAGCCGCTGACCTTGTGCGGCGAGCCCTTTTCCAAGGGTCTCGGCGGCTGCGGCATAGCTGGCCATTGCTCCAAAACGTGATCCGCAATACACACAGACGGATTTTATGCTCATGAGATAGCCTTTCGACAGGGTTTGGCAGCGAAACAGGTATGCTGTTTTGACCCCAGATACCCCCATTGGTAGGCTGGCTCAACCAAGCGAGGGAAAACATCTCGCACAAGGAAGGAACAAGATGGCGCAAACATCTGGAAGTGGGGGGCTCAGCCCCCTGGCGATGGGAGGTATTGCTTCTGTCGTCGTGATCGTGGGCGGCGTCGTGCTGATGCAGCTGGGGGTGTTTGACCGGGGCGAGGGGCCTGAAGAGGCCGCTTCGCGCACGGTGGTGCAGCCCGAGGTGACGGTGTCCCCGGCGGCCAAAGAGCCGGTTGGCGTGACCACCACGGTTGAGACTGCCAATTCCGCGGCTGAACCTGAAACTGCGACCGCTTCGGAAAACGCGCCTGAACCTGCGACCGATGCGCCGCAGAAGACAGCCGCAGAGGATGCGGCCCCTGCGGCAGTTGAGGAGACGGCAGAGGCCGAAGTCGAGACCATTGCGCCGACAGAGGCGCCTGAGGCACCGGCAGAGACCAGCGCCGTCGTCGAAACAGCCGAGCCAACAGAGACAGGTAAGAGCGAAACGGCGGTAGCCCAGGCACCTGAGGCAGAGGTTCCCGCGGCGGATGACAGCGACACCGTTGCAGATACGCAAAAGGCGGATGTTGCTGCTGATACCGCGACCGAAGAGGCAGCCGTTTCTGAAGACCCTGCGACCACCGCAGAGGCGCCCGTGGAAGAGGCGGCGCCGCTGTTGGAAGCGCCAATGCTGGATCTGGTGCGGGTCGACCCCGACGGTGCCCTTGTGATTGCAGGTCGTGCACAGGCCGGAGCCGCGGTCGAGGTACTGCTGGATGGTACGGTTCTGGAACGGACCGAGGTTCAGGGCAGCGGCGATTTCGTGATATTTTCCAGCATCCTGCCCAGCGACCAGCCGCGGGTGATTTCGCTTCTGGCGCGGTTCGAGGATCAGAAACAACCCTCTGAGGATCAGTTCATTTTGGCACCGATCTCCGCGGGGCCAGAGCCGCAGGTGGCGGATGCCGAGGATGCCGCGAAGCCCGAGGCCGAGCCTGCGGCAGTATCCGAGGACACCGCAGCCCCGCAGAGCGAAGAGGCCGTGGAGGTTGCGCAGGCTGAAACATCTGAGGCCGTTTCACAGGAACAGTCGACTGTGCAGAGCGGAGCGCCCGCCCCGGTCGCAGCCGAGGGAGAAGTACAGCCCGTCGTAGCCGAAACCACCACGCCGCAGGTCGAGGCGGAAACGGCAGCACCGGAGCAACCGGTGGAGGCTGAGGCCGCACAGGTCGAGGTGGCAACCGCGGAGGGCGAGACCGGCACTGTTGGCCCCGACGATACCACACCGCCCCAAAGCGAGCCGGTGGCCGAGGAAACACTCGCCAGCGCGGAAACCGTTCCTGCGCCGCAGCCGGAGCCAACGGCGGTTGCCGTGCTAAGGGCCGGTGCAGACGGTGTAGAGCTGGTGCAGCCAGCCACGCCGGTTCTGAATGGCAAGGTCGCGCTTGATACCATCAGCTATTCCGACAGCGGCGAGGTGCTGCTGGCTGGGCGTGGCCGCGCGGGTGCCTTGGTGCGGGTATATGTGGACAATGCGCTCAAGACCGAATTCCTCGTGGCCGAGGATGGCCGCTGGGGCGGCGCGCTGGCTGCCGTGGAACCGGGCATCTACACTCTGCGTCTGGATGAAATTTCCGCTAGCGGCGAAGAAGTCCTGAGTCGTCTTGAAACCCCCTTCAAACGCGAGGCGCCCGAGGTGCTGCAACCGCAGACGCAGCAGCCGGGACAGGCGCCGGATCAGCCGGTTCCGCTGGTACGGGCCATCACGGTGCAAAAGGGCGATACCCTTTGGGCGATCTCGCAGGAACGCTATGGCAGCGGGTTCCTTTATGTCCGGGTGTTCCAGGCCAACCAGGATGCGATCCGCGATCCCGACCTGATCTATCCCGGACAGGTGTTCAACCTGCCGGACTGATCTGTTCGGTGTAACAGAAACGCGCCGTGTCCCCAGCCACCGGGGGCGCGGCGTATCCTTTCCCAGCTTCGTGCTAGGGATATGTAGTCGGCGATACGCATCAGACATCGCCAATCCGCCGGAAGGCCCAGCCGCAGGAACGCCATGAGACGATCCCCCACTACCATCGATTCCATCTCGGCAGAGGAACGCCGCTCAAGCCTGCGCACCCTGCGCAAGGTGGTTCCTTACCTCTGGCCCGCAGACCAGAAGAGCGTGAAATACCGGGTCGTGCTGGCCATGGTGGTGTTGATCCTGGCCAAGCTAATCGCCGTTTATACGCCGGTTCTGTACAAGGGCGCGGTGGATGCGTTGGCGGGTGAAGGCGTTCCGCCGCTGGCGCTCGGCGCGGTGGGGCTGACCGTCGCCTATGGTGTGGCGCGGGTGCTGACGAACGGATTCCAACAGCTGCGGGATGCGGTGTTTGCGCCTGTCACCCAGCGGGCGCTACGCGGTCTGGCGCTGGAGACATTTCAGCACATTCACCGACTGTCGATGCGCTATCATATCACGCGCAAGACCGGCGGACTGTCCCGGATCATCGAACGCGGGGTCAAGGGCGTCGAATTCCTGCTTCGGTTCCTCTTGTTCTCGATCGGTCCGCTGGTGCTGGAACTGGTGCTGGTGGCCATCATCCTGACGGTGCTGTTCGACGCGCGCTATCTGCTCGCGGTCGGTGTCACCATTGCGCTTTATGTTTGGTTCACGCTGGCGATCACCGAATGGCGGGTGAAACTGCGCCGCGAGATGAACAAGCAGGACACTGACGCCAACCAAAAGGCGATCGACAGCCTGCTGAATTTCGAAACGGTCAAATATTTTGGGGCTGAAGAGCGCGAGGCGGCCCGCTATGATGGCGCCATGCGTGCCTATGCGCAGGCGGCGCTGAAGACCGCTTATTCTCTGGCCTTCCTGAACTTTGGCCAGAGCGTGATCATCACCGGCGGTTTGATAACGGTAATGGTGATGGCGGCCATCGGCGTGCAGGACGGCAGCCTTAGCGTTGGTGATTTCGTGATGGTCAACGCCTATATGGTCCAGATCACAGTGCCCCTGAACTTCCTCGGCTCGGTCTATCGGGAAATCCGCCAGAGCCTTGTCGATATGGGGGAAATGTTCGACCTGCTGGAACAGCCGCCGGATGTGAAGGACCGTCCGAATGCGGCTGAGCTGAAGGTCAGCAAGGGGCATATCCGGTTGGAGGACCTGCATTTCGGTTATGACCCGGAGCGCGAGATCCTGAAGGGCATCACCATGGAGGCCAAACCAGGTGAGACGGTGGCCATCGTCGGCTCCACCGGGTCCGGTAAATCCACCATCGGGCGGCTGTTGTTCCGGTTTTACGATGTCACCGGCGGCGCCCTAACAATCGACGGGCAGGATGTGCGCAACGTCAGCCAGAAAAGCCTGCATGCCGCCATTGGCGTGGTGCCGCAGGACACGGTGCTGTTCAACGACACCATCCGCTACAACATCGCCTATGGCCGCGATGGCGCCACCCAGCAAGAGATCGAAGACGCCGCTCGGGCGGCGCAGATCCATGATTTCATCGCCGGTCTTCCGCAGGGCTATGACACTCAGGTGGGCGAACGCGGGCTCAAGTTGTCGGGCGGTGAAAAACAGCGCGTCGGCATTGCCCGTACCCTACTGAAGGACCCGCCGATCCTGCTGCTGGACGAGGCAACTTCGGCGCTGGATACCGATACCGAGCGCGAGATCAAGGAAGCGCTGGCGCGGGCCGGGCAGGGGCGCACGGTGATCACCATCGCGCACCGCCTGTCCACCGTCGCCGAGGCGGATCAGATCGTGGTGCTGGAGCAGGGAGAGATCGCGGAAGCAGGCTCTCACGAGGATCTACTTGCGCGCGGTGGCCGTTATGCCCATCTGTGGCAGCGCCAGCAAGCGGATCAGGATGTCGCCTGAGCCTGTCAGCGCGGGTGGCGTTCCAAAGGCGCGCGGTAGGGTGAGCGGGATAAAGAGTGTAAGATGAACGTGATACTGGACTGGGCTCTTTTTCTGTTCATCTGCGCAGTGCCGCTTTTGACCCTGCTGCCGCTGCTGCGGCACGAAGGCTGGTGGGTGCGGGGCTTTGAATTCCCGGCCTTGCAGATCACCACGGTCACCGTTGCTGCCTTGCTGGCCTATGTCTGGGTCTACGGCTGGCAGGGGCAGGGCGATAAAGCGCTGATCGTTCTGTTGTTGCTTTGCTCGGCGCTGCAGTGCGTGCGGATCATCCGCTATACGCGGCTTTTTCCCTATCAGATCCAGTCGGCGCGGCAGATGCGCCCTGACGATCAGTTGAACCTTCTGGTGGCCAACGTCCTGATGACCAACCGCAACGCTCAGCCGCTGCTGGATCTGATCCGTGAGACCAAGCCGGATCTGGTCCTGACAGTGGAGACGGACGCGTGGTGGGAAGAACAACTGGAGCAGATCGAGGCGGGGTATCCTTACCGGGTCAAGCAGCCGCTCGATAACCTTTACGGGATGCATCTTTATTCCCGGCTCGAGTTGATCGACCCGCAGGTCCACTTTTTGGTGGAGGAGGGCGTGCCCTCGATGCATGGCTCCGTGGGTCTTGCCTCGGGACAGCGGGTTGCCTTGCATTGCCTGCACCCGGCGCCACCCAGCCCGACGGAGAACCCGACCTCTGCCGAACGGGATGGAGAGCTGTTGCTGGTGGCCAAGACCATTGACGCCAGCGCGGGACCGGTGGTGGTCATGGGGGATCTCAACGATGTGGCCTGGTCGGCATCGACCCGGCTATTCCAAAAGTTGAGCGGTCTTTTGGATCCGCGCATTGGGCGGGGGATCTTCAGCACCTTTCACGCAGGCTACCCGCTGCTGCGCTGGCCGCTGGATCACGTCTTCTGCTCGGGCGATTTCACGCTGGTTTCGATGAAGCGGCACCGCAATATCGGGTCTGATCACTTTCCCATTCAGGTGGTTCTGCAGCACACGCCGCGGGCGCGTCATCTGCACCCGGAACCGGCGCCCGGCCCAGGCGATGAAGAGCTTGCACAGAAGAAGATTGAAAACGTATCCGCGGATGAAACCGCCCTTTTGTAAGTCGTGCGGGCGCCAGAGGCGCAATGCTGCGCAGAGAAAAGAAAAGCCCCGCATCTGCGGGGCCTTTTTTTCATCTGGTTGTCTGCGCAGACACGGCGTTTACTCCGCTGCGCGCAGGGCGGGGCCTGTGCCCGGTCCTGTGTCGGGCTCGCTGTCGTCTGCCGGGCTCCTGTCTATCTCTTCCCAGAGCAGCTCGGTCGTGGGCAGTTTGCGCGCTTTCTTGGCCAGCCGCATATCCTGCGCGATCCGGCTGGACCGGCCACCGGTGATGCGCGCCATCAGGCGCCCCATCCACGACAGGTAGGTCGACAGCCACACCCGGATCGACAGCAGCGATGGCGTCACCACTAGCGTCAGCACGGTTGCGATGCCAAGGCCAAAGACCACGGCGGTCGCCAGCTGCTTCCACCACAGCGCGGTGGGGCTGTTGATGGAGTAGCCACCGTCGATGAAGTCGAGGCTGATGCCGAACATCATCGGTGCCAGACCGGCCATGGTGGTGACGGTGGTCAGCAGCACGGGACGGATGCGTGCCTCGGCGGTGCGGATGATCGCCTCGATCCGAGGCATGTGCTGGCTGAACTCCTGATAGGTGTCGATCAGAACAATGTTGTTGTTCACCACGATCCCCGCGAGCGCCACGATACCCGTGCCCGTCATGATGATCGAGAACGGCTGCTGCATCACCATCATGCCGATCAGTACCCCGGTGGTGGAGAGCACCACCGCCAGCAGCACCAGCGCCGAATTGTAGAAGCTGTTGAACTGGGCCAGAAGGATCACGAACATCAGCCCTAGCGCCCCGGCAAAGGCCTTGGACAGAAAGGCGCCGCTTTCCTCTTGCTCCTCCTGATCGCCGGTCCATTCCCATGTGATGGATTTGGGGAACGGATCGGTGTCCAGCCATGTGGTGATGGCGGCCAGCCGTTCATTGGCGTTGACCGGCAGGATTCGGGCGTCCTCTGCGACGGCGGTGCCGAGCTCTTCAGCCGTATCGGCCTGATCCAGGGCGAAGATCGTATAGCGGTTGCCATTGGCAGCGGTGATTTGCCCCTCGGCCACCGTCACTGTGTCGGGGACCGCTTTTAGCAGGCCCAGGACCCTGTCCTCGCCAGTCTCGGGATCGGCTGTAACGACTTTGCTGAGACCCGGCTCCACATCCGCCTTCACATCATAATACCGCTGCTGCTGCACGCGGCTGATCTGCGCCAGTTTCGGCACTGGCTGGCGGGTGATGAAGTTGCTGAGCGGAACCAGGCCATCGGTGGTGCGAACCTTGAGGTTGTCCAGCGTCGACAGCACCCGGTCTTCATCGGGCAGGCGCACGCGGATCTCGATTTCCTCATCCGAGCTGTCCACCCGCATGGTGTCGAGCAGGATACCACGTGTCACCAGCTGCACCATGGCGCCCACCGTGGCCACATCGGCGCCATAGCGGCCCGCCTTTTCCACATCCACGTCGATCTGCCAGTCGATGCCGGGCAGGGGCAGGGTGTCCTCAACCAGCGTCAGCCCCGGCATTTCGTCGAAATAGGCGCGCGCGGTTTCGGTGGCGGATGTAAGATCCTCCCAGCCGTCGCCCTTGATCCGCAGATGGATGGGTTTGCCCGACCCGGGGCCTTGCTCGAGTGCCTTCAGTTCGGCCACAAAGCCCGGCAGTTTTTCCAGCTCGGCGTTCAGTTCGTCTATCACTGTATGTCCGTCATAGGCCGAAGCGGTCACCTCGCGGGTCAGCAGATCGAAGAACCATTTTTCCGTTTGCGTCGGGCGATCTTCCCAGGGGATGATTTCGAACTGGACCTGACCAACGGTATCCTGCGGCGATTGCCCGCCGCCGGGGCCACCGGTATCAAGACCACCTTCACCTGCAAAGGAGAAGACGTTGATCACCGCCGGATGCGCTTTGATCACCTCTTCGGCCTGACGCACCATCTCGTCCTTTTCATGCAGCGAGATATTGCCACGTGCCCGCACAAATGCCGTGGCTTGCTCCGGTTCGGATTCCACGAAGAACTCGACGCCATAGTTGTTCTCGCTGAACATCTGGAACACCGTCATGATGCTGAAGGCAACCGCTGCAATCGTGACCAGAGGCATGATTGGATTGCCCGCGATGAACTTGATGAAATAGCCAAACGGCGTATGGCGGTAGCCTGCAGAGACCACCTTTGGTTTGCGCTCGATCCGGGCTGCACCCAGCGCGGTGGAGGCAGCAAAGGCCGACAGCACAAAGACCAGCGCGCCAAAGAGCGGCGGGATGGCACCGGGCATGGCGGCAGCAGCGGCGTCGGGCAGTAGGTAGCCCGGGTTCAGCATCTGCATCAGACCGGCGAACATGCCCCAGATCGGCGGCGGCACCAGCAGCGCCCGTGCCCACCATGGCAGCACAGCGCGCAGGCCTTGCGAGGTGCCTTCGAACACCCGACTAATACGACCGGAGACGCCGCCCATGACCGGCAGGTAGACCAGCGCCACCACCAGCGATGCGGAGAGCACGAAGATCAGCGTCACCGGCAGCATGCCCATGAACTCACCCGGCACACCGGGCCAGAACAGCATTGGCAAGAAGGCACAGAGCGTCGTCGCGGTCGAGGAGACAACCGGCCAGAACATGCGCTGCGCCGCCTCCACATAGGCGTGCATCGGGCCGGTGCCTTCACTGATGCGTTTGTCGGCGTATTCCACCACCACGATGGCGCCATCGACCAGCATGCCCACGGCAAGGATCAGACCGAACATCACGATGTTGGAGACAGAGATCCCCATCAGCGCCAGCAGGGCAAAGCACAGAAGGAAAGAAGTCGGAATGGCAAAGCCCACCAACAGCGCCGCCCGGCTACCCAGCGAGGACAGAACCACGATCATCACCAGCGCAATCGCGGTCAGTACCGAGCCTTCCAGCTGGCTGACCATGGAGCCGACCACGCGGCTCTGATCGTTAGAGGTACCAAGCGAGATCGCCGCGCGCAGTTCTGCGGGCCACTTCTGCTCGGACTTGGCGATGGTTTCTTTCACCAGATCCACTGTGTCGATCAGGTTGAACCCTTTGCGTTTGACCACCTGCAGGGCAACGGTGTCTTCACCATCAAATCGTGCGGTGCCTTCGCGATCTTCGAAGGTATAGTTGATCTGCGCCAGTTCCCCCAGCTTGACCACCCGGTCGCCGTTGGTCTTGATCGGCAGGGCGTAGATGTCGCGCACATCGTCAAAGGACGAGGGGATCTTGATTGAGAATGTGCCTTGCGCGGTCTCAACCTCTCCCGCCGCGATCAACTGGTTGTTGTTTTGCACCACGTTGATCAGTTCAAGCGCGGTCACGTTGTAGGATTCCAGCCGCAGCGGGTCGATCACCACCTCGACCATCTCATCGCGGTTGCCCGCGATGGGGGCCTCCAGCACCGCATCCAGCGATTCCAGATCGTCCTGCAGATCCTTGGCGATGCGCGCCATGGTCCGTTCCGGCACATCGCCGGTCAGGTTGACGATGACGATGGGGAATTCGGAAAAGTTGATTTCCTTGATCACGTATTGCTCAGCCGCCGACGGGAAATCCGCCTGCGCTGTGTTCATCGCATCGCGCACATCGGCGATTGTGGCGCTCTTGTCCCAGCCAAAATCGAACTCCAGCAGGACACCGGCGTAATTCTCCGCCGCGGTGGAGGTCATTTCCTTCAGCCCGTCCAGATCGACAAGCTCCGATTCCATCGGTTTAACCAGCAGACTTTCGCTGTCTTCGGCGGAAATGCCGGGAAACTGCACCGAGACGTGCAGCATCGGAATGTCGATGTCCGGCTCGCCTTCTTTTGGAAGGCTGACATAGGCAAACCCGCCCACCAGGAGCGAGATCACGATGAAGGCCAGAACCATACGGGCCCGGTCTGCGGCCCAGGAGACTATGCCGGTCATTGCATCGCCTCCTGATAGGTGGGCGCAACGGGCACCCCTTCGGTGACGAAGTCCTGACCGACGACGATCACGTCAGCCTTTTCCGGCAGGCCGCTGACCCAGACGCCCTCGGCCGTGTCGCGCAGAAGGGATACCAGAACGAAGCCGGCGGTCTGATCTTCGCGCACGATCCGCACGCCGAGCCGCCCATCGTTGTTGAGGGTCAGCGCCGATTGCGGCAGCAGATGCGCCTTGGTGCCCTCTGCGGAGATCACGATATCGGCGGTCTGCCCGTCGCGGATCTTCAGGTCGGGGTTGTCGACGGTGATTTCGACCTCAAAGGTGCGTGTGGTCGGATCAGCCGAGCGGCTGACGAATGTAACCTCGCCCTGAACCCGCGCGCCATTGGCCAGTTCGGCCCCGGCCAGCGCGCCAAGATGCACCCGGTTGACTTCGGTTTCCGGCACAAAGCCCACCACCTTGATGGTGTCCAACTGGATGACGGTCGCACAAAGGCTGCCCGGCTGCATCAGGCTGCCGATTTCTGCGGTGTCGCTTTCCAGGAGGCCATCAAAAGGCGCTGTAATACGCAGCCGATCGATTTCCTTGCTGGTGGAGGCGACCAGCGCCAGCGCGGATTCGATGCCCGCACGCGAGGTTTCCAGACCACCCTGCGCCGCCGCGATACCGGCAACGGCCGTGCGTTCGGCCGCCCGCGCCGCCGCCAGCCGTGTTTCCGAGGCATAGCCTTCTTGCGACAGTTTTTCAGCCGCCGTCAGGTTGATGGTCGCTTCTTTCAGGCGGGCGTTGGCTTCTTCCAGCTTGGCTTCGGCTTCGGGGGTACGGGCGCGCGCTTCGAGCAGACGGGCCTGCGCCTCCTGGTGCGCGGCCAGCCGGGTGCCGGGATCGAGCTCGCACAACAGATCGCCCGCCTTGACCTGCGTGCCCTTGCGCAGCGGCTCTGACAGCACGGTGGATGTTGTTTCGGCCTTGACCTCGACCTGACGTGCGGCCTGTGTCTGGCCGCGCAGGATTACGGCGCTGTCGAGCGGCCGCGCTTCGCTACGTTTGACGACGACGCCGACGCGTTTTTCTGCAGTGACCGTGACACTGGCCGCGCCTTCGGCAGAGGGTTCGCTTTCAACGGTCTCTGTTGCTTCGGCAGCAGTCTCGCCACGGGCGAAGGCAAACAGATCCTCCCGCTGCAGGACCAGGAAATACAGTCCGGCGGTGACGGCAATCGCGGTCAGAAGGGGTATCAAACGCATTTCGGGCCTTTCTCAAATAACACTGAGCGAGCCACAACCATTGGCTGGGCTCTCCAAGAGGGTTCCGCCAGACACCCGGGAAAAAGTCATAGTAAGCATGTAGGCATTGTCCATACTAAACAAAGCAGTTCACTTCATATTTTTACCCATTGTTTCAGGCTTGCGCCCGGATTGCCGGATATTGCGGCTCTTGGCTTGTACCCGAAGGCGCGTTAAGAGAGGCGTCACGTGAGACAATTTTCCGGCACAGACCGGGCATATCGGGGACATTTTCATGAGCGACACCGACAGCTTTATCGAAGAGGTGACCGAAGAGGTGCGCCGGGACCGCCTGTTCCTGATGCTGAAACGCTATGGCTGGATCGGTGGTCTGGCCGTGGTGGTCATCGTGGGCGGTGCCGCCTATCGCGAATATAACAAGGCGCAGGAACTCGCCGCAGCGCAGGCGCTTGGCGATGGCATGATTGCCGCGCTGGCAGCTGATGAACCCGCAGACCGCGCCGAGGCACTGGCGCAGGTGGCCGCTGGCTCTGAAACCGGCGCTGCCGTGGCCAAGATGATGCGCGCAGGCGCCCTGGCCGAAGCCGAGGATGCCGAGACCGCCGTTGCGGTCCTCAGTGAAGTCGCCACCGATGGCGAACTGCCGCTGGTTTACCGTCACATCGCCAGCTTCAAGGCGCTGGCCCTGCAGGCAGAGACGCTGAGCCTTGAAGAGCGCCGCCTGCAATATGAGGCCCTGGCACAGCCCGGTGCACCTTTGTCGCTGCTGGCGTCCGAGCAACTTGCACTGCTGGACATCGAAGCAGGTGAGACCGAGGCCGCAATCGAGCGTCTGCAGGCGATTACGGCGGATGCGACTGTCAGCCGGGACTTGCAAGACCGCGCAACTCAAGTGATTGTAGCACTTGGTGGAAAACCGGACGCGGCAGACGCGCCGGAAGGTTAAAAGGCGCCGCGCGGAATGTGCGCGGAGAGGGAAACGAATTGCGGGGCAGGGCAATGACGGCAGCTAAATCCATTTCTCGCGCGCGGGCGCTTTTTTGCGGTAGCGCGATGGCTCTGGTTCTGGCCGCCTGCGCCGAACCCGAGGTGATCCTGCAAGGGCAGCGCGAAGACATCCGTCCCGATGCCAATATCGAGGTGGTCAACCAGTCGCGGCCAATTTCCCTGCCCAGCCAGACCGTCAACGCTTCCTGGGCGCAGACGCACGGGCTTCCGGCGCAGCGCACCGCGCATCCGGCGCTGTCGACGGCGCCGCAATTGCTGTGGGCCGTTTCCATCGGCGAGGGCGACAGCCGCCGCCAGCGTATCACGGCCCGCCCCGTTGTGGCTGATGGGCGTATTTACACGCTGGACAGCGCGGCCCGCGTCAGCGCGGTGTCTCCCTCTGGTCAGCTTCTGTGGCAAAGCGATCTGATTCCCGCCCGCGAAAGCGAAGGTCAGGCAACCGGCGGCGGCATGGCCTATGACAAGGGTGTTCTTTACATCTCCTCTGGCTATGGCGTTCTGACCGCGCTGGAGGCCAGCACCGGCAAACAGATCTGGCGTCAAAAACTGGAAGCCACCGGTTCGGGCGAACCGATGGTGCGTGACGGGCTGGTTTATCTGGTGGCCGGGGATGATACCGGCTGGGCCGTCAACACCTCGGACGGCCGCATCGCATGGCAGGTCGAAGGCGTTCCGAGCCCCTCGAACGTGCTGGGCGCCCCGTCGCCAGTGATTGCCGGGGATTACGTCATCTTTGCCTTTGGCTCCGGCGATCTGGTCGCAAGTTTCCGCCGTGGTGGTGTGCGCCGCTGGAACGCCTCGGTGGCGGGGCAGCGCGTCGGCACCACGCTGGCGCGGATCAGCGATGTCACCGGTGCGCCAGTGGTGGTCGGAAACCGTGCCTTCGTGGGGAACCATTCGGGCCGCACCGTGGCGATCGACACCAACAATGGCGATCGCATCTGGACGGCACAGGAAGGGGCCGTCGGTCCGGTCTGGCCTGCGGGAGGCAGCCTGTTCCAGATTAGCGACCGCAACCAGCTCCTGCGTCTGGATGCCTCCAGCGGAGAGGTGATCTGGGCTGTGGATCTGCCGGGCTATCTGAAGGACAAGCCTTCTAAACGCGGCGCAGTGGTGGCCCACTATGGTCCGGTGCTGGCAGGTGGTCAGGTGATCATCACCTCTAACGATGGTCAGATTCGCATGTTCGATCCCCGTGACGGCAGCCTGGCTCGCAGCATCGAGGCCCCCGGCGGCGCGACTACCGCGCCGGTTGTTGCGGGCAAGACCCTTTATGTGGTTTCCTCGAAAGGGGAGCTTCTCGCCTTCCGTTAAAGCGTCGATCGGCTCTGGCCGTAAGACAGCAGATGCGCTATGGGGCGCGTCTGAATCGCAAAAAGTTGGGTCCGATGTCTTTTACCCTCGCTATCGTGGGCCGTCCGAATGTGGGCAAGTCCACCCTGTTCAACCGCCTTGTCGGCAAGAAACTGGCCTTGGTCGATGACCAGCCGGGGGTCACCCGTGACCTGCGCGAAGGTGAGGCCCGCCTTGGCGATCTGCGGTTTACCGTCATCGACACCGCCGGCCTTGAGGATGCCACCGACAACTCGCTCGAAGGGCGCATGCGCCGCCTGACCGAAAGGGCGGTGGATATGGCGGATGTCTGCCTGTTCATGATTGATGCGCGCACGGGGGTGACCCCGGTGGACGAGATGTTTGCCGATATCCTGCGCAAGAAATCCGCGCATGTCATTCTGGCGGCAAACAAATCCGAAGGCTCCGCAGCTGATGCCGGGGTTTTGGAAGCCTATGGCCTGGGCCTCGGTGAGCCGATCCGCCTGTCCGGCGAACATGGCGAGGGTCTGAATGATCTCTATTCCCAGCTGCTGCCGATTTCGGAACGCTTTGAAAAGACCGCGCAGGACAATGCTCCGCTGACGGACGTGTCCGTGGACGAGGACCTGGACGAGGAAGACGTCGAATACACGGTCCCTCAGCCAACGATGGACAAGCCGCTGCAGGTGGCAGTCGTCGGCCGTCCCAACGCGGGCAAATCGACCCTGATCAACAAGATCCTTGGTGAGGATCGCCTGCTGACCGGCCCCGAGGCGGGGATTACCCGCGATGCGATCTCGCTGAAGATCGACTGGGCAGGCACGCCGATGCGGGTCTTTGACACCGCTGGTATGCGCAAAAAAGCCAAGGTTCAGGAAAAGCTGGAAAAACTGTCCGTATCGGACGGGCTGCGCGCGGTGAAATTCGCCGAGGTCGTGGTGGTGCTTCTCGATGCGGACATTCCCTTTGAACAGCAGGACCTGCGGATCGCCGATCTGGCCGAACGGGAAGGGCGTGCGGTTGTCGTCGCGGTCAACAAATGGGACATCGAGGACAACAAGCAGGAAAAGCTGAAAAACCTGAAAGAGGCCTTTGCCCGGTTGCTGCCGCAGCTGCGCGGTGCGCCGCTCGTCACGGTATCGGCCAAGACCGGCAAGGGGCTGGACCGGCTGCACGCTGCCATTATGCGCGCCTATGACGTCTGGAACCGCCGGGTGCCCACCGCAGCGCTGAACCGCTGGCTGACTGGCATGCTGGAGCAGCACCCGCCGCCTGCGCCGCAGGGCAAGCGGATCAAGCTGCGCTATATGACCCAAGCCAAGACGCGCCCGCCGGGGTTCGTGGTGATGTGTTCCCATCCGGACAAAATCCCGGCCAGCTATACCCGTTATCTGGTGAATGGTCTGCGCGAGGATTTCGACATGCCCGGCACGCCGATCCGGCTTTATATGCGCGGGCAGGCGGACAAGAACCCCTACAAGGGCCGCAAGAAAGCCGCGCCGTCAAAGCTGCGCAAACACCTGGAAGGGCGCAGGGACTGATCCCAGGCGCTGCCTTCCAGGGGCTTGCGCGCCCTAGGCCAAAGACCAAAATTTTTGCTGGACCGGTTCGCATCTGCGGGCCGGTCCTTTTCACACGTTGAAATCCGTTGCCAACCCATTAACATTAAATGGCATTGGCAGGGCGTCAGCCGATTTTCTGATCTTCCCAGCCAATGGAGTTTTTAAACGTCAAGCGCCCGGAGATTTTACACCGGCGTCACAGAGCGTATTTAAGGGAAGTCTCATGGACCTGAGAACTTACACGCGTGAATATACAAAGAAAGATAACCGCCTGGCGGCAATGAGTTATTTCGGCACCTTCGCGGTCTACTTTCTATCCCTCTACTTGGCCATCGCCTATGTCGAGCGGTGGTATATCCTGATTCCAGCAGGGGTGATCTTTGCCTTTGCGGCGGTGCGGCTTTATGTGCTGCAGCATGATACCGGGCACCATTCGCTGTTCGAAACCCGTAGGCAGAATGAAATCGCGGGCCACGTCCTGTCGCCCTTCACCTTTGCGCCGTTCGAGGTGATGAAGCAGAACCACAACCTGCACCATGCCAATATCGGCAATCTGGAACACCGGGAAACCGGCGAGATACACACGATGACCCTGCGCGAATGGAAGGAGGCAGGGTTCTGGGAGCGGCTGACCTATCGGCTTTACCGCAATCCGTTGGTGCTGGTGCCGGTGGGCTCGGCCTTTACCTATTTCATTCGCTACCGCTGGCCCAAGAACACCACCAAGTTCGGCATTCTGGGGGTGCTGCTGCATAATATGGTGATCATTGCGCTGATTTCCCTGCTTTATTACGTGGCAGGCCCGACGGGTCTGTGGGTGTGGCTGGCGTTTTCCTTCCTTGGCGGCATGATCGGGGTATTTCTGGTCTATCTGCAGCATAACTTTGAAGACACCTACTGGGATCGTCGCCCGGATCTGAACCCGCAGGAGGCAGCGTTGCAGGGGTCCTCCTGCCTGGATTTCGGCTGGTTCTTCGATTTTGCCGTCGCCAATATCACACTTCACGACATCCATCACTTCAACGCCCGCATCCCCAGCTATCGCCTGCGCAAGTGCCATTATAATCTGCCGCCTGAATTTGCGCTGCGGCGGATCTCATTTGGTGAAGCTTTGCGCGCTTTGTCTCTGAAACTATGGGATGAAGAGCAAAAACGCCTGGTGCCCTTTCCGGCCTGAAACGCGCATTGCATACTAAGGGCACGCCAGGTACGGCAGCCCATTCCGGCAGCCCGTGTAGCTGCCGGGAAAAGAAAAGGAAGATTGAAATGACGGCTCTCAAGGATCTCAAAGGGGTTGGTCCCGCGCTGGAAAAGGCGCTGAAGGATCAGGGGATCACGTCGGTCGAGGCGCTGGCAGCGATCAGCGAAAAAGATCTGAGCAAGGTACCCGGCATCGGGGCCGCGCGCGCCGCGCGCCTGAAGCAGGCCGCCGTTGCACCGCAGGCTGTGGCTGCGCCTGCACAGCCGCGTCCGACCGCGCTAGTGCGCACCGGGCGCCCTGCCGCAAGGCCGGCGAAGGTGACCCGTGAGGTCCCGCCTGAGGATGCAACCCAGCTGAACGCTGCGCTCGCCGCCGCCGAGGCGGCCCGGATCGCGGCCGAGGAAAAAGCTGCCAAGGCCAAGATCAAGGCGCGCAAGGCCGCCAAGAAGGCCGAGGCGCTGGCGCTGGAAATGGCCGAAGCGCGCGTGAAGGCCAAGGAAAAGGCCAAACGCGTGAAGGCCAAGGCGCGTAAGGCGATCGAGCGGGAAAAGGCCAAGGCTGAAGCCATCCTGGCCCGCAAGAAGAGCGGCGGAAAACTGGATGCCAGCGATAAGGCCACCAAGGAGAAACCCGGCAAGGAAAAGCGGGGCAAGGCAAAAGCCGAAAAGGCCAAACCAGCCAAGGACAAAATGGCAAAGGCGAAGAAATCCAAGAAGACAAGGGGTTGAAGCCAACGCCTGCGACGCGCCCGTAGCACGACAAAGAAAAACCGGCCCGCATTCTCGGGGCCGGTTTTCTTGTTTTCAGGTCTGGGGAGCTGGGCTCAGGCCAGTGCGCCCTCTGCCGTCAGGGTCAGCTTGCCGCCCAGATAGGGCGCCAGCGCCTCAGGAAGTATGACCGATCCATCCGCCTGCTGGCCATTTTCCAGAACCGCGATCAGGCAGCGGCCCACGGCCAGCCCCGATCCGTTCAGGGTGTGCACGAACTCGGGCTTGCCACCGCCTTCGGGGCGGAAACGCGCGTTCATGCGGCGGGCCTGGAAATCGCCGGTGGTCGAGACCGAGGAAATCTCGCGATAGGCATTCTGGCCGGGGAGCCAGGCTTCGATGTCGTAGGTGCGGCGCGCGCCAAAGCCCATGTCGCCGGTGCACAGAATCACAGTGCGATAGGGCACGCCCAGCTTCTCCAGCAACCCTTCGGCGCAGCGCAGCATGCGTTTCTGCTCGGCGTCGGACTCGTCCGGGTGGGTGACCGAAACCATTTCGACCTTTTCGAATTGGTGCTGGCGCAGCATGCCCGAGGTGTCGCGGCCTGCGGAGCCCGCTTCGGAGCGGAAGCACAGGGTATGCGAGGTCATGCGGATCGGCAGCGCGCTGGCATCGAGCACATCCTCTGCGACGGAATAGGTCAGCGGCACCTCGGAGGTCGGCACCAGCCACCAGCCATTGGTGGTCTGATAGCTGTCCTCGCCGAATTTCGGCAGCTTGTCGGTGCCATACATTGCCTCGTCGCGCACCAGAACAGGGGAGTTCACCTCGGTCAGGCCATTCTCATCGACGTGGGTGTCGATCATGAACTGTGCCAGCGCCCGGTGAATGCGTGCTACTGCGCCTTTCAGGAAGACAAAGCGCGAGCCAGAAACCTTGGCGGCGGTCTCAAAGTCCATGGCTGTTGCGACGCCAGTGATCTCAAAATGTTCCTTGGCGGTGAAATCGAATTCCGCGGGCGTGCCCCAGCGGTTGACCTCGACGTTGTCGTCCTCGTCAGCCCCATCCGGCACATCCTCGGCCGGGTTGTTGGGCAGGCGGGCCAACATGTCGGTCAGCTTGGCGTCGAGCTCCTTGGCTTCGGTCTGCAGCGCGGCAACCTCGGCCTTCTTGCCTGCAACTTCGCTGCGCAGGCGTTCGAACTCTTCCTCGTCGCCCTTGGCCTTGGCCGCGCCGATGGCCTTGGCGGCCTTGTTCTGGGCGGCCTGTGCTTCTTCGGCGGCCTGGATCTTGGCCCGGCGCGCCTCGTCCAGAGCCAGCACCTCAGAGGACACAGCCGCATCCCCACGCCGCGCCAGAGCGGCGTCAAAAGCGGCAGGATTTTCGCGGATCGCGCGGATGTCGTGCATGGGGTGGCTCCTGTATAAGAGACGACGTTGAATCAGTGCCAAACCTATGCCCGAGCCGCAGCCAAAGAGGAAGAGGGCACAACGGGGTTTGTATAAGGGTGTTGCAAGGCGGAATCTGCACATCGTCGCACCGCCTTTGCCTTGCAACTGTCCAGACCAGCGCATAGGTTCGCCTGCAAAATAAGGCAGCCCCGCATGGGCTCTCCAGACAGAAGGAATATCCCCTTGGACGCAAATACGATTGGCCAGTTTCTCCCGCTCATTCTGATCTTTGCGATCATGTACTTCCTGCTGATCCGCCCGCAGCAGAAGAAGATGAAGGAACACCAGAAAATGGTCGAGAACCTGCGCCGCGGCGATCAGGTGGTGACCCAGGGTGGTCTGATCGGCAAGGTTGCCAAGATCAAGGAAGAGAACGAGGTCGAAGTCGAAGTCGCCGAGGGCGTCAAGGTCCGCGTTGTGCGCTCGACCATCGCTCAGGTGCTGTCCAAGACCGAGCCGGCAGCGTAAGCTTCTGATCTTAAATATCTGAAAAGGCAGGGCAATGCTGCAAATCGATCTCTGGAAGAGGGTGCTGATCTGGCTGGTCTGTGTGGCCGGCCTTTTGCTAGCCCTGCCAAATGCGTTCTACACCCGTGTCGAACAGGCCAATGATGCCGTCGCCGCGATCGAGATGAAGGGGGAGACTCCGGAGCGGCTCGAACAGGCGGGGCAATGGCCCGAATGGATGCCTTCGGGGCTGGTCAACCTGGGCCTTGATCTGCGCGGCGGTGCGCATCTGCTGGCCGAGGTCAAGGTCGCCGATGTCTATGCTGCGCGCATGGATGCGCTCTGGCCCGAGGTGCGCGATGCGCTGCGCCCCGAGCGGGCAACCATCGGCACCTTCCGACTGCAACCGGCACCGGACGGGCAGATTCGCGTCAAGATCTCCCAGCCCGAGGGCATGGCCCGGGCGCTGGAAGTGGTGCGTGGGCTGGCAAGTCCGGTCACCAGCCTCACCGGCGGCGGGGCAACGGATATTGTCGTTTCTGCCGAGGGTGATGTGATCATCATCGAGCTGAGCGAGGCCGAGCGCCTTGCCTCGGATGACCGTACGGTGCGCCAGTCGCTGGAAATCGTGCGCCGCCGGATCGATGAGGTCGGCACCCGTGAGCCCACCATTCAGCGTCAGGGCGCCGACCGGATCCTGATCCAGGTGCCGGGTATCGGCAGTGCCTCTGAGCTGAAAGAGATCATCGGCACCACCGCGCAGCTGACGTTCAACCCGGTTGTGGGACGCGGCAATGACGCCGACGCCCGCGCTGGTGTCGGCAACAAGGTGATCCCGTCGCTGGATGAAGAGGGCGTGTTCTATACCGTCGAAGCCGCGCCGGTGGTGACCGGCGAGGAGCTGGTGGATGCGCAGCCGTCTTTTGACCAGAACGGCCGCCCGGCGGTAACCTTCCGCTTCAATACATCGGGTGCGCGCAAGTTCGGCGACTACACGGCGGAAAACATCGGCTCGCCCTTTGCGATCGTCTTGGATGACGAGGTTGTCTCGGCGCCAGTCATTCAGGCGCATATCCCCGGTGGCTCCGGTATCATCACCGGTAACTTCACCATCGAGGAAAGCACCAACCTTGCCATTCTGCTGCGGGCAGGTGCCCTACCGGCCGGGTTGGAGTTCCTCGAAGAACGCACCATCGGCCCGGAACTGGGGCAGGACAGTATCGACGCGGGCAAGATCGCGACCATTGTTGCCTTTGTCGCGGTGCTCGTCTTCATGACGCTGTCCTATGGTATCTTCGGGATCTTCGCCAATCTGGCGCTGATGCTGAACGTGGCGCTGATCTTTGGCGCACTCAGCCTGATTGGCGGTACGCTGACGCTGCCGGGCATTGCCGGGATTGTGCTGACCGTCGGTATGGCGGTGGATGCCAACGTGCTGGTGTTCGAACGGATCCGCGAAGAGTTGAAAGCGGGCCGGGGTCCGGCGCGCGCCATCGACGAAGGCTACTCCAAGGCGCTGAGCGCTATTCTTGACGCCAATGTCACCACCTTCATCACCGCTGTGATCCTGTTCGCCATGGGATCCGGACCGGTACGCGGATTTGCGATCACGCTGGGCCTTGGCATCATGACCTCTGTGTTCACGGCGATCTTCGTGACCCGGGTGATGATCGTGATGTGGTTTGAACGGCGTCGTCCGAAAACGATTGAGGTATAAGATGCGGCTGAAACTTGTTCCCGAAGGAACCTCTTTCGATTTCTTCAAACGCTGGAAGATCTGGCTGGGCGTCTCGGCGCTGATGATGGTGGTGGGCTTTGCCTCCTTCATGCTTCAGGGATTGAACTTTGGCATCGACTTCCGCGGTGGTACCACGATCCGCACCGAAAGCACCGAAGCCATCGATGTTGGTGTCTACCGCGATGCTATGTCGCCGCTGGAGCTGGGCGATATTTCGATCACCGAAGTGTTCGACCCCACCTTTGACGAAGACCAGCACGTTGCGATGATCCGCATCCAGTCCCAGGCGGATGGCGAGGCGATTTCGGGCGATGTGATCGAGGCGCTGAACACCGCGTTGGATGCGGTGGCGCCAGGTATCAAGTTCGTTTCGGTCGAATCCGTGGGTCCCAAGGTGTCCGGAGAGCTGGTGCAGACAGCCGTCATCGCCGTGGTTCTGGCGATTGGTGCGGTGCTGGTCTACATCTGGCTGCGGTTCGAATGGCAGTTCGCGCTGGGGGCCGTTGCGGCGCTGGTGCACGACGTGGTGCTGACCATCGGCATCTTCTCGGAATTGCAGATCAAGTTCGACCTGGCGATCATCGCGGCGCTGCTGACCATCGTCGGCTATTCGCTGAACGATACCGTGGTTGTCTTCGACCGGGTTCGGGAGAATCTGCGCCGCTACAAGAAGAAGTCGCTGGCCGAGGTGCTAAACCTGTCGATCAACGAAACGCTGAGCCGCACCATGATGACCTCGGTCACCACGCTGATCGCTCTGATCTCGCTTTATGTGCTGGGCGGCGATGTGATCCGCGGCTTTGTCTTTGCGATGATCTGGGGCGTCATTGTCGGCACCTATTCGTCGGTCTTCGTGGCCTCGACCATCCTGCTCTGGCTGGGGGTCAAACGCGACTGGTCGAAACCCTCGACACCGACCGGCAATCAGTTCGCCAATATCGACGCCTGATCCGGGCGCAGCAAATGACTACCAAAGGCCGCAGGCATCGCTTGCGGCCTTTTGCTTTTGCCCCATCCTGCCCCGTGGTAGGAGAGTGGCAAATCAGTTTCCCGGGAGATGCCTCATGCGCCTGAATGAAGTGACCTATTCCGATGCCGTGCCGGTGGATGGCTATGGCGAGGGGTTCTTTCGCATCGGCGGAGAGGTGCATCACGGCGCCGTTCTGACCGGCACCCGCGGCACGGTGGCCTGGGGGGGCTATGAGGATCAGGAGGCGCTTCTGGCGCTGGCGGACGAGGTTGACGTTCTGTTCATCGGCACCGGCGCCGAAGTGGCGCATATCCCGGCAGATCTGCGCCGCGCGCTGGAAGGCGCCGGGATCGGGGTGGAGACGATGAATTCCCCCGCCGCCTGCCGCACCTATAACGTTCTGCTGTCCGAAGGGCGCCGCATCGCCCTGGCCGTATTGCCGGTGTGAACCGGACCGGGCGGAATACGGCTTTTGCGCCGGGCCGCAATGGGATAGTCAGTTATTCATGACATTGAATGTAACCGATCTCAGCATTGCCCGTGGCGGGTTGCCGGTTCTGGAAGGGCTGAGTTTTCAGCTTATGCCCGGCCGTGCCCTGATCCTGCGCGGGCCGAATGGGATCGGCAAGACAACGCTGTTGCGCACCATCGCCGGGCTGCAACCGCCGCTCTCAGGGCAGATCGACGGCGCCGAGGATCAGATCGCCTATGCGGCCCATTCAGACGGGTTGAAACCGGCGCTGACGGTCACGGAGAACCTGACATTCTGGGCGCGGGTCTTTGGCTCTGCCTCCATCACGCCCGCGCTTGAAGCCTTTGACCTCACTGCCTTAAAGGACCGGCCCGCCGGGGCGCTGTCTGCCGGACAGAAACGCCGTTTGGGCCTGTCGCGGATGCTGGTGACAGGGCGCCCGATCTGGGTGATGGACGAGCCGACCGTCAGCCTCGATACCCGCTCGGTCACCATGTTCGCGGATGCGGTGCGGGCGCATCTGGGGCAGGGCGGTTCGGCATTGATCGCCACCCATATCGACCTAGGCCTAGCCGAGGCCGAGGTGCTGGATGTCGGCCCCTTCAAGGCGCGCCTGCTTGCGCTTGATGATTTTGACGAGGGCTTTTTATGATCGCTCTTCTGATGCGGGATCTGCGGTTGGCAGTGCGGGCCGGGGGCGGCTTTGGCCTTGGGCTGGCGTTTTTCTTGATCGTGACGGTCATGGTGCCCTTTTCGGTGGGGCCGAATTCCGAGCTGTTGACCCGGATCGCGCCGGGAGTGCTGTGGCTGGGGGCGCTGCTCTCGTGCCTGTTGTCGCTGGACCGGCTGCTGGCGCTTGATTGGGAGGATGGCTCGCTGGATCTTCTGGCCACCGCACCGCTGCCGCTGGAGGCTGTTGTTACCATCAAGGCGCTGGCGCATTGGATCACCACGGGCCTGCCGCTGGTGCTGGCGGCGCCGGTGCTGGGCGTGCTGCTGAACCTGCCTGTGCCGGGGTTTTTCTGGCTGGTAATTTCGCTGTTTCTGGGAACGCCAGCCCTGTCGGTGATTGGCACCTTTGGCGCGGCGCTGACTGTGGGGCTGAAACGCGGTGGGCTTCTGTTGTCGCTTTTGGTGATGCCACTATATGTGCCGACGCTGATCTTTGGCGCCGAAGTGGCCCGCCGCGGTGCCGAAGGCATGGCCGTGCAGACGCCGCTGTTGATGCTGGCGGGGATTTCCGCAGCTGTGATCGCGCTTCTGCCCTTTGCCAGCGCCGCGGTCTTGCGTATCAATCTGCGCTGACCGGGATGCTGCGAAAGAGCTGCGACGAAAGAGCAGGGAACAGAGACTTGAAACTTTGGGAGCGGGGAACAAGATAGCCACCATGTCGATTTGGGAATACGCCAATCCGAAGAAATTCCTGACCACCACCGAGCGGGTGATGCCCGCGCTGTGGATGATCTCGGGCCTGCTGATGGCCGTGGGGCTGATCTGGGGTTTCTTCTTCACACCGGACGATTATCGTCAGGGCTCCACTGTCAAGATTATCTTCCTGCACGTGCCCTCGGCGCTGATGGCGATCAACGCCTGGTTCATGATGCTTGTCGCCTCGCTGATCTGGCTGGTGCGCCGCCACCACGTCAGCGCCCTTGCGGCCCGTGCCGCCGCGCCGGTAGGCATCGTGATGACGCTGATCGCGCTGGTGACCGGGGCGATCTGGGGGCAGCCGATGTGGGGCACTTGGTGGGCCTGGGATCCACGCCTGACCTCCTTCCTTGTCCTGTTCCTGTTCTACCTTGGCTATATCGCCTTGTGGGAGGCGATTGAGGATCCGGACACGGCAGCGGATCTCACCTCGATCCTTTGCCTTGTCGGCTCGGTCTTTGCGGTGCTCAGCCGCTATGCGGTGAACTTCTGGAACCAGGGTCTGCATCAGGGCGCCTCGCTCAGCCTTGATAAGAAAGAAAACGTCGCGGACGCTTTCTCCAACCCGCTTTATGTCTGCATGCTGGGCTTCGGGGTTTTCTTTCTCGCAATGGTGTTCTACCGCACCGGAACTGAAATTCGCGCCCGCCGTATCCGGGCGCTGATGGCACGGGAAAAACTGGACACATGATGCCTGATCTGGGGAAATATTCGGAGACCGTTTTGTCGTCCTACGCGGCGTCGCTTCTGCTGCTGGTTCTTCTGGTGGCCGTCACCCTGTGGCGTGGCCGCCGCGTGCGCGCCGAGATGGAGCGGCTGGAGCAGAACCGGGTGAAGCGCAATGGCTAAGATCTCTCCTTTGATGGCGGTGCCCGTGGTAGTGTTCGCCGGTTTTGTCGGTCTGGCGCTCGTGGGCATGTTTCGTGAGGACCCCGAAAGCCTGCCATCTGCCCGCGAAGGGCAGACCGCACCGCCGGTGGTGCTGGATGACTTTACTGGCAAGCCGTCGTTCGACGATGCGACTCTGCGCGATGGTACGGTCAAGCTGGTGAACTACTGGGCCAGCTGGTGCGCGCCCTGCCGCGCCGAACACCCGACGCTGGAGGCGCTCTCGGCCGAAGGCGTGCCGATCTACGGCGTTAACTATAAGGACCAGCAGGACAACGCCGAGGCCTTCCTCAACGAGCTGGGCGATCCCTACACGGCGATTGGCCGGGACGAAAAGGGGCGCATGGCGATCGACTGGGGCCTTTATGGCGTACCCGAGACCTATGTGATCGATGGAGAGGGCAAGATCGTGCTGCGCTTTGCCGGGCCGCTGACTAGCTCAGTCGTTGAAAAGACGCTGCGCCCCGCGATGGAAAAGGCGGCTGGTCAGTAGATTTTCGGATCTGTCCCCAAAAGCCGGGTATCGCCGATGCGCGGGGCGGCGAACCCCGTGTTTCTGCTCGGCAGTTTATCTTTGCCACATCCGTAGAAGGTACCCGAGGAGCTGTTCCGTAGCCAAATCGCCGCCGCATGAGGGCGCGTCGGCGATACGCGGCGGCCTGGCGGCCTTGTCCCGCGCCATCGCGCTCTGATTTTAGGCAAACAGGGACAGATCCAGCTCCAGCCCGGTGCCCAGCCAGATGCCATGATCACGGTGATCGGCCAGCTCATCGCCGGTTTCGGGGTGGGCAAAGACAATCAGCCCGTCCCGGTTCAGCGCCAGCCAGGGCAGCAGCTGCGCAAACTGTTCCGGATCGGCGGCTAGCTGACAGGACCACATCGGGTGCGGGCCGACCAGCTTGTCATGGACGCGGCCCATCTTGACGCCAAAGATCTCGGCCGCGCGCTGGCACAGGACCAGCGCCTGTTCCACCGTGTCGGCATCGAAATAGACATGGGCGTGATAGCCGGTGATGCAGCCAGTCTCCTTCAGACCTATCTTCGTCGTGTCAGTCATGCTCTGATCCTCCTCCCTTATTCTTTTGCTATTCTCGGTAAGGCCTCTAACAGAAAAGGCGACCCCGGGGGGCCGCCTTTTGCAATTCCATGTGGCGCGGGCCTTACGACTTCGCGAGGTTGCGCAGCACGTAGTGCAGCACGCCGCCGTGTTCGATGTACTCGATCTCGGGCGCGGTATCGATGCGGCACTTCAGCGTGATGGTCTTGGTGGTGCCATCTGCGTAGGTGATGTCGCAGGGTACTTCCTGCTGCGGCTCGATGGTGTCGAGGCCTCGGATCGATACGGTTTCGTCACCAGTCAGGTTCAGCGACTTGCGGGTGTCGCCAGCGGTGAACTCGAACGGGATAACGCCCATGCCAACCAGATTGGAACGGTGGATACGCTCAAAGCTTTCGGCGATCACGGCCTTGACGCCCAGCAGCGCGGTGCCTTTTGCAGCCCAGTCACGCGAGGAGCCCGCGCCGTACTGTTCACCGCCAAAGACGACCAGCGGGGTGCCCGCTTCCTGATAGGCCATCGAGGCTTCATAGATCGAGGTCTGCTCGCCATCGGGGCCTTTGGTGTAACCACCTTCAACGCCGTCCAGCATCTCGTTCTTGATGCGGATGTTGGCAAAGGTGCCGCGCATCATGATCTCGTGGTTGCCGCGACGCGAACCGTAGGAGTTGAACTCACGCGGGGCCACCTGACGTTCGATCAGGTACTGACCTGCCGGGGTGGTGGTCGCAAAAGAACCCGCCGGGGAGATGTGGTCGGTGGTGACCATGTCGCCCAGGATCAAGAGCGGCTTGGCGCCCTCGATGTTGGAGATGGTGCCGGGCTCGGTCCCCATGCCCTGGAAGTAGGGCGGGTTCTGGATGTAGGTCGACGCTGCGGGCCAGTCGTAGGTTTCCGCATCGGTGGTTTCGACCGCCTGCCATTTTTCGTCGCCTTTGAACACATCGGCGTATTTCGACAGGAAGGCCTCGCGGGTTACGGTTTCCTGCACGAGGTCCGCGACTTCCTGTGTCGAGGGCCAGATGTCTTTCAGGTAGACATCCTTGCCATCGGCAGTTTGGGCGATCGGGTCGTTGGCCAGATCGATGTCCATGGTGCCTGCCAGCGCATAGGCGACAACCAGCGGCGGCGAGGCCAGGTAGTTGGCGCGCACATCGGGGCTGATGCGGCCTTCGAAGTTGCGGTTGCCCGACAGGACCGAGGTTGCCACCAGATCGCCTTCGGCGATGGCGTCGGAGAGTTCCTGCTGGATCGGACCGGAGTTACCGATACAAGTGGTGCAGCCATAGCCAACGAGGTTGAAGCCGACAGCGTCCAGATGCTCCTGCAGGCCTGCGGCCTCAAGGTACTCGGACACCACCTGCGAACCCGGCGCCAGCGAGGTTTTCACCCAGGGCTTGCGGTTCAGGCCCAGCTCATGCGCCTTTTTCGCAACCAGACCCGCGCCGATCATCACGTAGGGGTTGGAGGTGTTGGTGCAGGAGGTGATCGAGGCGATCACGACCTTGCCGGATTCCATGGTGTAATCTTCGCCTTTGACGGCCACTTCCTTGCCCATCGGGCGTTTGAAGGTGTTTTCCATCTCCTGACGGAAGGCGGCTTGGGCGTTGGTCAGCGGCACGTAGTCCTGCGGACGCTTGGGACCGGAGATTGCCGGAACGATGCTGCTCATGTCGAGGGACAGCGTGTCGGTGTAGACCGGTGCGTAATCCGCATCGCGCCAGAAACCGTTTTCCTTGGCGTAGGCTTCGACCAGCGCGATACGGTCTTCGTCGCGGCCGGTGTTGCGTAGGTAACGGATGGTTTCCGCGTCGATCGGGAAGAAGCCGCAGGTCGCGCCATATTCCGGTGCCATGTTGGCGATGGTGGCACGGTCCGCCAGCGGCAGACGGTCCAGACCTTCGCCGTAGAATTCGACGAATTTGCCCACAACGCCTTTTTGGCGCAGCATTTCCACGACTTTCAGAACCAGGTCGGTGCCGGTGGTGCCTTCGACCATGTCGCCGGTCAGTTCAAACCCGATGACTTCGGGGATCAGCATCGAGATCGGCTGACCCAGCATCGCGGCTTCGGCTTCGATGCCGCCAACACCCCAGCCCAGAACGGCCGCGCCGTTGACCATGGTTGTGTGGCTGTCGGTGCCGACCAGTGTGTCGGGGTAGGCGACTTCATTGCCGTCCTGATCGGTGTCGGTCCAGATGGTCTGGGCCAGGTATTCCAGGTTCACCTGGTGGCAGATGCCGGTTCCCGGAGGCACAACGCGGAAGTTGTTGAAGGCGCCCTGACCCCATTTCAGGAACTGGTAGCGCTCCATGTTGCGCTCATACTCGCGGTCCACGTTCATCTGGAACGCGCGCGGGTTGCCGAATTCGTCGATCATGACCGAGTGGTCGATGACCAGATCAACCGGGTTCAGCGGGTTGATCTTCTGGGCGTCGCCACCCAGCGCCTTGATGCCGTCGCGCATGGCGGCAAGGTCCACAACGGCGGGAACGCCGGTGAAATCCTGCATCAGCACGCGGGCCGGGCGATAGGCGATTTCACGCGGGTTCTGGCCGCCGTTGGCACCCCATTCGGCAAAGGCCTTGATGTCTTCGAGCGAGACCGAGAAACCGCCGTCTTCAAAGCGCAGCATGTTTTCCAGAACGACCTTCAGCGCCGCCGGCAGTTTCGAGAAATCGCCGAGGCCGGCTTCGGTGGCGGCGGGGATCGAGTAATAGGAAATCGACTTGCCACCGGCGCTGAGCGTGCGGCGCGTCTTGGCATTGTCCTGTCCGACGGTGATAGGCATGTTGGCCTCCCTCTGGATGTGATAATGGGGAATTCGCTGCAGGCTATCTGCAACAGGTTCGGCCTTCTTTCAATAGGGGAAACGCCTTCTGGTGCATTTTTTGTATGCAATAGTACACAAGAGCGCATGCAAAGGGTAAACCAAGTCTCAAGAATGATTGATTGGTGTTCAGAATTGGGTTGGGGTACACCGGGGGGCCAGCGAGAGTTGGCCTGCGGATCACGACCAAAGGGGTACTCCGAACAATGATGCGTTTTGCCGCTCTTGCCAGTGTGTTGTGCCTTGCGATGCCTGCCGCGATCCGTGCGGAAGAGGTGGATCAGCCGGTGGTGGTAGAGCTCTTTACCTCGCAGGGCTGTGCGTCCTGCCCGCCGGCCGATGCGTTGATGCACAAACTGGTAGAACGTGAGGACGTTCTGGCGCTGGCGTTCCATGTCGACTACTGGGATTACATCGGCTGGAAGGACGTCTTTGCCGATCCGACCTATACTGAGCGGCAAAAGGATTATGCCCGGTCGATGGGGCGAAACATGGTGCATACCCCCCAGATGATCGTCATGGGGCAGGAGGATGTTCATGCCGCCGACCCGCTGAAAGTAGGTGATGCGATCAAACGGCACCAGACCGGCGCGCAGCCGGTAGCGCTGGATCTGACGGCAACGGCGGCCGGTGTCGAAATCTCGGTGCAGGCTCGCGGCGCGCTGCCCAAAGGGGCGCTGCGGGTTGATGTGGTGCGGTTCACGCCGCTGCGCCGGGTGTCGATCAGCCGAGGAGAACTGGCAGGGCGGACCATGGCCTATGCCAATATCGTCGAGGACTGGCAGCAGATCGCAGAATGGGACGGGCAGGAAGACCTGAACCTGACCGTGCCGCTGCCCGGGGATCAGTCGCTGGCCGTGCTGGTGCAAGAGGCTGGCAGCGGTCCCATCATCGCCGCCGCGCAGCTGAAGTAATCAGCGCCAATTCCTGGGGCGTCTGTACCTGCCGTGGTCGGCATTATCCCACAGGATCGGTATTGGGCTTTTTCGGCGGCGTGTATGCTTTCCAGCGCCGGTGGATCCAGAACCATTGCCCCATATGCTTGCGGATGACGCTTTCCAGATCGTCGCAGATCGCGCGGGTCATGGTGATGGGATCTGACGCCGGAATTTCCGGGTTGAGGTGGATTTCGAAATCAACGCCATTGGGTTGCCGGATGCCGTAGACCGGGATCAGTGCCGCGCCGTATTTCAGCGCCAGTTCCGCAGGAACGGTAGAGGTGACGGCAGGCTTGCCGAAGAATGGGATCTCCTCGCCGCCATGCACGTGCAGGTCGGCGACGATGGCGATATTGCCACCCTTTTTCAGATGGCGGACCATTTCGACCATGCCGCGTTTGCCCTGCTCGAACATCGGTTTGCCGTTGCCTTCGATGGCACGGACGTAGTGATCATTGAAATAGGGGTTGGCCATGCGCCGGTAGAGCGACCCCATCGGGAAACCGTGTGCGATCAACCCGGCCCGGGCAGCGTCATAATTTCCGAAATGGCCGGTGACCAGAATCACAGGGCGCCCGTCAGCGCGTGCTTTCTCGAGCGCGGTCAGACCCTCACCGGTGATTGGCGCAGCCTTGGCGCGGGCAAGGAAGGGTGCGCCTGCATAGAGCTCGGCAAAGGTGCGCCCGGCGTTGTCGGGGACTTCGCGGCAGAGCCGGTCCACCTCCTCGGGCGGCAGGTCGGGGCAGACAAGGGCCAGATTGTCGCGGATCCGCCGGTCAAAGCCCGCCAGCGGCGCGGCGGCGCGCACCAGACGACCCATGGCCGCCAGCCGCGCGCGATAGGGGATCAGCCCCATGGCGCCGATCACGCCACGCAAAAAAAGATTGCTGGCAAAATACTTTGCTTTTTGGGCCGGAGAAAGCTCGGAGGCGGCGACGGGCATTGTGGGTATGGGCCTGCTGGGCTGGGATCACATAGAGCATGTCTACTTAATCCCGGCCGCCATTGTGTACAAGCCGTCAGCCGGGTATCCGAAGCGTATCGGTAAAGACAGCGGGAGAGATCAGGACTTACTCGTCCTCTTCGCCGTCCTCGGACCTCAGTTCGATTTCCCCGTTGTTCACCAGATCGCGCATGGCGTTGACGATCAGGCTGAAGGCGATCTCGCCATCGGCGCGTTTGACCTTGCCGCGTTCGGTGACTTCTTCGCGGATGTTGTTGGCCATGCGGTTCGACATGTTTTCCAGCAGGAATTCGCTAGAGGCAACGTCCTCTTCCGCGCTAGCAAAGGCGATGGCGGTGACCACATCGGGCTGGGACAGCACGCGCATAAGCTTGGGTACATCCAGCGGGTGCATGCGCTCAGCGATCAGGCCGTAGGTGAAGATCGCCTTTCGCACGTCGCCGGCGAATTCCTCGTCTTCTTCTTCCAGTGCGGTCAGAACCTCGTCCCGTTTGGCTGCGGCGGCTTCGGTCAGGATGGCGCCGACGCGCTGGCCCGGGGTGGTGTCAAAGGCCAGATCCGGGCGGGCCTCCACCTGCGCGGCCAGGGACAGGCCGATCCGGTCGACGGTGTCCGGGGTCACGTTTTTGGTATGGCTGACGGCATAGGCGATTTTCCGGGCCACGGGACCGGGCAGGGCAGCCAGCATCTGTGCGGCCTTGGCGGTGTCGAGTTTCGACAGCAGCACAGCCGCAACTTCGGTGCTTTCTGCTTCGGCGAGCGAGGCGAGATCTTCGGGTGCAAGCTGTTTCAGACGGTCCCAGGGATTGCCGAATTGGCGCACGCCGGCCTCTTTGCGCAGGCGGCTGGCGGTATGGCGGCTGATCTTGCCATCCATGGCGGTCAGCGCGCCAGCCAGCCCGTTGGGGAAGGTCAGGCCAACGTTGTCGAGCATTTCGGCAAACTCGCTGGCAACGGCATAGAGCGTTTCGCGGTCGACGATGCGCATCTTCCCCATCTGCTGGGTCAGTTCCATTTGCAGCTCATCGGGCAGTTCTTCAATCGGGATGTCAGCGCCTTCGTTCAGCAGCAGGCGCACGACGATCGCCGCCTTTGCCTTGCCGCTCAGATGGGAAGCGGAGCCGCCGAGCGATCCACCCATGGGACTATCCATTCCTCCCCCCATTCCACCAAGCGGAGCCGGAGCCGAAAAATCTCCCAATCCATCACCGCCTGTCGCCATGGGGAGCGCCAACATCTGGTCGTCTTGCATCTATAGGACCCTTGCCAAAAAGATTCTCTTTCTGTTGGGATCAAGATAGGCCATTAGCGGTAAAGAAAGACTAAAGCTCAATAGCTTGAGGTTTGTCCGCTCTGCAGCGCCTTGTAGAGCGAGACCTCAGGCCAGCTGCCAGTGCCGCCACGCGCACGGATTTCCTTCCACTGTGCCAGGGCCAGCCCCAGTTTTCCTTCCTCGACAAAGCCTTGTCCCATATAGGAGCGGGCCAGAAGGTTGTCGGGATCGGTAGCAATGGCGCGCTGGTAATAGGCGTTGGCCTCACCTGGCTGGCCGAGCTTACGGGCGGTGAAGCCCCAGTAGGTCAGGACCCGACCTTCGCTTTGATCCGGCATCGCGGCCAGAACCATTTGCGCGTCTTTCAGTCGGCCCGCATAGGCCAGTTCACGCACCGCGTCATACAGCGTATCGGCATCCAGCGCCGAATCTTTGGCGTCTACGCATTTGCGTTTTTTTTCGTCCCAGACCTGCGCTCCGGTACATTCCTTGGTGGTTTGCGTGGTGGTCGGAGCCGTGAAGGTATTGTCGCCAGCGGCAAAGGCTGCCCCGGAAAGTGACATCGCGGGCAGGGACATCACGGTTGCAAGAACGATGGCACGCATTGGGGATCCTCATTACGGGTTATGGAGGGAATCTAGCCTGATTTACCGGGGCAGGGGAGGGGAATTCCCAGGATAAGGGAGCTTCCGGTACTCTCTGGCGAATATTTGCCCAGTGGCGGGTGCGTAAATGAAAAAACGCCCCGCCATTTGGCAGGGCGTCGTCATCAGGAAGACGGGAAGGCGGTTCAGGCGCCGAACACCCGTTTGAAGATCGTGTCGACATGTTTGGTGTGATAACCCATGTCGAATTTTTCCTTGATGCCATCTTCGCCGAGAGCAGCAACAACCTCGGGGTCTGCAAGCAGCAATTCCTGGAAATCAAGGCGCTCTTCCCAGACCTTCAGCGCGTTGCGCTGCACCATGGAATAGGCGTCTTCGCGGGACACGCCCGCTTGCGTCAGCGCCAGCAGCACCCGCTGCGACATCACCAGGCCCGGGAACTTGTTCATGTTTTCCAGCATGTTCTCGGGGAAGATCAGCATCTTGTCGATGACGCCGGTCAGGCGGTTCAGGGCAAAGTCCAGCGTCACGGTAGCGTCCGGGCCGATGCCGCGTTCGACCGAGGAGTGCGAGATGTCGCGCTCGTGCCACAGCGCCACGTTCTCCATCGCCGGGATCACGGTCATGCGGACCAGGCGCGCGAGACCTGTGAGGTTCTCGGTCAGCACAGGGTTCTTCTTGTGCGGCATCGCCGAGGAGCCTTTCTGGCCCATCGAGAAGAATTCCGCGCCTTCCAGAACTTCGGTCCGCTGCATGTGGCGGATCTCGATGGCGACATTCTCGATCGAGGATGCGATGACGCCCAGCGTGGCAAAGAACATCGCGTGGCGGTCGCGCGGGATGACCTGGGTCGAAATCGGTTCGGGCTTGAGGCCCAGTTTCTCGCAGACGTGCTCTTCCACTGCCGGGTCGATATTGGCAAAGGTGCCGACCGCGCCGGAAATCGCGCCGGTGGCGATCTCTTCGCGGGCCTGCTGCAGGCGCGCCTTGTTTCGGTCCATCTCGGCATAGAAACGGGCAAAGGTCAGCCCCATGGTTGTGGGTTCGGCGTGGATGCCGTGGCTACGGCCGACGCGCACGGTGTTCTTGTGCTCCATCGCGCGCTTTTTCAGCGCGGCCAGCAGGTTGTCCATATCGGCAAGCAGGATGTCGGCAGCGCGCACCAGTTGCACGTTGAGGCAGGTGTCCAGCACGTCTGATGAGGTCATGCCCTGGTGTACGAAACGCGCTTCTTCGCTGCCCACGTGCTCTGCAAGGTGGGTCAGGAAGGCGATGACGTCGTGTTTGGTGACGGCTTCGATTTCGTCGATGCGGGCGACGTCGAATTCCACGTCCTTGGCCTTCCACACGGCGTCGGCGTTTTCGCGCGGGATAACGCCCAGATCGGCCATCGCGTCACAGGCGTGCGCCTCGATCTCGTACCAGATGCGGAATTTGGTCTCGGGGGACCAGATGGCGACCATGTCGGGGCGGGCATAACGGGGGATCATCGGCGGAAACACCTTTCGCAATTGCGGGAACACTTGCGCCGCGTCATAGACCGCCCTGCCCAAAGGAACAAGCCGCCACGGCGGGGGCGGGACGTATTGTCCGCCTCCCGAAGGGGCCTAGCGGGGGTTAGCCCTGGCTGATGCGGTCAAAGACGTCCTTGTTGCGGCAATAGGCCGGGGCCGCGTCCAGATGGTCCTGATCCGCCTGCAACTGGGTGCAGCCTGCCTGATCGTCGCAATGGCTGCAGCGCATGATGGCGCGCATCAGCTTGGGGCCTTCGTGTTCGGGGTCGCGGGCAATGATCTCGCCCATGTCGATGCCCAGCCGGTCGGCCATGCCGTTCACGAGGTCCGAGCTTTGCTCCAGTTTCTTCACCAGTCCCATGTTGCGTCTCCTGTCGTGCCAATAAGGGTGCGAATGCATTGCAGGCGATCATGGCTAAGAACGAAGGGCGGGCCTTGATATCGATCAATCGGCGCAGGAATTGCGCGGACGGGCGGCGAAAAAGCCGCCTGTCCGTATCGTATATGGATTACGCTCAGCAGCGCTGAACTTAGTGAGGCGAAATGTCTACCGTGATCACCCGGGCACCGCTTTCCAATGTGCGATGCACCGGGCATTTGTCGGCGATCTCCAGCAGCCTTGCGCGCTGATCCGGTGTCAGGGTGCCGCAGAGGCTGATTTTCCGGGTGAATTGATCGATCTTGGCCGGACCCGCCGGGGCAGCATCCTGCGCGTGCACCTTGTCGTGGCACACATCGACCGAAACGCTGTCAAGCGGCCATTCCTTGCGCCGGGCATACATCCGGATGGTCATCGAGGTGCAGGCGCCAAGCCCCGCTGCGACGAAACCATAGGGGGACATGCCCCGATTGGTGCCGCCATAGGCCAGCGGTTCATCGGCCAGCGCGTGGTGATGGGGGCCGGACTGAATGTCCTGCAGGAAGCCTTCGGGATCGGCTTCGGCAACCCGCACGATCCCCTCGGGCGCGCCGGGGGGCGGGGCGGGCGGTGTCATCTCCACGTAGCGCCCGGCCCAGGCGGCAATTACCTCGGCGGCGTATTCGGCATCTTGCGCGCGGGAAATCAGATGGTCCGCGTCATCCAGCGTGACAAAGCTCTTGGGGTGTTTGGCGGCGGCAAAGATCTCGGCCGCGTTGTCGATCCCGACGGTTTCATCGCGTGGGGCATGCATCACCAGAAGGGCCGCATCCAGACCTGCAATGCAGGGGCCCAAGGCGCTGGCGCGGATATCGTCAAGAAACTGGCGGCGAATGGTGAAGGGACGCCCGCCAAGGCAGACCTCGGCGGCGCCGACCGCTTCGATCTCGGTCAGCTGGGAGCCAAAGTTGTGGGCCACATGTTCGGGATCATAAGGCGCGCCGAGGGTCACCACACCGCGCACCGAAGGAATGCCCGCGCGGGCGCGCAGAACCGCGGCGCCGCCCAGCGAATGCCCGATCAGCAGCTGCGGCGCCATATCGCGCCCCGCCAGATACTGCGCGGCGGCAATCAGGTCCGAGACATTGGAGGAGAAGCTGGTGTTCTCGAACTCCCCATCCGAATGTCCAAGACCGGTAAAGTCAAAGCGCAGAACCGCAATACCCATCGAGGCCAGACGCCCCGCGATGCGCCGGGCGGCCGGGATGTCCTTGGAGCAGGTAAAGCAATGTGCGAACAGGGCGGTGGCAAGGACAGGCCCCTCGGGCAGGTCGAGGCGCGCCGCTAGCGCGGTCCCGGCGTGTCCGGGAAACGTGATGCGTTCTGTGGGCATGGAAGATTGGCCTTTGGTTTTCTCGATCCTAAGGTGCGGCAGCAGGCGGGGTTCGGCAAGGCGCGGGCCGAAAATAACACGTGAAGGTGAAGGGGCGAGACCATGGAGCACATCATCGGCATCGGAGGGTACAGCCCTGTAACAGTACGCGACCATGACATGTGGTTCCGTCTTGGCCGGTTCTGTGCGTCAGAACCCCGCGCCTTTGGTCGCGATCCGGCCACCGGGCACGTTACCGCTTCGGCCTTTGTTCTCTCTGCGGATATGTCGTCTGTCCTGTTGACCCACCACGCAAAACTGGACCGCTGGCTGCAGCTCGGCGGCCATTGCGACGGGATTGCCGATGCGCCCTTTGTGGCCCAAAAGGAAGCCTATGAGGAAAGTGGCCTTTCCCGGCTTGAGATGTTGTCGCCGCAGGTGTTTGACGTCGATATTCATGAAATTCCGGCATCGCCCAAAGAATGCGCACATCTGCACTATGACGTGCGTTTCCTGTTCCGCGCTGCGGCGGGGAAAATTCAGGTCAGCCACGAATCCCACGCGCTGGAGTGGGTACCTGTGGACCGGCTGGAAGAGCGAACAACAGCGCCTAGTGTGCTGGTAGTGCGTGAGAAACTGCCGGGATTTCTGCGCGGGGCCAGTGCCTGCTGACGGCAGTGCGTCTAAACCTGCCTCGGCGACGGTGGGTCGCGTGATTTATTAGTGGTTTTTGGCTGAACGGGACACAGGGCCTCCTCCTTTTGATCAAATTTATGCTAGCACCGTGACATGACAGCGATTCTACAGACACAGATCCCGTACAACCCGCTTGCCTCGCAACGTCTGCCGGGGATCAAACCTTTGCCGGTGGCCGATTGGCTGCGTTCGGATGATGCCTTTGCCGCGCAGATGGCGGAGCGTGAGCGCCTGCTGGACACGGCCCGGGACAAGGTCCTGATGCTGGATGAGGGCGGCCGTCCCGCTGCCGAAGAATTGCTCGAGCGGGTACTGGCGCATCTTTATCCCGGCGCAAAGGGGCACGTGCAACGCCCCGATGGGGTGACGGTAGAGATCGATTGGCAGGATCCCCTGGGAACCCTTGGCCGGGTCACCCAGCAGGATTTCTGCATTCTGGAGAAACCCGAAGGCGCGGCGGAGCACGTGCTAACCGGCGCGGTTCTGTGTTTCCCGGCAAGCTGGACATTGTCTGAAAAATTCATGCGTCCGTTGATTGCCATTCACGTGCCGGTCGATAGCTATGACGCCAATATTGCGGCCCGGGTGCAGCGGCTGTTTGACGGCGTGCAGGTGGATCGCCCGCTGTGGCGGTTCAATGCGCTGTGGTATCACGATCCGATGCTGCACCAGCCCCGCAGCGCCGATGCGCCGCGCGAACAGCCGCGCAGCGAACAAGCCGGGTTCATGCGCAGCGAAACGCAGAGCATTCTGCGTCTGCCTCGCACCCGCGCGGTTGTCTTTTCGATCCACACCTTCGTGCTGAGCCGCGCCGACGTCCTGCGCCAATGGCAGCAGGACGAGCAGGATATCGAGACCGTATAGGCTGCATCCGGCAAGGCGCCCTCTGGTCCGGGGGCTCCGGAGTTCAGGGGGTTGGCAGCTTCAGGACCTTTGCTGCGGCTTGAACCATTTCCGTACTTTGCAACAGGGCCAGAAAGACACCAAGGCTCAGGGCTTGCCTGCGCGGGGTCAGCTGGGAGCCCCTGAGCAATTCAACCAGCAAAAGCAGCAGGGCAGCGGGCGCCGACAGCATCGCAACCAGTCCGGTGGCAGCCCATGTCACGATGCCTTGCGCCCGCGCACCGCCTTGAGCGGGTTTTAGGCCTGAAAGATCCACGACCTGATCGGCGTGTGCTGGATCGGTGCGCACGTGGCGGGCGCATTGTTGGTCCAAATCATCTGCCATCGCATCCACCGGCGCGAAACAGGAACGTCCGCGCGGCTTCCCGGCCACGGGCGCCTGGTTTGCGCCGCTGCGGGGGGCAAACAGTTTTGCCGAGGTCCGCGATTTGCCGGTCGGTTTGAACGGGGAGGGCGCGGGCAGGGCAGCCCGGGCGGAGCGGCGCCGCGGTAAGGCACTACGTGGGTGGATATTGTCGGACGCCGGGCGGCTGAGCAGGGAGCCCGGCGTCCTTTCGGCCGTGGCCTGCGCCTCTGCCGTATCTGCCATGTCTTCCGCGTGATGCAGGTTGAAGACGCCGAGAAAAGCGTCGCAGGTCATCGCCTTGGGCGCGTCCTGCCAGAACACCACCGTGGGCGATAGCGTTTCGGCCAGACGGCGCAGGAGTACCGCGAGCAGGATCTCGGTGATCTCGCTATCGCTGCCGCTGGGGTAGAGGCGCTCCATGGTGACCTCAAGGAAGATTGCCGGAGCAGAAAGGCCCGCCGGGACATGCATGCCAAGCCGCAGCGGTAGGCGCCGCAGCCGCAGGATAACCCGGTACTGATCGCCTTCCATCTCGACCCGGTTTGCCGCCCGAGTGTTGATCTGCGCCATCGGGTGGCCGTATTCCTCAAGCATGTCGACCGCCTGGATCAGCCCCTTGTTGAGGAGCCGGTTGCTGCGGGTCTTGAAACCGAGCCTGCCTTTGAACTGTTCTACCTGTGTCATTCTCAAGCCTCCTTCGTTCGGGGTGCCGTTAACCCAAGATTACAAAGGGAAAAGGCACAAAGTGAGGCATCCGAACAGGTTCTGAGGGGTGGGGTTAAAAATCCCGCCAGGGCAGGTCGCTAAATTTTTATTCGAATAAAAACAATGTGATGTCAGTCGTGTTTGGCACAAGCCCCCGCCGAATGTGGCTGAAACCGGGCGCTCTGCGGCCATGTTGATGCCATAGTGATTACAATGCACGGCAAATGAATGGACTGTTCGCAGTATGGGGGAATGGACTCAGTCGGCGCCCTTGCCAGCAATCCGCGGCCGCGCGCCAAGCCCGAGATTCAGCCGTCGATCTGCTGCCCCATGATGGCCAGCGATTGCTGATAAACGGTTGCCGCATTCCATTGTTTCAGGACTTTGTAGTTCGGCTGCCCCGGCTGGTAGCCCTTGCCGCGTTTCCAGCCTTTCTTGCGCAGGTAATTCGCGGTCGAAGCCAACGCATCCTGTTGATCATAGAAATCAACGCGCCCGTCGCGGGTCCAGTCCACGCCATAGGTCAGCGCATTTCCGGGCAGGAATTGCGTATGGCCGAGCTCGCCATGTTTGGCGCCGAGTGTCGCGGGGGTGATCGCGCCCTGATCCACCAGCTTCAGCGCGCCGATAGCATGGGGCCGGAAGAAATCAGAGCGGCGGCAATCGTAGGTCAGGGTCACGATGGCAGAGACCACCTGGCTGTCGCCCATGAAATGGCCAAAGGCGGTTTCCATACCATGAATGGCGATCAGGACACCTGCGGGCACGCCGTATTTCTTTTCCAGCGCCGCATAGAATTCCGGATTGCGGGCCTTGCGTTTGCGGCCCTGCGCAACAATCGTGGCTGATCCACGCAGCTGCATGAATTTTTCCAGGCTGTAACGAAAGCTTTTCTGGTTTCGGTCGGCGGCGATGGTGCGGCTGGCGTATTGTGCCTGTGCCAATGCCTTCAGCCCCTTGCGCTTGACGCCCGCGCGCTTGGCCTCGGCGGCAAACTCTGCCTTCCAGCTGGCAAAGCCCGCAGAGGTGTTGCCACAGGAGGCGGCCACAGAGGCGACCGGCAGCAAAGAGGTCAGGGTCAGGCAAAGAACTGGCAAAATACGCATGGCGGAAACCTTCGGAAACTGGAACTGGATGCCTCCAGCCTACCGCTCTCGCGCAGAAAATATACGGACATATGGCGCGTTTCGGCGCTGGTGTTGCTCTCAGGCAAAGGCCTCGGCGGCGGCGATGGCCAATCCGTCAGCCACGGCCGTCAGCGCATGACGGTTTTCCACCGTCGCGCCGGGGCAAAGCTGCTGAATTTCCTGCTGCAGACAGCCCAGCAGCGCCGAGCCCCCAACCAGAACGATGCGGTTAACCTCTTCCGGAGCAGTGCCTGCCAGTTTCAGTGTCTCTGCGGCGGTTTCGGCCAGTTCCTGCATCTGTGCCTCCAGTAGGGCCGAGATGTCATCGCCAGAAAGAGAGGCCTGCAGGCCGCGCTCCAGAACCTTGAGATCGATCTGTGCGTCGGCGTCCTGCGGTTGGTTGGCTGCGATCTTGCCGCGCTCCACCGCAAAGGCGATGTCGTGGCCCAGTTCATCCTCCAGCGTGCTAACGAGGCGCGCCAGCCTGTCCGGCTCGCTCGCCTGTTGCTGGAGGTCACGTGCGGCGCGGCGGTGCTCGGGCGTATAAAGAAACGGGATCATCTGCCAGCTGGACAGATCGTTGTAGATCCGGTTCGGCGCGGGCAGGGTGCCGCTGCCGAAACTGTTGCGGATGCTGCTACCACGCCCCAGAAGCGGCATAACACGGGCTAGGCTGATCTTCTGGTCGAAATCGGTGCCGCCCAGACGAATCCCGTAGGAGGCCAGAATATCAGTGGTGCCGTCAGCGTCCTGCCGGAAGGCGGTAAAGTCCGAAGTGCCCCCACCGATATCGACAATCAGCCCCAGCCCCGAGCGGGCCTCGGTTGCGCGCAGCGCCGCTTCGGGCTCCAGCATGAAGCGCACGTCCTGAAATCCGGCAGCCAGGTAGCAGGCACGGAGGTCGTCTTCGGCCTGGGCATTGCGGGCCTCATCGCGGCTGTGAAACCGCACCGGACGGCCCGACAGGGCATGGGTGAATGTCATGTGGGTCTGCGCCTCGGCGCGGGCTTTGACCTCGGCCAGAAACTGGGTGACTACCGCCGAAAGGGTCATTCGCTGCCCGCCAAGGCGACGTTCCTCGTGCAGCAGGGGCGTTCCAAGGAGGCTTTTGAGGGCGCGCATGAAGCGGCCCTCGTCGCCGGAAATCAGCGCCCGGGTGGCGCTGCGTCCTATGCGCATCTTGCCGCTGTCGGGATCAAAGAAAACGGCAGTGGGAAGGGTCTGTTCGCCCGGTTCCAGTTCAATCAGCCAGGGGCGCCCGCCCGCCGCCACACCTGCCGCCGAATTGGAGGTGCCAAAATCGATGCCTAAAGTCATGGGGGCGGTCATTGGCCTGTCTCCTGCGGGTCCGGGGAGCGACGGCTTTACAGGCAGAACGGGCGGGGTTCAAGAATGACTGCCCCGCGCATTTGCCTTTGTCATCCACAGCGATGGCCGAACGCGGTTGATCGGTTCAGTTCGCAGAGGATCCGCTTGGTAGGGTAACCCGAAAGGTGGAGCCTTGTCCGACCTCAGAGGACACTTCCAGCAGGCCATTGTGGTTGGAACAGATCCGGCGGCTGAGTGTCAGTCCGATGCCGGTGCCATCGTATTCATTCGGGTTGTGCAGCTTCTTGAACAGCTGAAAAATCTGCTGCTGATCTGAGGTTGAGATCCCAGCGCCATTGTCGGTGACGTCGATGCGTTCCTGCCCCTTGTTGGCCCCGGAAACGGACGTAATGGAGACGATGGGTTTGCGCGCGCCTGAGCGGAAGGTGATGCCATTGGTGATCAGGTTCTGAAATAGGCAGCGCAATTGCATTCGGTTGCCAGTCACCACCGGCAGGGGGCCAATGTCGACGGTGGCCCCGGCATGCAGGATCTCGCCTTGCAGATCCTGCACCAGCTCGCCCACCAGCGTGTTGAGATCGATGTCCCGCTTTTGGATGCGGGCGCCAACCACGCGGGAGTATTCCAGAATGTCATTCATCTGCCGCATCATGCGGGCTGCGGTCTTCTGGCTTTGCTCCAGCAGGAAAATTCCGTCCTCGCTCAGCCGGTCGCGTTCGGCATCCAGCTCCTGCAGCAGCAGGTTGAGCGTATTGGCTGGCGATTTCAGATCATGCGAAACCGCATAAGTGAATTCGCGCCTCTCCCGGTTGATATGTGCCATTTCAAGCAGGGTTGCCCGCGTCCGGATCGCATCGGTGGCGCAAAAGGCCAGTTGCCGCAGCAGGGATATGTCCACCTCAGTCCAGGCGCGCGGTTTGTCATCGATTACCGCCAGCACCGCAGCGGGTACACCGCCGGGTCGATAAACCGGCACGCCAAGATAGGAACCAATGCCAAGCCCCGGGGCAATACCCGTGCCCAGATCCGGTGGAGGGTTGGGGGCATCTTCAACAGTCACGGGGGCATCCTTTTGGATCACGTGCTGGCAAAAGGAATGAGACAGAGGCGCGTGCCGATCCTCTGCCGCCGGGCCGCTAAGCCCGGTCTGACTGATGAAGAATTGACGTTCTGCGTCGCTGTCGATGGTGGAGAGCAGAGCCACCGGGGCGCCAATGGTGCGTTGTGCCAACCGGGTCAGGTTGTCGAATTCCGGGTGGGGCGGGCCGTCGATCAGCTCAAGATCCCTGAGGCTGAATTTCTGCATTATGAACGCTCGCTATTCTGAGAAACTCATGTCGCACCCTACGACATTATGGTGGCAGAGCTTAACCTTTTCTGAAGCGCCCACACCGCTCCATATCTGAAGACTGCCACTGGTTGGTCCAGTGAAGACCGGACCTGTGAATGAAAAAGAGCGCCCGATGGGCGCTCTTTCATGGTTTCGACTGCCGCAGCTATTAGCAGCTGTAGTACATGCCGTACTCAACCGGGTGCGGGGTGTGCTCGTAGGTTTCGACCTCTTCCATCTTGAGCGCAATGTAGCCCTCAATCTGGTCTTTGGTGAACACATCGCCCTGCAGCAGGAACTCGTGGTCGGCCGCCAGGCATTCCAGCGCTTCGCGCAGGGAGCCGCAGACGGTCGGAATGTCGGCCAGCTCTTCGGCGGGCAGATCATAAAGGTTCTTGTCCATGGCTTCGCCGGGATCGATCTTGTTCTTGATGCCGTCCAGGCCGGCCATCAGCAGGGCTGCAAACGCCAGGTAGGGGTTTGCGGCCGGATCGGGGAAGCGGGCCTCGACGCGCTTGGCTTTCGGGCTTTCGGTCCACGGAATACGCACGCAGCCGGAACGGTTACGGGCGGAGTAGGCGCGCAGAACCGGAGCTTCGAAGCCGGGGATCAGACGCTTGTAGGAGTTGGTGGACGGGTTGGTGAAGGCGTTCAGCGTTTTCGCGTGCTTCAGGATGCCGCCGATGAACCACAGGGCTTCGTCGGACAGGTCCGCATATTTGTCACCAGCAAAGAGCGGCTTGCCGTCTTTCCAGATGGACATGTTCACGTGCATGCCGGTGCCGTTGTCGCCTGCGATCGGTTTCGGCATGAAGGTTGCCGATTTGCCGTAGGCGTGCGCGACGTTGTGGATCACGTATTTGTATTTCTGCAGCTCGTCCGCCTGTTTGGTCAGGCTGTCGAAGATCAGGCCCAGTTCGTGCTGGCAGGAGGCAACCTCGTGGTGGTGTTTGTCCACCTTCATGCCCAGACGCTTCATGGTCGACAGCATCTCGGAACGCAGGTCCTGTGCTTCGTCGACGGGGTTGACCGGGAAGTAGCCGCCCTTCACGCCGGGACGGTGGCCCATGTTGCCAACTTCATACTCGGCATCGGTGTTCCAGGACGCGTCGGTCGCGTCGACTTCATAGGACACCTTGTTGATCGAGTTGGAGAAGCGCACATCGTCGAACAGGAAGAATTCCGCTTCCGGGCCCATGAACGCCGCATCGCCGATGCCGCTGGACTTCAGGTAGGCTTCGGCCTTCTGTGCGGTGCCGCGCGGGTCACGCTCGTAGGCTTCGCCGGTGTCGGGCTCAACAACCGAGCAGTGGATGCAGATAGTTTTTTCCGCGTAGAACGGGTCGATATAGGCGCTCTCGGTGTCGGGGATCAGCTTCATGTCCGAAGCTTCGATCGATTTCCAGCCCGCGATGGAGGAGCCATCGAACATGAAGCCTTCTTCGAGGAAATCCTCGTCGACCATGTCCACGTCTACGGTGACGTGCTGCAGTTTACCACGTACGTCGGTGAACCGGATGTCGACATAGGCGACTTCCTCGTCCTTGATCAGCTTCAGAACTGCGTCCTTGCTCATTGGTGCTTTCCTCTCCGTAAGAAAATTCGTGTGTTGCTGCGCCAACCCGCTACGCTGCCTTTGGCAATCTCGGCGCGCTGGCGATATCTGGTATTAAAGTGCGTCGGGGCCGGTTTCGCCGGTCCGGATGCGGATGGCCTGCTCGACCGGGCTGACGAAGATCTTGCCGTCGCCGATCTTGTCTGTCTTTGCCGCGTTCACGATGGATTCGATCGCGCCGTCCACCTGATCGTCGTCAAGAACCACCTCGATTTTCACCTTGGGCAGAAAATCGACGACGTATTCGGCGCCGCGATAAAGTTCCGTGTGCCCCTTCTGGCGACCAAAGCCCTTAACCTCGATCACGGACAGGCCCTGTACACCGACGTCCTGCAGCGCCTCTTTCACCTCGTCCAGTTTGAACGGTTTGATGATGGCTTCGATCTTTTTCATCTCGTGGGCTCCTCACAACCTTGTCGAAGCTGGTTAGATCATTTCTAAATGCTGGCGACAATGGATGCCGCCAAAGATGCCGGAAAATCAGCCTGCAAAATGGGCGCGGGTGTTTAAAAAATAATCACTGCGCACAAAAAATAATCAGAATTGAATCGCGGGAGCCTGGAGAATGACCGAACTGCTGACAGCTGCCCAGATGCGCGCCATCGAACAGGCCGCAATCGAGTCAGGCGAGGTCACGGGCCTTGAGCTGATGGAGCGGGCCGGGCAGGGCGTCGTGGAGGCGATTTTCGAGGAATGGCCTGAAATTGAACACGATGGATACCGTGCACTGGTCCTGTGTGGCCCTGGCAATAATGGTGGCGACGGTTTTGTGGTTGCACGGCTGTTGAAGGAACGCGGCTGGGAGGTGGAGGTGTTCCTCTACGGCGAGCCGAACAGGCTACCTCCCGATGCAAAGGCGAGTTATGAGCGATGGTCGGAGATGGGAGATGTGACGGTACGGGCCATCGATCCTCCGCCGCTGCTGGATGACAGCCTAAGAACGCCTGATCGGTTTGATCTTCTCGTTGATGCGCTGTTTGGAACTGGCCTAACGCGACCGTTAAAGGGTCTGTTCACTATCTTTTCAACAGCACGATCTCTATTGGCGGAAAACGGTGTGCGGGTCGTTGGGGTCGACCTTCCCAGTGGTGTCTGCTCAGATAGTGGGCAGACGCTTGGTGCTGCTATTGGAGCGGACCTAACGGTCACATTCCATCAGCAAAAACTGGGTCATTTCCTTGGAGGCGGATCAGAGCTTTGTGGGAAACTCGTGGTCAAGGACATTGGCCTCAAGGGCATCCCCCGTCCGCGGGTGGGGGTGAAGCCCCCGCCCATAGGGGCGGTCGGGGGCTGCCCGGCGGTCCCGCCGGGAGATATTGTACAACTGGCCAGTCCATCCTTGGTTGGCAAAGGCTCCGGCCACAAATTCTCCCACGGCCACGCACTGATCCTGACGGGGGGGGCGGGTAAGACGGGGGCCGCGCGGCTGTCGGCGCGGGGCGCGCTGCGGATCGGGGCGGGGCTGGTGACGCTTGGCGTGCCGCCAAGTGCCCAGCAGGAGGTCGCCTGCCAGATCACCGCTTTGATGCTGCAACGGGTGGTAGATGCTGAGGCTCTGGCTCAGGTGCTGGAGGATAGCCGCCTCAATGCGCTCTGCCTTGGCCCCGGAATGGGCCTTGATCGCGCGCGGGATCTTGTGCCTGCGGCCCTGGTGGCCAAACGGGCCACGGTGCTGGATGCCGATGCGCTCTCAGCCTTTGGCGAGGCGCCGGAAGAGCTCTTTTCCATGTTGCATGAAAACTGCGTGCTGACGCCCCATGGCGGCGAATTTGCGCGGCTGTTCCCGGATGTTGCCGCGAAACTGAATGCGCCCGCCACCAAAGGCCCGGCCTATTCCAAGGTGGACGCCACGCGCGAGGCCGCCGCGCGGGCAGGATGCGTGGTGCTGTTCAAGGGCGCCGATACGGTTATCGCCGCGCCGAATGGGCGCTGCTCGGTGAATTCCGCCCATTATGATCGCGCAGCGCCCTGGCTGGCGACCGCCGGGTCGGGGGATGTGCTCGCGGGCTTCATCACCGGCCTTTTGGCGCGAGGCTTTGCCCCGATGCAGGCCGCCGAGAGTGCCGCCTGGCTGCATGTGGACTGCGCGTTGGAATTCGGCCCCGGACTGATCGCCGAGGACCTGCCAGAGCAGATCCCAGCCGTATTTCGCAAGCTAGGGTTTTAAGCCGCAGGGCGCAGATTGTCGCCTGCCGCGCGGGAGGTGGCGATCTCCATGCCGCCCGCGTAGATCACATGGGGGCGGTCAAAGGTCAGGGAGCAGAGTTCCAACATCTGCATGCCTTCGTCGCGGATGAACTCCTCATCGATCAGTTCGAACGCAGGCACAACGGCCTGGGGCTGTCCGAACATCGCCTTGGCGCGCCAGTCTCGGATCAGAACCTGCTGGTTCAGCGGCAGCAGCAAATCTCCGCCCGGCTGAGTGTGCCCAAGCGATCCGGCTGTGAAGCGGACCGCATGCATCATGGCGCGGGATTTGCGAATCTTGTTCAGCGGAGTGAGGCCCTGCGTCCGTGTAATCAACTGATCCCCGGCTGTCAGAGTCTCAACGGCCAAAGCGCCGTCTTGGGTCTGGATCGGAGTGCCGGTAATCAGCGTAACGGAACTTTGGGCCGCGTGGCTGCCGGTCTGCTCGCGGCGGCTTTGCAGGATGCGCGCAACGATATGCTGCGCAGGCGGATTCGCGTGCGGTTTCATGGGGTCTCTCGCTCTGCCTCAGTAGCATTTTATTTGTTTTTTTCAGACACTAGCCATTTGGCGCGCCCGCGTCTGCGCAATTTTTCGCTTATGGGGGAAGCTGTGGCTGAGATGTGTCTTTGGTGCCGCAATCGAATAGTGTGGCTCCGGTGCGATTTCCTCTCGCATCCTGCGGCGGGCTTTGCTATTCAGCGGCTCACGCAGCGCCGGAAGGTGCTGCGCCAGTGCGGGTGTGGCGGAATTGGTAGACGCACCAGATTTAGGTTCTGGCGCCGCAAGGCGTGGGGGTTCAAGTCCCTTCACCCGCACCACTTTGATTTCAAATAAAAAGTCCAAGTCGCTTTTGTCAGGCTACCGCTGGGGGAATTGAGGGTTGCCCTTTTTGTGCGGCGGTAGCGGCGGCTGGTTGACGTCCTGTTGTTTCGTCTAGATCCCGACTAACGAACCTGACCCACGTAGGCCCGCGCGGCCGAAGCAGTTCTTGAAAACGTTGCAGGTTCCAAGTTTAAGGAGATTCGGGCAGAAAGGTTGGAAACTCTCGCTGAACTCCGTGCATGAAAATGTCGATTTCAAGCGCCAGGCCGACCTCGAAATCGTGGAGGTCGGGGCCGCTCCAGTGGTCATCCTCGAGGCGGTCAAGGAAGCTGCAACGGATCTGCTCGTCCTGTGGCTTCAGGGGGAGGGTCCCGGCGGCACGCAGCAGGTCGATACGCTTATGAACCTCGCACATACCATGAAAAGCCTCCATCATCACACGCATCAGGCGCGGCTCGGTTCGCCAAGTCTGCCCCCCGAATACGTCTTGGATCACGCGGTTACCGGCCCCCAGACAATCATAGGCAACGCACCCCTTCAGGCCTTCCTGCGTCAGCTTTTCGTGGATGCTGCAGCGATGCCCCGAGAGATTCCTGCAAGGTTCGCCAGGGTTCTTGTCGAAAGCAAAGTCTTCGCCCTTGTCGAAAGCCAGTACAACACAGCAAAGGGCTGCGCATTTCGAGCAATCGGTTTGGAGACGGTCTGTGTGCGGCATTGTTGTTATCGACTTCCGATGGTCGCTCAGTTGGAGGTTCCCGGCTGCCATACCTTTTGAAATTCCTCAAGTCTGGATATGTCGGCGTTTCAGTTGTGCACCGCGACGCGACACTCCGGCGGTGCATCGACCTTTCACCCTAACCGCGGCATACGGCGGTTGTTTGCGGCGGTGTTACTCGTTGGAGTTATGGCGCCGCAGAGCAGAGAAACGCTGGGCGGCGCCTGAGCCGAGAGCGGGCTGTTCGCCTTGGGGTGGCTTCTTTAGGTGGAACCGGGCACACATTCAGCGGCGAGCGTCAAAACAAGGCTGATGACCGCCTCACGCGCTTGATCCTGTGATTTCTTTCCGTGCAGCTTGCGGGCGAGCGCAGAGCCGCGGGTGGCGGCGTCCTGCGCAAGGATCAGCAGCGCAATCTCCCGCAGCTGGTGCATAGCCAGATCAGCTAGGTCTAACTCCAACAGCCTTTCGAACTCTGCTGGCGGTCTGCACTCCGCCAGCATGCTCTTCAGGGCAGGTCCATTCTTTGACGTCTCGGCGCGGGCAAGGCAAATGTCGGTCATGCCCGCCATTTCGGAGAGAAAGACGTCAACCGGCATGCGGGCGGTCTTTTGGGAGTAGCCAGATTGCCGCTCAAGAATGAGCTCCCGCTGCGCCGGGACAAAGGAGACCTGCAACCCATCGATTGCTACATCTGATGCAGCCGGGGGGGCGAGGCGATTGCGCAGGTTGAGCGCTTCGGCGAATAGCACCATTTGCAGAAGGTCGGTCTGTGTCAGATCACAGGAAATTCGCTGAATGCCGCTGCGACCGATGTGTTTGTAGTTGAGCGCAAACCGGGCGCCGCCGCCGAGCTATGCGGGATTTTGGGTGACGCGGCCTGATCAGGCGGCGCGGTTTTCGGCGGCGCTCTGGGCGACACCGTCGGTGAATGTGACGCCTTCGAT